>JAGQZV010000141.1 GCA_020435295.1 Bdellovibrionales bacterium | reverse complement strand
CTTTCTTTTTGAAAGTGAGGGGCGCATCACTGTTGGTATCTGTTCCTCCAGCGATGCCAATATCGATTTGTCCGAGGGCTATTTTGTTGGCAATCGCGATGGCCGCGGTCAAGCTCGTCCCACAGGCGCGTTGGACGTCGAACCCCGGTGTGTGGGGATCGAGCCCCACGTTCAAAACGCACTCCCGGGAGAGATTAAAATCTTTGGGATGCTTGATGACTGCGCCCAACGCGACATCACCGAGCTTTTTTCCCTTAAGGTCGAATTTGTCGACTAGCCCTTGCAGAGCCGCCGTCATCAGATCCAGGTTTGTGTGATCTTTATAGTGGGTGAACGACTTGACGAATGGGATACGGGTGCCGCCGACGATCGCAACGCGTTGTTGAGGTTTCATAGCGCTCCTTTGGCGATCATTTAAGCAGGCTTTGCGAAAATCGTCCACTGTCCTTCGTCTGTATACGGAGCGACTACGTTTTGCGTGTTCAGTGCCTGGCCATGTGCCAAGCATTATGGGGCACGTTTGGGGCGTTCCGACGTCCTCCGTGCGCTTTGTACTTGGCACCTGGATTGCTCTTGATAACACACGGGATCGGTGCGAAGACTGGCTGGGAGTCAGGCGGTCTGGCCCCCACTAGTGAACGAAGAAGTACGTAAGTGGATCGTAAGAAATACATACTAGCCGCCTTTTTAGCCTTGCTGGTCGCGACGACTGTCGGTATGGGCCTTTATTACAAGCACTATTTTGTTGTATTTGTTTTTGCCGTCTGGCTCTGCGTGGAGTTTTTGGTTTGGCGTAGCCCCGTTTTTGTCACTCGCCTCGTTCCTGATAAAAAGTCTGGTGAGTTTGCCCGACTGGTTGCGCTTTTTGGAGATCGCGCCGACGCCTCAGATCGCCAGATTCTGGAACATGTGACCGAACGATTGCTGCCGATGGACGTGCCTGCTGTCGAGCGAAAAGCCTTAGAAAGCCTGAGAGCGCTCGTTGAACTGCGGGTGCTCGCTTTTGGAGAAGTGGGCGAAGGCCGTCTGCGGCTGCGCCAAGCGTTTATTTACCTGAATGTTGGGAACGTGGAGTCGGTCCCTGCCAAACTGTCCTATGAATTTGCTCAGATTGCAGAAAGCGCGAGCCTGGTTTCTGGTCTCTACTGGAACCTGTATGAATGCGCGGGTGGCAAGTTTGCGCCCCTGACGAGTATTGCGCGGGGCTTGCACAAGGAGCTTTTTGGAAGCGAGTTCTCCGAAAACTCGAGAGCCGAGTACGAGCACCTCGTGGATTCCATGCAGCGGGATGGCGGGATTGCGTACCTGATCCTGAACTTACTCGCCTCGGGGCAGTTACGGTGGGCCCGGGAAACCGCACAGAACTTACTCAGGGAAAATACCTCTGTGGATGAAGAGGTTCGTTCCAGCCTTTATTGGCTTGCCGAGATGCAGTCCTTTTCCGCCGAAACGCCGGCGCTTACCGATTACGATTCCTGTATTCGTTATCTGTACCATGTTTGCTTTAGCAACCCCGATCGCGCAGGGTTTTTGGAGATTGATAGTCAATTCTTTTCCCAGTTTGAGATGATCAATGAACTTGCGAGAGAGGGTTTCCTCTTCAAAGAAATGCTCATTGAGAAAATGCTGGGCTTGTGGGCGGAGCACAACCACCTGTTTGATAGAATTTTTCAGGCCGTGTTGCAGTTGATGGCAGGGCAAACCAGTAAGATCTACGACACCCTTGATTACTGGAAGCGATTTTGGTCCCGTGAAAAAGAAGGGTTCGGACGAGAATACTTGTACGTCGTCGAAGGGAACCTGTGTTTCGTAAATGGGCATTGGGGTGACGCCGTTTTGTACTATGAAAAAGCGTTAGCGATCGATCCTGCGCTGCGATCGGCCCTTCTGAATTTGCCGTTCTGTTACGCTCGGCTTAAGGACGACTTAAAGCACCAGCAGGCATGCGAGAAGGTTGCTAGGATGGCGGAGCTACACCCAAACGCGCTGTACGCGGCGGGCAATTCGTATTTGATGATAGGCAAGGAAGCTGAGGCCGACACTTACTATAAGGCACTAGAAAAGTACGACGGGTGGGAATACAAAGCCGATCATTATAAGTCTACATTTTGTTACGAGCATGGCTTGTATGAGCAGGCCCTATTGTTTGCCAAGCGCGCACATAGCAAAAACCCGAATGATGTAGTGATGCGCTACCACCTGAGCCTTTGCTACAACGCGGTTGGGGAAAAGGACAAGGCGCTTGAAATGGTTAAAAAAGTCGGGACCGCGCCCCATTGGCTCAATTATTACCGCTTCACCTTGGAAAGAGATGCCGGCCACCACGGCGAAGCGTCGGAAACGCTTTTGAATCTCCCCTCTGAGTATTTTGACGATCCGGAGGAGCTAGACGAAGCCGTGAGTTTTGCGCGCCTTCGCCGTGACCTCGTTCTGCTACGCCACCTCAAGAAGGACTAGGTACCACGTTCCTTTTGTCACACGCCTGTGGATATGTCTTGCCCTGAATTGTCACTGGGCCGATCTGCTGGGCTACACTCCAGCCGTGTACGTTGACTGCCGGAACACGCTCCAAGTGGCTAAACTCCGTGAACTTTTGCTTCCACTCGCTTTTGGCATGCCTCTAGCAATGGATAGGCGCAGTAGGGACAAACGCAAAAGGTAATTAACGGAACGTTAGAGGTATTGTCGTGAGGCGCCTTCTTGTCATTTTGAGTTGCCTGCTTATATCGTCGGTAGGCTTGTCTGTTGGTACGGGTCATGGTCCTTATTCCTACAGTAATTCCCGCCCGAAGACCGAAGACGCGGCCATCCAATCTTTGCTGAGTCAAGCCAGTGCGTGTGGGCTTGATAGAAATTTTGCCGCTCCGCTTTTGAAGCAGGGCTCACTCGGTGCGGTGCCGCCGGTCAGCGTATTGCCGCCTTCGCCGCCCGCCATCCCGAATCCGCCCGTGGTAGCGCCACCGGTATTGCCACCCGTAGCGCCTCCGGTGCTAACGCCGCTTGCAACACCCGAAAAACAGCCCGAGCCCATACGCGGTGAAGTAGCGCGTGGCCCAGAAAAAGTTGAGCCTTCTAAGCCCAGTACCCCGTCGAGTTCGCAGGGAAGCCGTGACGAAGTAAAGGCGAGCGATTCTGCGCCTGAGAAAAATGTGGCGGCGGATGAGGATCGGCCCGTTCCTTCTGTCTCTAAGCCCACGGATCACCCGGAAGCGCAAGCGCACTGGATCAGTGCGAACAGCTTTGCCCGCCGTGCCGTGTGGGCCTTTCCCACACCAGGGCGGCCTGGCTACTACGATTTCTGGGATGATAGGACCCATTCCTGGCGCTGTACTTGAAGCCTCGGTGGCGGCGTGAAGGTGGAGTAGGCTACTCCATCCCAGAACAAGGTAAAGGCTTTTCGATCCCTCATTTTTCCTATACGCTTTCCCTCTTACATATTGCACTGAGTTAGGAGGGTCTTGTGGGTAAAGATCTAAGAGCGAGTTACGACGCGATTGTCGTAGGGGGTGGGCACAACGGATTAGTTGCTGCCGGGTACTTGCAACGGGCGGGGCTAAATACGTTGGTGCTTGAGAGACGCTACGTTGTGGGGGGAGCGTGCGTGACTGAAGAAGTCTTTCCCGGCTATAAGGTTTCGACCACGAGCTATGTTTGTAGTCTTTTAAGGCCTGAGATCATCCGCGATCTAGAGCTTAAACGTTACGGCTACGAGATCCTTGAACGCAGCCCTTCTTCATTTTCACCTTTCCCAGACAAACGCTACCTGATGTTTTGGCGCGACGCTGCCAAGACCCAGACGGAGATTGCCAAGTTTTCAAAAAAAGATGCGGTGGCGTTTCCACAGTTTGAGCAAAAGCTGGAGGATCTGTCCAAATTTGTGCAGCCGCTGCTTATGCAAGTTCCGCCGGATCCGACTGCCAACTCCTTTGGTGACGTATTGAATTCTCTAAAACTCATGATGCGGGTGCGGGCCATACGGAGCGAGCTCTACGACCATTTGCGCGTGTTTTCTATGAGCGTCGCCGAATATTTGGATCAGTGGTTTGAATCCGAGGCGGTAAAGGTGCGCATGGCTACCGATGGGATCATTGGGGCGTGGGCGGGACCGTACTCTCCCGGAACGGCGTACGTGCTCTTTCACCACGTGATGGGCGAGACGGAGGGCAAACCCGGTGTGTGGGGGTATGTGCGAGGGGGTATGGGAGGGCTAACTCAGGCCCTGGCGAAGTCTTTTGAGGCAGAGGGCGGGACGATCCTCACCAATGCAGAAGTGGCCCGCATCGACGTGAAAAATGGCATCGCCGGTGGAGTGGTGCTGAGTGATGGGCGAGAGTTCCGAGCTAAGCGTATTCTTTCCAACTGCGATCCGAAGAGGACTTTCTTGGGGATGCTTCCGTCCGACACATTGCCGCCGGAGTTCTTGGAAAACATTCGCGCCTTTAGGATGAAGAGCGGTACCGTGAAGATTAACGTGGCGCTCAAGGAGCTGCCTGATTTTAGTGCGTGTCCGGGCAAACAGGCCGGCCCTCAGCACCGAGGGACCATTCATATTGCTCCGACGATGGACTATATCGAGCGCGCCTTTGAGGACGCCAAGCAGGGCCGACCGTCAGAGTACCCCTCGATCGAGATGACGATTCCCAGCGTGGTGGATGACACGCTCGCTCCGGCGGGTAAGCATGTGGCCTCCTTGTTTGTTCAGTATGCGCCCTACAAGCGGCGGGATGGCAAGGAATGGAACGATACAACCAAGAAGGAATTTGCGGAGCGTAACTTCGAAATTCTTACCAGCTATGCTCCGAACTTCCGCGAGTCTGTCGAAGACTTTCAGGTCCTCACCCCAGTCGACTTGGAAAGGGAATATGGCCTTACTGAAGGCAACATCATGCACGGGGAGATGACTCTAGATCAAATGTTCTTTATGCGTCCGCTCGCAAAGTACGCGAAATTCAAAACGCCCATTCGCAACTTGTACATGTGTGGCGCAGGCGCGCATCCAGGAGGCGGTGTGATGGGCGCGCCGGGATACATCGCGGCCCAAACGGTACTTAAGGAAAACCGAGGGCTTTTATCGCTGCTTTAGGTCTACGACACGGGTTTTGGCAAGGAGGCCTTAAGCTCCCCGAGTGCTTTTAGTGCTGTAAGCGCGGGGTCAACGTTTTTCTTCTTAAGGCGATCGATTTGAGTTTTTAGCGGCAAGCTCTTTTCGAAAGTGAAGCGTTCGAAGGTGTCTTGTAAGTTGGCGTCCATTACCTGGGTATAGGATTGGAACTGGTGGTGAACTTTGCCCGCGAGCGCTACTCCCATTGAGCTGGTTAGGTGAAGTTTCAAGTCGTTGAAGTTTCCAGTGATTGTTCCGTGCAAAGTGGTGTTCGTGTGATGTTTGGCCACGGAGTTCAATATTTCTTCCAGAGTTTGGTTGCGGGAGTGTAAAACTGCCTGGGTGTCCTGCATCGCCAAGTCGAAAGCCGATTTTAGGCGGTCGTTCGAGAGTTCCATTTGAAGGTTGAGCGTGGCCGTTCCGGCAACAATCTCAAAGTCCAGGCCCCTACCACTGTGAAGCCCCCAATGCTTCAACGGAAAAGCGCCTGTTTCCACTTGCAGGGATTCTTGCCGATCGGCTCGGTGATCGGCGTTGAATGTCACCGAAAGCGGATGCAGAGCAGGAGCCTTGGCAACAAGGGTTATTTTCAAGGTGGACTCAGAAAGGGAGGGGGAACTGCTGAGGCCAGAAAGGGTTCCTTGTAGGGCTTCGTCAGGGGTCCCGAGCGCTCCGCTAGCGACGTAAAGGCGCGGCGCGATGTGATCAAAACTGTATAGTGTGTGGTACGCGCCAAGGCGTCGACTTTGCCCAACGGCTTGCGCCATCCGAGTCCCTGGGTGGGCTATTTGACGCAGCCAAAGGATACCGGCGGAAACTCGCTCGATGGCATTTAGAATTTTGTCCGCAAAGAGCGCATCCGATAAGTCGTCTTGGCTAAGATCCGCAATGCCCAGCGCCTCTCTCAGCCGGGAACGATCTTTGTCAGACATTTTTAAAATCGCAAAAAGTTCCTCCTCTAACTCCTGTACTCTGGATTGCATTTGCGTGCAGACTTCACGTGTGGCGGTGAGATGGCGTTCAAGTGTGGCGGCGGGAGGGGGTGTTGCCGCATCCTCATTGGGGAGCGCAAGAAAACTTTCTTTTAATTTGTTGATGTCCCTATCGGAGGGGACGCGTGTTTCGAGATTTAGAAAATCGTTGTTTGTCTCGTTAAGCTTTTTTTGCAAACTGCGGAGATGTTCGCGTACTTCTAGACTTGCGTAATTCTCCCGGATCGTACCTTCGAAGTCCTTGGTGCCCACTTCCAGACCGAGGTTGATAAGTGGGTTACTTCCCATGGCGGCGCGCGCGGAACCATAAAGGGCAGAAGCTTGTGCTGGGGCTGAAATTTCGGAGAGGGCGGGGGCGGGCTCAACGGCACCGGAAACCTGACGGTCGGTGTCGTAGTGCAAACCGCTTGCTTGAATATTGTCGAAATAGAGGCGGGCATACCAAAGTAAATTTGGGCGCAGTGACGCTGTTACGGAATCGATTACGAGGAGGTTTTGCATGGGTTCGCGATAATTTGCGAAACTTACCCCGTTTAGTTCCATCTTGGGGCTCAGAGGAGTCCAGTGAATGGACTCAATGGAGACGTCGGCTCCGTTAAGTTGCGTGGCAACACTCTCAAGCTGTTGCTTAATGTGGAAGCCTGCGAACAAATAGACGTAAAGAGATACAACCAAAAAAAGAGCTCCCGCGGTCACAAAGCCGGAAAGGCGCAATGCATCCTTCTTCTTGTAGTTGGCGTACAGGCGGTACAGTCGCGTACCCATCGTATTTCGGAAAAAAGGCTGTTCCCAAAGCCATCTATAGAGTGGCTTTTGTATTCTGGGATACAAAGCGCGGGAAATCGCATACATGGGGGCGGGCAACACGACGGCGAGAAGGGTGTCGGTTAGGAGCGATGTCTCGGTGAGCCTAAAGAAAGGGAGTAGCGGCGCATTATCAACAAAAGTCCATAGGCCCTGCAGTGCCGGCATCTCAAGCAGGATCGTGCCAAGGTGATGACAAAACGGGAGCAGGGCCGCGTCCACACCCATTGCGACGACAAACGCAGCGCTAAGAGCCACCAAATTGACTCGCACCCCAAAAAGCAAAACTATCGCCATTAGCCCCTGCAAACTCAATAGAGGCACGAAACCCAACGCGGTTCCCAGTGCGATCCCTGCGGCCGTGCGTTCCGGAGAATTGTGTGATTGCAGTGCATCAAAAAGTTTGAACAGAGTTTTCATGGAGTACCTTGGGTGTAGCAAGTCTTTCTGACAGATTATATGCCCAAAGAGAAAAAAGCTTAAGGGTGTTATGATGGTAAAAGTCTCGAAGTTTAAATGGTAGCCTGACTTGCGTATACACTCATGGTCCGCGTAAAGCTATTTGTTCTAGGAGTCATTTATTGTGGCCTACCCTGTTTAGCGGGGGAGATCTTTTATTCGAGCGGTCAACTTCGAATGTTCTTTGGGCACAGCCCCGCTAAACAGAGCGTATCGATGAGAGGAGCCACACGAGATTTTTTCGAACAGTACTTTTCTGGGTTACCCGCGGGCTTTACGTGGAAGAATGTGCGTGAGATTTCCGATCATACGCATACTCATATGGATTTTGACTTGCAGTACGCGGGGCTTCCCGTTTTGGAAAGCCGCTTGCGGTTGCACTACAATCGAAACGGCTACATCGATTACGCTACGAACCCAATTTCTCACCCGTTTGTGCCCCCTAGGCAGTCCAAAGTTAGGTTTTTCAATCAAGCAGACATAGCCGCGCGCTACGCAACATTGTACCGACGAGGAAACGGAAGATTCAAGGTGACGGCTGAGGCGGCTTACTATTTCAAGAAAGATGGGAGCCTGGTGCGCGTATTCGACGTCTTTGTACTGCACGCGCAGCCCATTTCCACGCGGCATTTTATCGTTGATGCGGTAACCGGCGAAGTCCTCGAAGAAAAGCGGGCCTACCGCTTTGCGGATGCGACACACAAGGTGTATGTCGTGCACCCGGATAGGGCCGCTCTTAGCATCCAGACCCTCGGTAATACAGACGGTCTTACCGTCCTCTCTGACGGGTCCACATTTCATGTGCGGCGCATGCCCTTAGATACGTCTTATCCGTCGATAGAGATAAAGCTCAATACCGACTTTACTGCCGCGGGCGGTTTTGATTCTACCAATCATGACGGGGGAAACTACGATGCCGCTTGTACCAGCACGGCTACCGATGGGTGCCCAAACCAGTCCTTTGATGCATTGAACGTCTACTACCACCTGCGCGAGTACCGCACGAATTTGGACAGCTATTTGACCACTCTGGGTCTTGGGTCCAGTGTAACGTTCACGCTGGATCCCTTGGAAGTTGTCATCAACATGCTTGCGTTTGACTTGAACGGTGTTTCTGGCGGCCTGGATGAGGCGAACAACGCCTTTTACACCTCTTCGTCTCTAGATGTTCAGGGAAATATCCGCAAGGGACTGTTCTTTCTTCGCCCCGCTGATACCTCGGCCTCCTCATCGATTTGTCCGTCGACGGTATTTCTCAATCTTGCCAGAGAAGGGGCAGTCATCGTCCATGAATACCAGCACTACATTACGGATCTGATTACAGCGATGGTGCCAGGCAGTGATACTGCCAACGTTGGAGATGCTCTGCATGAAGGCTATTCCGACTACATTGGTGCTTCGCAAATTAACCGGTTGAACTCGGAATCCTCCCCCTTAGTCACTGAGATAGGGGAGTTTGCGTTCAAAAATTGCGCCGAATTCCGGCGCGATATCGGTCAGCTAAAAGTGTATTCGGATACGACTAGCTCCACGCCGCAGAACGATTTTTCCGATCCGCACATCGCGGGTTGGACATGGGCGAGCGGGCTGTGGAACTTGCGAGAATCGTTGGGAAGGGCGACGACGGATCTATTGGTTGTGAAGAGCCTCTTTTTTCTATCTACTCAACCGGGTTTTTTGGAAAGCATCGAGGCGCTCGTTCAAGCGGACGAGGCGCTCAATTCTGGCGCGAATGTGTCAACCATCAGGAACCTATTTTACTCCCAACTAAAGTTTGTTGGTTCGCTTAACACATCGCTATTCAAAGATCAGGATAGTCTTTTATTTGAAATGGGGTTTAACAGCTGTCTCGGGGTGCCGCGTGGGGCGCGTAGCTTGCCCACGTTTCTGGGCGGGTTGTTATGGATTCTGTTTACGCTTGGCTGGGGGAGGCGGCAGTGCCGCGAATAAGAGCAAGCTTTCTCGCGCTCTTGTGTGCCGGCACGCTTAGCTTGGCCGCGCGGGCGGATTCGGTGGACGAAAACTACACGGGGCCTGCTCCTAGTTCTCGCACGGTCAAAGTCCCGGCAAATGGCAAAACCACGAAACGCAAAAGG
>JAGQZV010000140.1 GCA_020435295.1 Bdellovibrionales bacterium | reverse complement strand
GTGCTGACTGTATCTAGCACCCGGCTCATCACCAAAACGCACCGCCGTTCGATGTTCTCTCTCATGTTTGCGGAAAAATCGACTTCAGCATCCGGAAAAGCGCTGTGGGTGGTGAGTTCGTTTTCGTCCGTACAAGCAACTCCAGCATTGGCGTAAATGAGGGCCGCGACCTCCCACGCTAGTTCCGGCAGAAACACGTCGTTTCGCGTTTCCGCTAAGAACCCGAGAAACTCATAGGCGCGTTGCGCGGTATCCGCCGATCGAAGACTCGCAAGCGCCCTAAGCTCTTGCTGGGCTGCCTCCAATACCGAGCGCAAATCCGATCGTGAGCGGACCGATCGGATCCCAAAATGGTTCTCCCAGCGGGGCACAGCGGAGGCAGGGGACACGGCGAATAGCACAAGACTGATGACGGCTACCCTCATGGGAGCCTTCTAACAGATTTTAGAGGGCGAATGCCACCCCAAAAGGGAGGGATTAGGCCTGGCGCAGGCCCAGCTCTTTCATCTTTAATTGCAAGCCCTTACGGCTGATGTTGAGACTGCGAGCGGTACGCGTGACGTTGTGGTCGTTCTCGCGCAAAGCCGCCTCGATCGCCTTGCGCTCAATGGCTCGAGTAGCATCCCGAACCTGATCTTTAAGTGATTGGCCTGCGGATAACTCGAGCGACTCATCGTCTGTACCCAAAACTTCCTTGGGGAGTTGCTCTGGTGTAATGGTGTCGCCTTCTCGTATGACAAGCAAACGCTCCACCACATTTTCTAGCTGACGGATATTTCCCGGCCACGAAAATTCACACAGCTTCTTCAACGTG
The DNA here is from genome assembly GCA_020435295.1 of Bdellovibrionales bacterium. Taxonomy (GTDB): domain Bacteria; phylum Bdellovibrionota; class FAC87; order UBA2466; family JACKAF01; genus JACKAF01. The sequence continues at coordinate 8,648 of JAGQZV010000140.1, read as the reverse complement.
TCCGCACTAAACTCGGGAGCCTTACGGCTCATGCGATCACTAAATTTTTCCACAAAGTGGGCGACGAGCAGGGGAATATCACTGGGACGCTCCCGCAGTGGAGGCAAGTGAACAGGGACAACGTTTAACCGGTAATACAAGTCTTCGCGAAAACGGCCCGCAGCCACTTCTTCTTGCAAATCCTTATTGGTGGCCGTGATCAGCCGCACATCCACCTTGGTAGTGCGTATCCCCCCTACGCGCTCGAATGTTTGTTCCTGAAGCACCCGAAGCAGCTTGACCTGCATCTCGACGCTCATTTCCCCAATCTCATCCAGAAATAGCGTCCCTCTATCGGCAAGCTCAAACCGGCCAGGTTTAGAGTTCACAGCCCCGGTAAAGGCCCCACGTTCATACCCAAAAAGTTCGCTCTCCATGAGTGTGGCAGGGATAGCGGCACAGTTGATCTTGATGAAGGGCCCCTTCGCGCGGTCGCTGTGATCGTGGATCGCTTGCGCGACTAGCTCCTTGCCCGTTCCGCTTTCGCCACAAATAAGCACCGTGGAGGTTGTACCGGCTACTTTTTTCACCAACGAAAATACTTCTTTCATCGTCCGGTGGCGTCCAATCATGGGGAAACCACTGGCATCGGGCTCTCCCGCTTTTACAAAATGGTGATTCTGAAACTTGTAGGTAAGCGATGCTTTTTGGATGACCCTGACCAGTTCACTCCTTTCAAACGGCTTACTCACATAATCAAAGGCGCCTTGTTTCATCGCATCGACCGCGGAATCCACTGTCCCGTGTGCGGTTAAGATAATCACGGGCGTGAAATAGTTTTGTTCGCGAATCCAACGCAACAAATCCAAACCGTCTTCACGTTTGAGGCGTAGATCGGTCAGTACTACCTGCACATCGCCCGCCGTCATTATCTCGCGCGCCTCAGAGAGCGTCTCGACCGCGACCGTCCGGTAGCCTTCTGTCTCAAGCACAGCCGAAAGAATTCGACGGATATTGGCTTCGTCATCAACAATTAATATGCGCTCTAGATTCATAGTCGACTTTCCGCCAACGAGGCTTCCGAGGACAGCATGCCTTCTGCATTCTCACGCTTCACCGGCAAATGAATCGTAAACACACTACCCTTTCCTTGGTTCGGGCGCACGTTGATGCTTCCTCCCATGGCTTCCACTAAGCGCTGGCACACGGCTAAGCCCAACCCCGTGCCCTTGGGTTTGGTCGTAAAAAAGGGAACAAAAATGCGCGACATGTCTTCACTAGACACGCCCACCCCATTGTCTGCGACACTTACTTCCACAAATGACTTACCGGTTTGACTGGGTAGTCGATCCCATCCCTCCCAACGTTTTACAATCGGGAGCCGATCTGGCAACGAAAACCACGGAAACCGAGGCTCGATCGAACGCAGCCGAATTTGGATGAGCGGTGGTTCTTCTTGATCGGAAGTCGCATGCACGGCATTCATCAGTAAGTTTAACAACACTTGTTTGAGAATCTCCGGATCCGCTTCCAACTCCATCGGCCCGTGCGCCCCTTTCACTTCTACTTGTATGCCAGAGTCCCGTTCTATGAGGGCCGCCGCATGCTCCGCCACCTTGCGCAAATCACACTGGTAGCTTGGCTCGCCTCGCCGAGGCCGCGCGTACTCCAAAAAGTCACTGAGTACTGCCGATAAGCGATCGGTCTCATCAATTATGATCTTGATAAATTCTCCGCTATTTCCCTGATTAGGTTCTGCAAGCAGTTGGGCCGCGCCTTTAATAGCACCCAGCGGGTTTTTTATTTCATGTGCAAGACCAGCCGCCATTTCACCTGCGGCAGCTAATTTGTCCCGATGGCTTAACTCTCTGAATGTCTGCGCACTCTTTAGCTGGAGCGCTATCTGCCTTCCAACCGGCAAGAGGAGGCGTAGTTGTTCATTACTAAGTACAAGTTTTTCGCCGGTACGTGCGCTGCAGAAACCCACTACCCGAGAGTCATTGAAAAAGGGCAAAATGACATCCGCTTCGATTCGACGCATGGTTCGTTCACAGTCATTGAAAAAGCGTCTCGGTTGCGAGGCGTAAAAAGCATCCCGATCGTTTTCGATCGATTCTAAAACAAAGGGGCGGCCGCGCCGCAAGCTCATGTACTCGACGAGGGGATCGGACGCGTAGACCTCGAACTTCTCACCGGTAGTAGAGACCAGCACATAACTAAGCTCATCCCGATCCAATAAGAACAGTCGCGGCGACTGCACGCCCAGAATACGTTCTAGGCCCTGGCGTAATTTTTCCTCGATTTGGTTCGGCTCCACAACACCACGCAATTCAGTAGAAAGGGATTCCAGTCCAACTTCCATTTGCGTGTTCCGGTGCACAAAAAGGCGTCGCGTCACTTTAGAAGTAAGCTTACGGATGGGATCAAATAGTACAATAATGACAAAAGACGCGATGAGTGAGTTAAAAAAGAACAATCCCGAGCGGGCGCCGACCCAACTCACCAAAACAAAATAGATGGCCGAGAGCGTGAACGCGATCCCACCAAAGAGTGCCAGCTTTCCCAAAACCTCCTCCGCGGTGACAAACTCCTTCTGGATGAATGTTTGAAACACAAACAAAATAAAGATCACGCGGGCGATTGTCCCCAGCGGGGGAACATTCGTGCCAGCAAAATACATCGCATCGGTCACGTAAAACGCAACCGTAACAATGGCTCCCCAAAGCGCGTATCGTAAACGCAGTTTTTCCCGCGTCAGCCGGGCCTTGCGTTCCGCGTGGAAGAGCAACTGCACGATGGCAGCTGCCGCAAAAACAAACGCTAAGTGACTTGCCACATATACCCACGGACGCAGAGCAGAAAAATTATCGAGTGCTAAAAACCCCCAAAGACCAATGAGTCCCCCATAGAGCCACAGTGTGTAGTAACTCCAGCGATTTACCGTACCAGCAAGCCGCTGGAAGAGCAGAATAGCGCTGGGTCCAAGCAGAAGAACGATCAACGAGTGAAACCGCGAGCTCGCTACCCAGGACGGCGTATCGAAGTGGACAAGCACGCACAACGTGTCATGCACAAACAGCAAAGCGGTAAAAAGCGCAAAGTACAAACAGGTCTTACTCTTGAAATTACGCATCAGCGCCGCGCTGCACAAAGACGCGCTCACAAAGGCAGCGATGATAAGACTGACGGTTTCAATGCTCATAATACGTAGTTACGGCCCCACAGACGTTTACCACGGCCCCGCAAGGCTGTCGATTCCCCACAGAGCGATTGAAAATGCACCGCAGGTATTGGATAATAGAGGAGTATCAGCTTCAAACCGCTATCCCTCCCTTAGGAAATTACGTGACGAATTTTCGCCTGAAGTATCCCATAACCGGTAGCCCGGCTCAGGCTAACGTGAACATCCCCAGCCGATCTCTGGGCGGAGCTGCGCAAAAGCTTATCTGGGCCGTGGGTGGTGGAAAAGGTGGGATCGGTAAAACTCTACTTACCTCCAACATGGGTGTGTATCTCAGCTGGCTGAACAAAAAAGTCGTTGTGGTTGACATGGATCTGGGTGGCGCGAATCTGCACACCAGTTTGGGAGTCCCCACGCCAAAGACTACCTTGAGCGATTTAGTGCTAGGCAAGGTTGAAGACGTACGACAACTCGTTCAGCCGACCACAGTGCGAAACCTGAGCCTCATTAGTGGTGCGCAAGACAGCATTGGTATCGCCAACATGCGCCACATGCACAAGACTCGTCTTATTCGCAAATTTCGGGAGATAGATGCTGATTTCATTCTCCTAGATCTGGGTGCCGGTACCGCTTTCAACACTTTGGATTTTTTCTTACTCGCCGATCAAAAAATTGTCGTAGTCACTCCGGAGCCGACCAGTATCGAAAACGGCTACCGCTTCATGAAGGCTGCATTTTACCGCATGCTCCGAGCCAACACGCACTCACCGTACGTACGTCAGCTGATTGAATCAGCAATGGATTCCAAAGACAGCCGCGGCATCAGCTCACCGCGAGAACTGCTGAACGAAGTGAGTCGGCTCTCTCCGAGCGACGGGCTGGAATTACAAAAAAAGATGGAAAAGTTTTGCATCTCCCTGATCGTGAATCAAGTGCGGGTACGAAAAGAAGCAGAACTCGGGAAAAATATTCAATTGGTATGTGAACGGTACTTTGGAATGCGTCTTGATTACATGGGCTATCTTCCCTATGATAATGCTGTTTGGCAGTCGATCCGTCGTCGCGTGCCGTTTATTTTGGAAGCCCCGAACAGCACGGCCGTCACGCACCTAGAAGAAATTTTGCGCAATCTGATCCGTTTTCACACCCAAAACAATGAGCGATAAACCAAAATACAACACGGCAGAGCAACTTGAAGAAGTCCAACAAGGCCCTCGCCAAGAAACGCACTACGAGTTGCTTAAGGTGAGTCCGACGGCGTCGGTTCCTGAGATCATTCAGGCGTATCACCAGGCCAAGGCAGCCTTCACCCAAGGCTCCATTGCAACCTATTCTCTATTTTCCGACGAAGAAGCGCAGGAAATGCTAAGCAAACTTGAAGAAGCGTACCTAACGCTGACCAACCTAGAAAAGCGCCAGGTCTACGACGCACGGATTGGCCGCGGACTCATCGTAATGGACCAGTCCCCGTCGTTTTCGGAGCTCGATTTGAGAAAAAAAGCGCGGGACGCCACAGGCGCTAAAGACACCGATCCCGACAAAGCCGGAATCCCTACCTCGCGCGATGTACAAACTCTGGAGCACGTCGACGGCCAAGCCCTCCAACGCGCACGTGAAAAAACAGGCCTGACGGTGGAAGAGGCGGCACGCATCACGAAAATTCCTAGCCGCTATATCGGTGCGGTGGAACGCGACGAATTCAACGTCCTACCAGCGCGCGTCTATCTGCAAGGATTTATTAAGAATCTCGCCAACCTCTACCGCCTCGAACCCAAGTCCACCGTAACGCTCTACTTCGAACACCTAGACAAAAAGAACCCCAAAAAACTCATCTAATCTCTTCCAATCGCCCCTTGAAGTACGCTAAACAGACAGGCGTGGAATCCGAATTTCAATTCACTGTCGAATCGAGCGGCGAGCGCCTCGACGCGTTTTTGAGCCGCGAAGCCAAGGAAAGCAGAGAGTTTGTGCAGGCACAGGTGCGCAAAGGACAGGTCTTTTTGAACGGTTACCCCACACTGAAAAATAGCCACCGGCTACGATCGGGAGACACCCTAAGCGGTCATTTTGTCTCCCCGCCCCCGCTATCCGTCGAGGCCCGCCCCGGCCCACTTGATATTCTCTACGAGGATGACTCTTTACTGGTCATCAACAAACCCCAAGGCATTGCGGTGCACCCAGCGCCGGGACTGCGAGCCGACACGCTTGTAAACCACCTGCTTTTTCACCTGAAAGGTTCAACATTTTCTGAACTTTCTACGGTTCGGCCGGGGATTGTTCACCGCTTGGATATCGGAACCAGCGGCATTCTGCTCGTTGCCAAAAACCGCCACAGCCAAGATCGGCTAGCCAAACAATTTGCAGAACGGGAGATCAAAAAACAGTATGAAGCGATTGTATGGGGTCAGATGGGACAGCTAGGCCGGTTTGAGAGCCCCATCGGCCGGCACGTAACGGATCGCAAACGCATGAGTTCGCGCACCGAGCAGGGACGCGAAGCGCTCACGCGCTGGGAACGCATTAAGCTCGTCGGGCCCTGTTTTACTCACGTCAGACTTTTTCCCCACACCGGCCGCACGCACCAAATTCGTGTGCATCTTACTGAAGCAGGATTTCCGATTGTCGGGGATCCGCTTTACGTCCGCCGAGCCGCCGCGGGGCTCATCAACAAGTTGGAGCCCTCAGCCCGTTCAGAGATTCAGACGCTCCGGTTTCCCTTTTTGCACGCCAGACGACTGGAGTTCACTCACCCCCAGTCGGGTGAGCCGATGGTTTTTGAACAGACTGTCCCACAGGCCTTCCGAAGTTTTTTGGAGACTTTCTTTTCGTCTGGTAGCTTTGCCGAATGATGCGCGTTCGCTTTGGTTTTGAAATCGAAAAAAAAGGGGAGACCTCCCCGCTTGTAAGCCAAGTCCACGGGGATAGGATCTGCTCCGTGGATTCGCCAGAACAGTACCAGGAGCTACTCGCCGCCCCGCCCCCAGGCGATGGCGTCCAAACACGACTGCCACAGACTCCTGTATACGTCTTTGCCGCGGACTGCGTACCGCTTCTTTTTTATTCGGAAAATCCGGAGGGCCCCGTCGCCGCTGTCCATTGTGGCTGGCGTGGCGCGGCTGCCCGGATCGCAGCTAGAACCTTAGATCTTTTCCATAAGGAAGACGGCGACGTGCATGTTGTGCTTGGACCTTATATCCACGGCGATCGCTATGAAGTCAGGGAGGATTTTGTAGAAACTTTTCAGAAGTCTGATCCCGGGATTCGCGATCATCTCACTTTTGCAGAAGGAAGAATGTTGTTTGACGTGGCCCGTTACGTGCTGGATACGCAGCTTGCTTCGATTCCACCTTCTCGACAACACTTGGAACATGCGACTTGTACTTATAGTTCCGACCTTCCGTCTTATCGTCGAAATGGCAATACACTCACGCGGTTGCGTTCATGGATCGAGAAAGTATACTAGAAGTTTTCGATACGTCTGTCATCGTCGCCCACTCGAACCTCAAAATTATCGATAACCCCATCTTGAGCCTCAAGCCCTGCACTTCCAACCGTATCAATTCCGTTGTGAACGGTATCAAGAAGCTGCTGCTCAATCCCGGCTCCCACGGGTCGGAAATAGACACGCAGCACCTGACCGCGTGCCTGCTCATAGGTAATCGTAAAGCGAATGCGACCCAACGGAAAGTTTCCCGGTACGGCAATCTCTGTGAGATTGTGACGGGACCCATCCGCAAGTTGCTTTAGGATTTGCGCCTTTACTACACCATCCTGATTCTTCAGTCGGCCGATATAGTGCTGCCCTTGCGGACCATATTTCCCCACCACACCTGCGCTAACAACGCTCTTATTGAGCGGGTTACGAACGTCGACGTCAGCCGAAACATCAAAATACAACATCTGCAGATTGGGAACGGTCATCACCGAACGCGTATTGGGGATCGGTACGGCGACCGCGCCACTGCCGAGAGGCATGCGGTTAAAAAAGCCCAACTGCGCTTGCCAGTCCTCGTTAAGGTATATCTGCGAGTTGGCAGTGGACTGGTTGAAATAGTCCTGGAAAACCCGAGGCGCAGAATTAAACGGCATAGCGTCCATCGTATATATCGTGCCGCCGTTTGTGCCACCAATACCAAACTCGCCTCGATCGCTACGATCGCATTGGTGTCCAGAGGTGGCTAACTTACCGTTCACATAGAGCAGCGCTTCCATATCGTACACGGCCAGCTCCAAGAACACTTTGGGGTCAAAACCCGTAACGGCTGCGTTTTGTATATCCCCGTAGCTTGCAATCAGTTCTTTTCCACGGGCTTGAATTCCGCGAGCGGTCGTTTTGGTTACAATCGCAGCATACATTCCCGGGCCTTCATCAAACGTAATGAATGACTCACTGTTTTCGAAACCCGGAGGAATCAAATACAGGCGGGCCGACACCCACTCGTTATCGGTGCTTCCACCACCAAAGCGTGCAATGTACTCGACGTACGACTTATTAAAATAAGTATTTGTAACGACATCCACTAGTCCGCCCACAGCGGCATTGACCAAATTGGTACGAGGAATCGTGTTCAGCGCCGCCATCGAACGGATGCCAAAAGGTGCCATCAAAAAGTTTTGTGCGGGAGCAAAATTGCCGCCCAGACCCGACAAAGCAAGCCCCGTGGACCCGGTCAACTGAGGATCGTTGGGCAAACTCGTTAAAGAGTCCGATCCGGAACCGCGTCCTTGATTGGAGGAGAGATTGTTGTCTCCTAATCGCGTCAAATCATTATTCTGACCAAAAAACTGAAGGTTTTTGCCACGGCACCCGCTAAAACTTAGTACAGCGCAGACCAAAAAGACCGAAACCAGCAGCCGCAGTTGCCGCTGGTAAGACGTACGCTCAAAATGTTCTTGCATCTGGGTCATGTAGAAAACTCCCGACAAATTTGTAAAAGACTCTTGGGTGAAGATTCTGTTGAAGCGTCGAAGGTGAATTACTAGGCGTCTAGGGCTCAATTATGCAAGGTGTAGACCAACTGAATACCACGTCTTTTCCAGTATTTAGCGGATCTTTCTCTGTATAGCTTCTAAACATGGACCGAACGGACCCGTGGCTAAGTGGCTAAATTATTGGCTCTTCTGCGGTGTTTTGAGCTTGGACATGCGGGCGCTAGGCTTAAGTGTCAACTACGGTGCCATTCCAACCGGAGCGCGTCGTACCGATTTTCATAGTATTTCCGGCGCACGCCTTTTTTCACAAATCCGGCCGCCTTGTAGAGCGCCATGGCGGGAAGATTCCCTTCCGCGACTTCAAGACTAATTCGCCCAATCCGTAGATCATTTTGGTAGGCGCAGAGTAACTGCAGCGCGCTCCCTTTCTGTCGCTCGCGCGGAGACGTTGCGATGTAGATGAGGTCCAGCGTGCCGTCGTTGAGCAGTCCCAAAGCAAACGCTTTCAACGATCCATTCTCGCACGGAACTCCCAGACAGCATGTGTTTTCATGGG
>JAGQZV010000139.1 GCA_020435295.1 Bdellovibrionales bacterium | reverse complement strand
CCAACTGAAACTCAAGATTCTGGTAACGCGCACGGATCGCCTAGGGGATGCCCTGCTCTGCCTCCCCACTCTCTGCTACTTGAGAAAGGCGCTCCCGGATGCTGAGATCCATTTTCTCGCCAAACCCGAAATTGGGAGTTTACTCGCCGGTTTCATGCGTGAGCACTACATTAAGCCGATTGAAGTGGAACTCAGACAATCGGCGCTGTTACAAGAAGCTCTAAAGGCGGAGCGCTATCGAGTCGCACTTTTTCTCTATCCTGAATGGGATCTTGTAAGTGCAGCCTTCTTGGCCCGTGTGCCCAAGCGCGTAGCTCCGCTCTCCAAATGGTGGTCCTTTCTCTTACTCAATCACGGTGTTCGACAAAATCGCTCCAGGCTTGAGAAAAATGAAGCTGAGTACAATTTGGATTTGGCCAAATTCGTCGTTTCAAAAGTGGTTAAGTCAAAAGAAACCCCGACGATTCCCCCGCTTGAGATCCCCGTTCATTCGGCCGCTGCAGCGCGAGCGCGCGCCATTCTCGCAGCAAGAAACATCCCTTCCGATTTCATTCTGCTTCATCCCGGCATGGGAGGAAGCGCGCTAAATCTAGACGCGGACGCCTACGCGACTTGGATTCCGGAGCTTGAAGCACAGTACTCAATGCCCGTAGTGCTCTCCAAAGGACCAGCGGAAAAGGACCAGGAGCTTGTCGAAAATATTCTTCAAGAGCGCCCCAATCAGAAACTACTATCCAATTTGAGTCTGGCCGAGTTGATGGAGTGCTTGCGACTTGCAAAACTTGTCGTAGCCCCCAGTACCGGCCCCCTGCACCTGGCCCACTATGTGGGAACGAGTACGCTAGGCGTCTACTCTCCGAAGGGTAGCGAACGCCCCGAGCGCTGGGCGCCCTGGGGTGGCACCGGGCAAAGTCGAATTCTTCTCGCAGACGCTTCCGAGAAAAGACTTAAACTGGGGTCCTGGCGCGAAAAGCTAAACCAGTCTAAGATGCTGGACCCAATGGGAGCTTTGAGCTGATGGATTTTTCTCGATTTAAGGACGCCCGCCTCCTCGTTGCGGGTGAGGTAGGCATCGACGAATACCTCACGGGTGAGGTCACCCGCATTAGTCCTGAGGCACCGGTGCCGGTTGTCGAAGTCACCGAGCGTAGCGAACGCCTTGGTTTGGCCGCGAACGTCGCCCAAAACTTAAGCTCGTTGGGGGCCGAAGTCACATTACTTAGTCTGTGTGGTCGGGACGCTGACGGCGAGCGCATTCAGGATCTCATCGAATCTGCCGGAATTACGCAGTCGGTACTGATTGAGGACGAAACTCGCCCCACCCTTCGCAAAGTGCGCGTCCTTTCGGGGAAACAGCACATTGTTCGCGTGGATTTTGAGAAAACTCACCGGGTAAACGACGCCGTTGCGACGCGCTTCAAACAGACGCTCCTTGATTTGCTACCGGAATGTGATGGGGTGATCATTCAGGACTACGGAAAAGGCCTGCTCAGCCCCGAAATCATGGGGTTTGTCTCCAGTGCTCAAGCTCTGGCAAAACCCGTTTATGTCGATCCGAGTCGACTAAGTCCACTCAAGCTTTATAAGGGAACGACGCTACTGAGCCCCAACGTGGCCGAAGCTGTCATGCTCTGCGGGCTTGGCCGTCACGAGAGGCGCATCCACGGTAATGATGGTGAGGGGCTTTGGAGAATGGCCCAGCAGATTTTGAATAAGACCGAGGCGGAGCATGTGGTGATCACCTGCGGGCCGCACGGCATGGTTTCGGCAAGCCGCGGAGAAAGTGATTTGAAGCGGATCCCGACCTACGCGAAGGAAGTTTTCGACGTCACCGGTGCGGGCGACACCGTCATAGCGGTACTTGCCTTAACGCAGGTTCTGGGGCAAAGTCTCGCAGAGTCAATGCGGATAGCGAACGCGGCGGCTGGCGTTGTCGTGGGCCGAGTGGGCACAGCAAGTGTCACGCCCGAAGAGTTGCAGGACGCACTGGATCAACTTGGTGGGGAATCGTCTAATGGTAGGACAGCGGACTCTGACTCCGTAAGTCCAGGTTCGAGTCCTGGTTCCCCAGCCATCAATTAGGTACCACGTTCCTTTTGGCTCATCCCTGTGGATTGTTTGGCCTCCTACAGTTGCCAATCTCCAATACACTGAACACGTGACGAATACGGTGGATCTAGCCACGTCCCTTTTGGGCGTGGCCTTTGCAAGTAAGCGCTTAGGAGGCAGAGGTGAGTAAATTAGTTCTTTTCTTAGCCCTTTTCGCTTTTTCGACGAGTCCTACGTTTGCCGATGAGCACGCGCCCCGAGCGGTAGAGAATCCCGGTAACGAGAAGGCCGACGAATGGATCTTGAACCGTGTGGAGCTCAACGACAAGCTCATCGAGCACTTTCCGAGTTCTCCGGTTCGCTCGCCCGAATTTAGTAAGCTCGTCCAGATTCACCGCGAAGCGGGCTTTTATCGTGAGGCAGAAAAAAAAGATCCCGCCTATGTGGGCGATGCAATACGTAGCGCCATCACCACTTTCCTCAGCAGTCCCGACATTACGCCAAGCGAATTTCGCAATTTTTTCGAAGATCCTAAAGTCCAGTCGATACTGGGCGTTGGCGAAGACAACAAGGAACTGCAGGAAATTCTTAAAAACGAATACTACCGACCTCGAAACGGCCTTACTAACTCTCTTCTTTCGCCTTTATTCCGAAAAAGTGTCATCGGAGCCGATCAGTTTGAAAAACTCCTTGGGCTAGGCGGCGCCAACGGCGGAGTCGTGAATGCAGATTTTGACTCCCGCTTTCGCGCTCTCTTAAACGATCCTCGGATGGACAAGGCCGAACTTTCCCTTCTCCATTCAAACGCAGAGCTAATCTTTGCGCTTGGCCTGTCTCCAAAACAGGTGGCACGAATCCGAGACGTACTGGCCCGCTAGTTTCCGCGTAGCTCTCGAAGCACGCTTTCATTTTCTGCTAGATTCTCTTTCGCCGACGAAAGGTACTCATTTATCCCCCGGATCATCGAATTCCACTCCCTGTTATCCTGATCGAGGCGACCGAGTTGCTCAGCAATCTCGTATTCGCCGTTAAAAACTTCCGCGAGCTCTTCAATCTTTTTCGTAACATTTTGCTTGAACATTTCGATGTTAGTGCGTTTTCCTTCCAAAACAGAGATATACGTTTTCAACTTCTTAATTTTTGATTCTAGAGTCTTTATCGATGCTTCCCGTTCCGCTCCGGTCAAATCGCTCGCTACACTGGCGCCCACATTCTCAAAAGCGAACTTGTCAGTGTCACGTATAAACGAAGGTTGACCGCCCGTTATAGCAAGGTAGTGCTCGCGCTGCGCTTCGACGGTGTTGCCAACAGGCAGACATGGCAACGCAGGATCGTCGATCACGTAGTAGATCATCGCCGTGGTGTCCAGCGCATATTTCTCGTACTGGTCCAAACTGTCGGTATAGTGGTCCCCAGACGAAAGATTGCGAATAACCTGAGCTCCGCAGAGGCGATAGGGGCTTGCAGGCGCAACTACAACAGGCGTCACGGTCGGAGCGCCCAGTGTCGTGCTCGGCATCATGTACATTTCGGCATGTGCAAGCATCCCAAGAAAGTGAAAACTAAAAACAAAGTAAATGAATGCCTTCATAGAACTCTCCTTCAAATTGTTGACAACTCTAGAATAGCAAGTCCGAGCGACCAACGAACTGAGGTAAAGTGCGCGTATTTTTCTTTTGATTTTAGGCGGTTAGAGAATGGCCTCTGGGTGGGGCTTGAACGCAAGAATTTAGCGATTCGATACCGCATCGCGATCGGCAACGCCCAATGCTGCGACCGTTGCACCGTCTACCGGATACGTATAAAGGCGAATGGCACTGACGCGGCCAAAGAAGGGATACGAGGCCGTGGCCAAGCGGTGTCCTAGGCGGAACAGTGCCTGATTTGAAACGTCTTCAAAATCCCCTTGTTTGGAATCTACCAAAACCCCATTGTGGTAAAGGCGAAATTCTCGCCCGTCTCTCTGGTACACGATACTGTGATACTGTCCGTCCAAGAGTGTGGTGGCGGTATTTAACCCTATCGTTTGCGTCGTCTGGGTTTTCTGGTGCGTGTGGCAGGAGATTTTGCCGTAAAAGGCGCTATTTTGGTTGTGGAAACGGCAAGCAAACGGATAGCCAGTGGAATAGTCATCCCACTTCTCAATAATAGAATTGCTTGCGGCACGTAAATCAACTTGCTCGTTGGCTGCAACGACGAACGCTAACGTAAAATTCTCACCGACATCGTCAAACACCGAAGCCGGCTGGCGAACTTCGTACCCGAGCAAAGGCGATAGATCAAGCACCTCGCCTACCGCCATTTCAAATTCGCCCGGAGCGAGTTCTTCCGCAGGTAGAGGCCGCGTCACCATGGTGCCCCCGACATAGCCCCCGCCATTTCCGGACGGACCAAGAATGCCGGTTCCCGAGCCATTCGCGGCAGAAGACCAGTCTTTACCCCCGGGCAGCAAGCAACCGCCCAAGAGCAAAACTGCAAGCAAGTATCCAAGTGTGTGTTTGAACATAAAAGGAATAGTTAAATTATAGCGCATCGAATCATTCGCCGCCACCCCCCCTATCCGTCTGTATTTACATGTCTTTTCTCGCTCTCCCCAGCACTGTATCCTTCGTTTACAGGGTGGTACCATAATAAGGTTCCTATGGCTGATCTCAGCGACAAACTTTCCGAAATTGACGAAGCGCTTAGAACTGGGCAGACCGCAAGTGCGCGCAAACTTTTGGACGCCGTACTAAAGGGAAATATTCCCCGCCAGTTTCGTTGGAAGGTCGCTGCCCTTTGCCGCCGTAGCGGGGTATCCGAGAAAGCAGCCCGGTTGCTTCACCCTTACGTCCGCGGCTCGAGCGCCCGCCAGGCCGCTCCTTCTCCAAACGAGCTTGTCGAATATGCAGGCGCGCTGGAACGCCTTGGGGCATTGAATGAGTCCGTGCGACTTCTGAAATCAATCAACGGGGAACACCACCCACGCGCGCTGCTCTATTTCGCCTATTGCGAAATCGCCCAGTGGAATTACGGTGGCGCTATCCCAAAACTAGAGCAGTTTCTGAGAAACGATTTGCCAACCCCGTATGATAAGCTCGTAGCCGCAGTCAACCTCGCTGCCGCCCTTGTCTACGAGAGAAGGCTCGGGGAGGGCCTCGAAAAGTGCCAACAGTTGATTGAGCATGCCAAGCAAGTTACTTCGAATCGCTTGCGGGCCAACTTGCACGAGATACGAGCCCAGGCTTTGCTTTGGGAGAAAAAGTGGGAAGCCGCCCAAAAAGAACTTGAGACCGCAAGAGAACTTCTTTGCTCAGAAAATCACGACTACCTCTACGTGATGAAGTGGCAGGCGCTCATCCGCTGCTACCGCAATCCCGAGGACACCGCCGCCTTCTTGGAACTTCGCAAAGTGCGTGCGATCGCGCAAAAGAAACCTGACTACGAAACTGTCCGAGACTGCGATCGCCATGAGAGCTTTTTGAAAAAGGACGTCGACCTATTTATTCACCTTTATTTCGGAACGCCACACCCGGCACTTAGACAACGCCTGCTCGAAGAGTCCTCCCCGGCATCCATCCCTTCCACATACGACTGGACGCTACAGCCAGGAAAAGGGGCCGCAATCTGCGATCTTTCTCTGGCTGATCCCTCACTTAGCGCCGGACTCAAGGCGGGGCAGCTTACCTACAAACTGATGCGCGCTCTGTCTTCCGATTTTTATCGTCCGGTTTCCACAACCGAAATACATAACCTTCTCCATCCGGACGACTATTTTAACCCAGAGACCACGCCGTTGCGCGTCTATCAGACTATCAGTGCGGCTAGGAAGTGGATCGTCTCCAGCAGTCTTCCGTTCGAAATCCATGAACACCAAGGGTCCTACGAGTTTCGCACTCACGGCCCCTTAGTCTTGCGCTGTCCAAATCCGGATGCGAACCAGGATGAAAACTCGGTATTTGTTCGCCAGCTAAAAGAGAGATGGGGTGTTACCCCGTTCACGACAAAAGAGGTTTCCTCCTTCCTTAAAATTAGTCCGCGCCTTGCGGTTTTACGACTTCGGACGGCGTGTGACTCGGGATTGCTTTCTCAAGAGGGGCAAGGTCGATCGACGAAGTACCGGGCATCACCGCCGTCGTCCGTTGCCCCTCTCAAAAAAACAGCTGGACCTGGGAGTTAGTCGCAGCTGAGTAAGTTGATTGGCGACGCGTCCGCCCCACCATCCCGAATAGGAGTTCTCACACAATACCGTTCCGATCCATGACGAAGAACCAAGTCCTCATTGTCCGCATGAATCGAAAGTCCCGTATGAGTCGAGCCGGAATAGCTGTGTACCGTATTGCCATCAAAGTTCACCGGCTCGGAAGCTCCAGGCCCAAGGTAAATTCCAACGGCCGCCGCATCATAGATATTATTCCCGGTAACCGCTAGGTTTCGGACTGAGCTCGCAAACGAGATGCCCATCCCTCCGAGATCCACGAGCGTGTTGTTTCGAACTACGATGTTCTTAGCGTATTGCACGTTAATACCAGCACGCTTCGTGGCTTTAACTTTTGCTGCATTCTCGATGTAGTTGTTTTCGATGAGGATGTACTCTGCTTCTACCATGGGCTCAGCGGTCTCATTGTAACCACCAACCAATATCCCTTCCGAATATGAAGAAGGCCCCACGTTCACCTCAGTTCCGACGCAGGTATTGCCCGCAACGCGCACGTACTTAAGCGGTCCGTCGCCAGTCTCGCTAGAGTTCAAGTCAAAACACTTTAGAGAATCAATAGCGGAGTTCCCTAGAAATTGTAAGTTGGTGCCTCCATGAGCATCGAAGCAGTCCCATGTCCGGTTGTCCATACAAACCGTTCCGCTCACCACGACGTTATCCGGGAAGGCAACAGAGTTTTGAAAACGATGCCCACTTACTTGGACGCCATACGCATACCCACCGGGAGCGGGTACGCCCATGTAGTTGTGCGGCGCGCTGCGTGCTAGGCTATGCCTTACGTAGCTTTCACTGAGGGTAACATTGTTGCTCTGTCCAAGGATTTGCACGCCGGCGTAGCTGTAGCGATCCACCAATATATTCTGAGCAAACACATCATCACTGTTGAAGATCTTAAGCCCAGCCTGTCCCCGTACTTCCGCGATACTCAGATTAGAGAGCCATACACGCTGAGATTTCTGGCCATTGAAATCACCTACGACAACCAAGGACTCATCCGGCGACGAATAGCCATCTCGGGCGCCTTGTCCCACAATACGGCAATCCTCGATTACCACATTCTGTTTTCCCAATACGTGAAAAACACCGATGCCAGCGGACGCAATAAGCGTGGCGCCCCGCTCACACCGAACCCTCTGATTACTCTCTAGAGCGAGCGGTCTTGTCACCACGTGCTGCCCGGTAGGAATTACAAGCTCGGACGTGATCCCGGTTTGCCGGGCGATCGACCCTCCAGCGCTGTCCGAGGTCGCAGTGTTTGGACTTCCAAAGTCCAACGCAGGGTTACGGCAACTCACCAGCGTACCAACGGCACACACCAAGAAAGCTTTCATGATTGAATTCATAGTCACTCCCATCTCTATCTGATTGTGATCAAAGGTGAGTCGTCCAGTGCTGAACACTCTTAGAATACGTCGCCCGGCCCCGCTCCCCACTGAGGATTTATGCGAGAAAGGGTACCACGTTCCTTTTGGCACACACCTGTGGATAACTCCCTATCCCCACGCATACTTTGGGCTAGGCTTGGCTTCATTCAAGCCTATACACCGCAAAGCCATCGCTCACCAGAGCGGCAGCAAGGGCATCTAGATACGCGCGTTCGCCAGAGGGCAGGCGATCCAGGTTTACTACCAAGTACCGAAAGCCCAATTGCAAAAGCAGCGCTTTTTTTTCTGCACCACCCGCGCGGGCATACCCAGCGGCGGCCTGTCGAACCTCGCCGTAACTTGGAGGCTTAAACCCCGTATACCCGTTTGCAATGGGACGACCATGCTCAAGACTCTTGAACATTCGTAGAGTTTCTAGCGCGGTAACATCAAAAGGAAGATGCACCACCGCTCCATCATCTCCCTGAGCGCGCAACCATTCGGTCACGCCATTTAGGTTCGCTCCCACCTCGGGATACACAAGCGGTCTGTGGGTATCGAGTACAAAGATCAACGCCAAACCGATAAGGCCCAGAACAGCGCGCGCGCCAGCCCCAGAGCGCAAACGGCTCTGCAGAACCTGAAAGCCGATCCCAGCAAGAACCGCCATGAAAAAGAGATAACTCAAGCCCATCCGCGCCGGAGTACGAAAACCCTTAAGTCCCGGCAACGTGTAATAGAGGAGGTTATACACCCCTAGGTTGGTACCGAAAGCAAGAACAACAGAGAAAAGAAGTGAGTACAGTAGCAGTTTGGAAATGCGCTTACCATAAGCCGATCGACAACGCCTAAGACGCTTAAAGCCCACATAGGCTAGAAAGAGCACTGCAAAACCCACAAAGAGGACGTTCTCTTCACGCCCGCGACCGCCGTTACCCCCAATGATAAGATCCCCAAGCGGCGGATCATACAAATGATCACTGGTGACAAGAAACCAGCTTCCCAAGTTGGCGCTACTTCCATACGCGTCACTGATGGGGCGACGAAACCCATACTGCTGACTAATGCGGTAGTAGGAAGCACCGATGCCAGCGCTCACTACAACGAAAACGAGCGCTCCAACTACAACGGGCACAAAACCCCCGGTGCGGCCACGCCACAAAAGAAAACCCGCATAGGGAAGCGCCGAAAGCCCAAGCACAATGCCCAAGCTCAAGCTAAAGTAGAGTTGCAACCCTGCCAGCGCCCCCATCGCCACAAGCCACTTCCCTCGCCTGTCGCGCTCATATTTCCAGGCACACCCCCAAAAAACAGGAAAGAGAAACTGTGGCATTAGATGAAAATGCTGTAAGTGCGCAAGCCGAACGAGACTAAATCCGAAGATCGTCGCAGCCACTAGCGCACCACCTGTGCGCAGAAAGAGGCGCGAAAAAAAATACATGCTAAGAAAATTCGCTGCCAAGAAAGTGAGCTGTAACAGGTTGAAGGCCAGCAGCGACTGACCGAAGATCCACTTGTATGCACCATATAATAAGGCGCAAGCGGGTAACGTTTCGGAAGTCGCCAAAGACTCTTTAAATGGAAAAAGGATGTTCCCGTCGTAAAGCGCCCGCGCGCCGAGAAGATTTTGGCTCATCCGCTCAAGGATCCACACGAACGAAAGCGGATCGGAAGTTGAATCCGGTAGACCAGTGGCGAGGCGGCCAATTGGCCACGGCAACACGAAAACCGCCAAAAGACCTGCCAGTACCAAACTCACCCAAAACAGCCGCATTCGCCGAATCTAGCTTTCCGTGACCCACTTGTCACCCGTGCTGCCGTCGCCTGTTGCCGCTGCGCGGGGGCTTGTGGCATCCTATGGCTTCGCACAGGAAACGACATGCGTAGTATTTCCAA
>JAGQZV010000013.1 GCA_020435295.1 Bdellovibrionales bacterium | reverse complement strand
AAGGACTGCTCTGGTCTTTCGTCGATGAGCTCGTTCTAGTTCTCGAGAGAGATGTGCCTTTTGCATTAAATTCTCAAAATGGGATTGTCTGAGGCCCGTCTTTTTTGCCAACTGCCTGGGGCTTATTCCCTTGGAATGGTCTCGCAATCTGGAAAGATCTGAACGGCTAGATTCCGCTTCATTGCTGGGCTTTGGGAAACTTGGCGATGCAAGGTGACGATGCTCCAAGCTTGTCGATTGGTCTTGTTCCTTTGTAACCTTGGAATCAGGTGTGGGTTTTCTGTTGAAGTTAACTTCCAGTTTTTCGATTCTCTTTTTGCGCATCGAAAAGCTCCAGTTTCCGTGAGTTGCTGTCATTTTGCGGACCAGGGGTGTCAGCGGGACGCGCTCTATGCGAAGCCCACTCCCTGGATCGAGTCAGCTCTTCTCGGTACGACTTAGAAAGGGGAATGATGGTTTTGGTTGCTTGCAGTAAATCACCTTGGGTTAGCTCTTTGTTTTGATCGAAGGCTCTAAAAAGCGCCTCCTCAACACAGTGTTCGAGTTCCGCGCCAGAAAATCCATTGGTCAAAGCAGCAAGCTCGTCTAAGTCAAAATGATTCGGATTTCTCTTTCGTTTCAACAAATGAATTTCAAGAATATTTTTTCGTATTCCTTCGCCGGGAAGATCTATGAAAAATATTTCATCGAAGCGTCCTCGGCGGAGCAGTTCAGGAGGAAGGGCATCAATTCTGTTGGCGGTGGCGACAACAAACACGTGCGCCGTTTTTTCCTGC
The DNA here is from genome assembly GCA_020435295.1 of Bdellovibrionales bacterium. Classification (GTDB taxonomy): domain Bacteria; phylum Bdellovibrionota; class FAC87; order UBA2466; family JACKAF01; genus JACKAF01. The sequence goes on along the minus strand of JAGQZV010000013.1, from coordinate 36,175 downwards.
ATCCAGGTTAGGAACGTCCCAAAGACTCTGGCAGATGTTCCGCTATCGGAAGTACTTCCGCTACTGCCAGAGAGGCCCTTTTCAATCTCATCTATCCACAGAACGGCTGGGGCTACGCTTTCTGCCACTTTGATAGCCCTGCGCATGTTTTCTTCTGAGCTTCCTACTAGGCCGGAAAATATCCGTCCCAGATCCAGTTTTACGAGCGGCGTGTGCCAAGCGGCTGCTATCGCTTTCGCGGTTAGACTCTTTCCGCACCCGGGTACTCCCAACAACAGAACCCCTTTCGGAGGAGTTAGGCCAAACTTCTGCGCGTCGCCCGAAAATGCTTTGCCTCTTCTCCGTAGCCAATCTTTCAAGTTGTTTAGCCCACCTACTTCAGCCAGCTTGGAGTCTGACGGGTAGAAGTCCAGAATCTGTGACTTGCGAATAATTTGCTGCTTTTCTTTTAGGATTAGCTGTATGTCTTTCTTGTCAAAGACGGCGTCATTAACTACCGCTTTTGAAAACACGTTTTCAGCCTCGGATAGAGTCAACCCCTGCGTAGCGCGAACTATCTCAATGGCATCGTTCTTGTTGAGTTGGACAGCATCTTTATTTGTGCTGTGAACAACTTTGCAAATGTCGGTCAATAATTGGTAGAGTTCTCTAAAGTCAGGGAGTGGGATATCAATAATAGTGATGTCTTTTTCTAAAGAAATGGGAAGGTTTAGTTCAGGGGAGCAAATCAGAACGGTTTTATAGGTTTCCTTTAAATCACTTGCGAGTTCGCGCAGACACCTGACGACATGTGGATCATTCAAAAAGGGGTGAAAGTCCTTAAGAAGATAGAGGGCCTGTTGTTTTGATTGCTGTATGTGCCGCAGGAGTTCAATGGGGTCATTGTATTCTCCCCGTCCGGTCGGGCGCTCTGAGCGATCGCTGTATGCTGTTAGGCCGGTTGGGGCGCTCCACAGATGGAGTTGCTTTTTTTGGTTCGCAGCTAACCTATAGAGGTGCTTTTCCAGCCTAGATTCTTCATGCGTCAGTAGGTACAACACCGGATAGCGTGCCCGAATAAAGACATCAATTTCCTTCATCGTGTGGTTAAGTGTATTGGTATTCGGTAGTGGAGTTCCCATAAGTCCCCAAGATTTAATCGGAAATAAGCGCTTTACTCTTTAGCTAAACCTGTCGAAAGGGAGCAGGAAGATGCATAAGTCGTCGGAAAAGTTTGCCGTAGTGCAGCAAAGCCTAGCGCCTATAGACCAAAAAAAGCTCGTTAAAGCGTTCGGGGAGTGGCCTAAGTTGACCACCTTTGATGCTAAAAGACTTTCGAGAGAGGCTTATGGGATCATCTGCCAGGCGATGGAAGAGCACGAGGCGGTCGAACTGGCGGAGATACTTAACAGGCATTCCATAGGTGCTACCGCGACGTCGGAGCGACTCTTGGCCTTGGCGCCCATTACGACTGTGAGAAAAGCAACCTTTTCGTCCGATAAGATCTCTCTCTTTGTTTACCCAGACACACCGCAGTATTTTCCTTGGCAAGCAATCTCCGTGATATCCTTAGCGGCCTACGAGCAAACCGACACTAAGCTCGCTGAACAAGGAGGATGGACGCCCATTTGGGGAGGGGCTCCGCGTCGGAGCTGGTGGGGCGGTGGGCGAGTCATGCCGTTGGTGTGGAAAGAGGCCAAATTCAAAGAGATTAAGACCGATCACATATTCTTGGATGTCCTTTGCGAACGGCCTTTTAGAAGGTTTCAGATTATGCCCAACACTTTCGATTACGAGTATCTAGGTGGGAGATTGACGCGCGATTACGTCCTTAATTTTATTGAACTCGTTAACGATCTGAAGCATTTTGCGCAGTCTACCGCATTTAATTCCAGTTTCCTTACTTTTCAAAAAGATCAACAGACTATAAAGAACTTCGATCTAAAAGTTCACTATGAGCGAGAGTTGAGGTGGCATCGTTGGTACCACCTAACTGCGCCATATTTCCATAGGGGATCAGTATCTATGTAGGTGGTTGCTCTAGTTGGACAAAGTGTTCAAGTATTGATATTTGGGTACGACGGCCCATTTCGGACAAGTATCCTTCGAGTTCCTCTTGCTCTGCCGCCGGCAGAGGAGCCTTTACATGCCGAATTAACAGTCCCTTGGAGGCAATTCCTTCCCGATCCACTTCAAGCGGCCCTACTTGTGAAAACATTTCATCAATGGCTAGTTTAGCCACTTGTAAGTAATCTCCGGCGCCAGCACATCGCGCCCACCTGGATTGGCTCCCAAACTTAAGATCCGGCAAGTAAATATCAACAAGCCCTTCAAAGCGTTTAAGTGCCTCCACGCTTTCGTAGCCTGAACTCTTGAAGATAATAGGGAAGTTCGGTGCTTCTTTTCTTATGATAGGCAACAGTTGCCGCAAACTTGGAAAATGAACTGTTGGGGATAGAACTTGCAGATTATGTGCGCCCCGCGCTTTGAGAGTCAGCGCCATTTCGATAAATTGTTCAAAGGTTACGCGATGGCCCTCTTGTACCATCTCGTAATTTTGGCATGAGTTGCAGGTTAGCGGGCACCCACTAAGCATTATCGCTCCCGATCCAATGCGCCCTCGAATCGCGCGTTCGTCACCCATCGTCAGTCCCCAGGTCCCAACGCGTAGATGGTAGTCTCCGCAGTTGGGGTGGGAGCTCGTTACTCTATTGAAGTTGCATTGCTTGGGGCACGCACGACAGGAGCGATATTCTTCGAGGGGGATCCGGGGTTCAATTTCAGGATGCGTACCTGTGGGCACAGGCTTCGAGTCACGGGCGAAACAGAGATCATCCCAAAGAAAGCTAACAAGCACTTCGCCGTTAGGTCTAATAACGATGTCGCTTTGTTGTGGCGGTAGTTCTGACCTTGGCGTCGTCCTTTTCATAGTACTCTGACGTTTTTTCTCGGGACGTTACTCTTCCCATAGCGCGCTCGATTGGTTTTAGTTCGTCTTCGCAAGCAGTTCCTTTCAGTCCAACAGTCTTAATTTTCAGACTCCCATTCGGCGCAATTGTAATGATGAGCTCTTTTTTCATTACCATTTCTCCACGACGAGCCGGATTGAGCCATCCGGAAGAATTTCTTCTTTAACCTGCTTGTATCCCTTCCGCTGCACTTCATCGAGGATTTTCAGCCTTGCATAAGTTTGCTTAACTTTGTCAATGGTTTCGATAGCTGACTGGTTGCACCCATCCCTCGCAATAAGTTCTAGTTCATTCTCCTTGTTTTGACGAACTCCGATCAGGTTGCCTTTTTCATCCTCAAAAGCGAAATCAACAATCTCAACTTTACCATCGAGCCGAGTTAAGGACGCTATTTCTTTTCTTGCATATTGAAGTTCGTCAAGAGCCTCCACTAGATTTCGAAGCGAACAAAACACCAGACGAATGTAAGAACAAGCACTCATTGTGGTACCGATCCAGAAAAAAGTAAGAAACTAAGAAACCATTATAGGGGCAAAAAACAACGCTGCCAATGCCCACGATTTGATGGGACTCTGCATTCTACCCTATTCCCGATCCTGCGGTTCTTTTACTTGGCTAGGTGCCTTCAAGCGGAGCTTTCCCATCTCGATGCCAAGGGCGACGCGTGCCATGACGGTAAACACGGCGGCGCCCGTCGCCCAAATGCCTAAACAAATAAAAAACTCTACCCAAGACGGCGTGTACTCGACGAGGTCCCCCAACGGTGTGGGGATAAATCCCGGGATGATGAGTCCCATCCCTTTTTCAATCCAAATGCCAACGATGGTTAGCGCGCAGGCTAAAAGCAAAAGCCTTCGATCCGCGACCCAACGCCGTGTAAAAAAGATAGCGCCGGCGGTTATCCCGAAAAGTAGAGAGGCCCAAATGTAAGGTACGAGCATTCCATGACCCTGAATCCCAAAAAACAGATAGTGTGCTGATAACGAATGTACGGAGTCTGTATAGAACTCTTTGAAAAGCTCGCAAAACAGCAGGAAGTAGTTCACTGGAAGCGCCACCCGAATGATCCGAATCATCAATGTCTCGACACTGGGTTTAACGTGGTAGTGGGTTACGTGGTTGATAGCCGAGAAGCATAGGATCATAAGCGCGGGGCCTGACGCGAACGCGCTCACCAAAAAACGCGGTGCCAGGATAGCCGAATTCCAAAACGGACGCCCACCCAGTCCGCTGTACAGGAAAGCCGTTACGGTGTGAATGGACACCGCCCACAAGATAGATATGAAAACAAACGGCCGGTAATACTTGGTCGTTGGAGTTTCGTTTCTATATTTTTTGTAAAGAAGGTACCCAGGGATGTGTAAGTTCAAAAACAGGTATCCGGTGAGAACCACCACGTCCCAGGCCAAAATAGACTGCGGAAAGTTGAGGCGTCCGATCAGTGGAATGATATGAAGCATGCGATCGGGGCGACCCAAGTCCACAACAATAAAGAGTAAAGACATCCCAATCGCAGAAACCGCCAGGAGCTCGCCAATAATGACAACTTCCTTCACGTCGTCGTGCTTGTATATGTAGGCGGGTATCACAAGTAGCACTGCGGCTGCAGCTACTCCTACAAGATACGTAAAATTTGCAATATAGGCACCCCAGCTCACCTGATCCGTCATATTGGTGGCAATCAAACCGCGAGAGAGTTGGACTCCGTATGCCGAAAGGCCAAGAATGATGAATACACCTAAGCCTATCATCCAGTGATTAAATAGGCGGTTTTTTCGAAAACCGTATCGAATCATCGCTAACCAGTATTGTGCGTAGTCGTGCATCTTAATCAAAATAGTAAAAGAAACGAGGAATTGTATTGAGTTCCTCTTTCAACACAAAAACACGTTTGGTTTTTAGAACCTTCGAAACCTCGCTGTTGGGATCGTTTAAGTCGCCAAACTTCCTAGCCCCCGTTGGGCACGCTTCTAGGCAGGCTGGGTATTGTCCGTTACGCGTCCGATGAAGGCAAAAATGGCACTTCTCGACGACTCCTTTGGGCCGCATTCGATTGCTCAAGTAACCTTGATTCGGATTGATGTCGCCTTGGGGAACTTTGGGCTCGGTAAAGTTAAAGCGCCGTGCTTCATATGGGCATGCAGACATGCAATAGCGACACCCGATACACCAGTCGTAATCTATGACCACGATCCCGTCCGGCTCTTTCCAAGTGGCTTCGACTGGGCACACTTTCGTGCAGGGGGGCTTCTCACATTGGTTGCACTGCGCCGGTAGATAGAACTTGCCGTCGCGTGGTACCGATTCTGCGTTATAATAGAGGTCACCGCGCTCTAAATTTAGGCTGCCCATCTCCATTTCAATGACCTTAATGTATTGCATCTCAGGCTCGCGGCCCTGGTTATTCTCCTTGACGCAAGCACTGACGCAGTAGCGCGAACCATTGCATTTCGAAAGATTGAGGCAAAAGGCGAACCGCACTCCATCCATAGGAGCCGGATCCAGTATCACGGGGTCAACCTGATACTTCTTTTTTACTTCTGCTTTGATGCGCTTAAAGACACGTTCTTTGTCTTTTGAGGTCATCTCTTTGTAGTGCTTTTGGAAAAAAGTCTCCCAAGAAAATGCGTTGGCGGTTTTTAGTGGGACCGTTGCAGCGGCACCGCCGGCCAGAAGTCCCTTAAGGAAGGAGCGTCGCCTAATGGGCATCCCCAAACTCTGTTCTACACTCTTCTGCAAACGCTTTCCGTAATCAGGCATCAGTGAGTCCCTTTCGGAATCGAAAATTTCGGTCGTTTAGGGGAGGGATCGGGTTTCATTTTCTTAAATGCCGGGCTGTGAGGGTTGTGGCACTCTACGCACTGAAGGCGATATCTTTGCCCATTCCAGCTGCCAATTTGTTTGCCGTGTGTTCCGTCGAGCCATTCCCGCTTCTTATCCCCATGGCATTGCAAGCACATTTCGTGGGAGGCATCGAAGGAAATTGTAGTACCGCTCAATAAACGGAGCTGGTTGCGGTCGGCCTTATCGTGGCAAAGATAGCAGTCGCCGCCCGTTTCCATGTGGTGAATTTCGGTTCGGTGATGCGGGAGATTCCCTTCGGATTGAGGATCCGTATGTTGGTGGCACTTCATGCATGGAAAACCGGGCATAGAGCCCGTGCGTTCGACCATTACTACGTTGTCTGCACGAGCGAAAGAGAGAAGTAACAGGTTCAATACTAGAACTTTCAAGTTTCCAAGATCTCCTCGAGTTCGCTCAAAAGTACTTCCAATCCGTTTCCGTTAAGGGAAATCGTGGCGTCTATCGCTTTTTTTATATCCGGAGTCTGAGTCTCGTAAAATGCATCCAAATCGACTCTCGCTTCGATTTGCGCAAGCTGCGCTTCGTCGAGCTGCCCGGTACCCCGCCTGACAAGCGCCTCGATGGCCCCGAGCCACATTGTTTTTTCGGCGCTCGTCACCCGACCCCCTCAGAGGTCCCCTTTAGAAGGGCTTCCCTCAGTTCGTCGATAAGAATATCATCCTGGGTCTCGTCATACTTCCCATCGGGTAGATCTATTCTAAAGACACGCCCGGTTCCTAGGTAGGTATTCGTGTCTGCAAGCACAAAAAAGGACTCCGCGACGTGAATCTTTCCGTGGGGCAAGAGCGCCGCAAGGCACCGGAGCCGATCCTGCTTCCCGTCAAGGAGCAGCGGAGACTGCCACAGCTCAAAAACGGCCAGCACTTGTTTTCCGTATTGGGGTAACAGCTCTCCACCTTCGTCAAAACGTAGAAAGCTCCCCCCTGCTGGCATGTCTTTGAGAACCTGAGTTATCTCCTGAATCATGTCCCGCGCCTAATTCTTATACCGGTCCTTAAACTCTTTAGCTCGTTGCTCTCTCTGCTTCTTTTCCTCAGGGGACATTTTTCCCAAGAACCAGCGGTGCTCTGGCGAATTAAGCACGCGATCAATTTCCTTTTTTAACGCGTCGGCGGCCGTCACTTTTGCCGCATCGGCGTGCTTTTCATGCTTTTCAACAAGATGTTGCAGCTCCGGCAGGAACTTCACGTAAAAGTGTTGCGCAATCTCATAGGTCCCATGCCAGTGCGTGTAATCGGGCGCCATCATCGATGCCGCGTGCCGCGCACGTCTTCCCTCGTGGTGCCAAAGCTCAAACCAAATGAAGTCGAGTTTATTCGTAAACTCTATGGGATTGAGCAGCGGACGTGCCTTTTCCATTAAGGCGATTCCCGGATCCGCAAACTTCTTGTGGTATAAGTCGATAAGCGCATCGTACTGTTTGTAAAAGGCATCTACGTACACTTGGTTGTGACAGTTCAAACAGACGTTTTGCATGTTCTTCCGACGCGTTTTCCAATCAATGTTTGCTCCCGGCAGTCCCATTTTCTTGTCAGCTACCTCCGGCCTGACTGACTTGATGGGACGGTTGTTCCAAGAAATGCGCATGCCTACGTCGTGGGTGACTGGCATATCTTTGGTCGCCGACATGTGACAGGTGGCGCAGGTAGGGGCGGCGTTATAGTCCTCCCCGACAATCCACTTCGAGTTTTCCATATTCATCTCGTTCAGATTCGCTCTGAAGGCGATGCCGTGCTTAGATTCGTTGTAGATTTCCAGCTGCGGGTGATCCGGGCCCATGTGACACTTGCCACAGTTTTCGGGGTTCCTAGCTTGTGCCACGGAAAATTTGTGGCGGCTGTGACACGCGGTACACGCACCGCGACTGCCGTCCGGGTTAAGGCGGCCAATCCCTGTGTTTGGCCATGTGGCTGGATCAAGTTTACCGCCTTTGATAACTTTGACCTCGCTCCCATGGCATTGCCAACAACCACTTACTGCGGCGGCTGAAACTCCGTGCGGGAAAGCGGGAGTAACAAATCCGGTATCTCCCTCAACAATTTCGGCAAGCGTATTGTCTAGGGATCCCATGATCTTGCCGGCTTGTGCGTGGTGGCTGTGCTCGAATTCATCGACTTCCTTTTGGTGGCACCGACGGCAATCGCTGGGAGATACAATGATCGCAATGCGCTGGCCATGGTGAACAAAGCCGTCAACATCATTCGCGTTGGCCTGGTGGCATTCAAAACACCCGACCTTTGCGCGGTAATGTTTTGAGGCGCCCCATTGCTGGGTGATGCCGTGAGAGCTCTTTTCGTGGCAATCCAAGCACGCTTGCGACTCCCGGGAAAACCCTCGGCCGGTCGGTGGGTTGAGTGCAAAACTCGTGGGAAGCTGCAAGGTGACTCCCAAAAACACCAGTTGAAGCCATACTGTGACGTTTCGTATCCGTAATGGGAAAAATTGCCCCATGGCCAAGTCACCGAAAGCTTTCAAGTCAGTACCCTCCACTCGCATTTTGATCAATGCTAGTACTCTTCTACTAGTTATGAATGACGACGAAAAGAGCAAATTCTCTAGGGAATCGTCCGCAGAGCGACTTGTCTAAGGAAGGTATGGAGTAAGTAAAGCCCAAAGGCAGTTTAGAATGCTTTCTCGTACTGCTCTTAGGTCCTTGCTTCCGGCGCTGCTGAAATGGGCGATTAGGTGGCCGGTTAAAATGTTTTGGTAGTCTGCTGCCAATTTGATCTTTTGTAGGCGCTTTAGCTTTTTGAATTTAGGAAACTGATCGAGCATTCCTACAATTCTATCTTGCCCCTTGCTTCGGATTTCGGTGTTGAGTGCCCGCATCTTCTTGTCGTAGGTGCATTGATAGTAAAACATCAACATGACGGCGGCGTGTTCCGGGTACTTGCGCAGCCACTCGCAGTGGCCCTCAACGTGCTTTTCGATTCCCTCGCGGGGCGTGCGCGCCGTTTTGACAGTCTCGATCAGTATGTCCTGGCCGGTCGCAATTATAAGCTGGATCACCGATTCGATGAGTTCTTCGCGGGTGGCGAAATAGTAAGCTACGTGGGAGCGTCTCACTCCCAGGCCCTTGCCGACGGAATCGAGTGTTACCTGATCGGCTCCCCGGGTAGCGATTAAGCGCACAGCGCCTAGCACGATTTCAAGCTTTCGAAGATCCCCTTTTCGGGGCTGTACTTCGAAGAGCCGAAAAAATCTGGAGTCTTCCACGTTTGCCATCCCTTCTTTTAGGCAATTCAGGGGTTGTCTGTCTAGCTTCTATTTGGACTCTTTTAAGGCTCTTTTGCTAGGCTTCTATTTTGTCTAAATAGACAAATAATTTGACTTGAGTGACAAGTCTAACTATTCGAACGGAAAAGGACGGCCGCGATGGGCCACACGGGGTGGATGCGATTTGCTGGTTGTCCAAAAAATGGAGTGAAAAAATGACCAAAACACTATTCATCCTGAGTTTACTGCTTGGGACACTGGCGTATGCGGAACCCGGGACCTATGTGGGCGAAGGTGTGTGGGGTACCCCCGGCAAACAAGACATGAAATATAGCGCCAAGATAGTCATTACCGAGCTTGAAAAAGGCGTAGTTCAAATGGAAGAAACCTGGAATATCAAGAGCGAAGACAAAAGCTCGGGGCAGGAGGCAAAGGAGGGGGAAACCTACGTCACCACGTATGAGTTTGCGGAGAATGGTACCTACAATGTAAAGAAAAATGGCGAATTTGTCGGTTCGGGGTATTGCCGCAAAGATGCCGACTCTAAGTGGTGCGATCACAAACTAGCGACTGAGAAGGGGCCGATGCACATAAGCGTCTTCTACAGCCCGGCGGAAAAGACGCTCTATCGAATTGGTGATTTGGTCAACTTTGAGGGGGGGAGTACCTTCCGAGATCAACTTAAAAAACAAGACTAGCAAGAGTGTGGGAGGCCCGGTCGCTCGGGCCTCCTCAAATCAACTGGGAGAAAAAATGTCACTCACAACAGAACAAACGGTAGAAAAATATTATGCGAGCTGGAATTCGGGGAATATCGATTCGATGCGGGAGGTCCTTTCTAAGGACTTGGTTTTCCGAGGCCCCATGGAGCAACACGACAGCAGTGAAGATTTTATTTCGAGCTGCAAAAAGATGGCGGAAAACCCCGATTTTCGGCAGTTCAAAATACAACCCGTCAACTGCCTCGTGCAGGGAGAGGAGGCCTGCTATTTTTACCGGCTAGCGAATGGAAAAGCCGTTCCCGAGGTACCCATGGCGGAATACTTCAAGATAAAGGCCGGCAAAATCCAGGAAATTCGTTTGTACTTCGATGCTCGGGCTTTTGCGGGATAAGACAGCTGCCTGAGGACTGCAACGCAAGAATCCGCCGCCGCAGTTAAATTTGTGGCGGCGGCTTTGTTTTTACTGGCCAATTAAATTCAGCGCTGTTTCGCCGAGAAGTGCCCCGATGCAACGGGATAGATATTTTGAGTTGCCGAGCGGATCTCTCATCTCGCCCACTTGGCCACTATTCTGTTCAGAAAGAAAAACCAGTTGCGGGCTACCGAACTTGGCGCCTCGTAGGAGTTCGGCACCCGGGTTACTAAGTTGTTGCAATGCGTAGGTATCGATGAAGCTAGAGTAGTCCATCGTCAAAACGTGTCCGTGGTAACGCTTTCCCTTTGGCGATTCTTTCGTCACCTGATGCACCCAGCCTTCCTTCTCGTAAAATCTCTTCAGGGAAGCGCCTACTGCTTCTATTGCGATTTGTGAGGGTACGAGACCGTACGGTCCGGAAAGCGATTCGTTGTCGTCAAATATTCCGGTTTTCCCCGAGGGCACGATCTGCGCAGTGGAGAAAAGCCCGTGGGTGAAAGCTACGTAATAGATCAACGGCCTAACTGACGGTTGGCCGGGGTCGTCGACTATATTGCTATTTAGAACAATGGTTCCGCCATACTTGCGTCTTAAGCCTGTTTGCTCCCAGCCTGGGATCCAAAGGCGGGGGGCTTTGAGTTTGGCTGGAAGTGCCGAAGGGTAAGGGCGTGCGAAGCGTAATCCCGTTTCAGCTAGGTTCGTTTCAGCTGGGAAACTCTCCTGCCCGGGCTCCAGGCGTGAAACGGCGAGTAGCCCCACGAGCTTACTGCGCAAAACTCCCTGACGTTCTATCAGATTGGCAACGTACGGGTGAAACTCCCCCGAAGTGCGTCTGTCCCGCCAGTAGCGGCGGACGAAGAGAATGCTGCTGTTGTTTTCCAGCGCCTCCGTTTGAAGTAGAAAACGAAGGATCTCTTGATCTTCAGTGGGTTGGATTAACCCACTCTGAATGAGAGCATTGATTTTCCAGGGGGCGATTTCGTGGCGGACTTGTTCGAGCAGTGTTGCTTGGGTTGCGGCCAGCCGTTCGTTCGTTTCAAATTGTCTGAAGTTACCAAGCGTCTGGATCTGAGCGCGGGCTTGCGCCGACAAATCTCTCCGCGCTCGGCGCGAGAGCGCGCTCAGTCCAGGTGGGTGCACGTGCGACCCATTTTCCACAAATGAAAAGACGTAAATGCCATTATGAGTTTCCACTGCGCGATCCATACGCAGCAGCCCGTCGCCCCAGCAGAGAAAAGGGAAAAGTGAAACCCACAGAATTTCTAGACGGTACTTCATCAGTTTCGGTAATCAAAACTTCGCCTGCCGCTGCGGTTGGGTGTGGATCGCCAGCGGAAGCGGATCAACTTCTCATGCGCTGTCAGAAATTTGAGAGCACTCTCAACCTGGATGGGCGAGTAGGCTTCTTCCCGCTCCATCGAAAGTACAGTAACTAAAGCAGAGACGTCGTCCGCAGTTCGGTTGTCGACGAGGGTATCCAACAGGGAATAATTCAACTCCCGCTCCTCGTCGGGCAGTTCCTCGATGATTCGAATGAGCTCGGCACAAAACTCCTCGGCATCTGCGTCCATAGCGTTACGTTCACCGGAGGGCGTACTCTGCCAACTCCGCGTGGCCGGTGCGTCACTATCCAACACGGTTTGTAAAGTGACGAGGCTAAGCCCCGAACGGGCGTAGTGGCGCTTGCGGATAGCCCGGGGATCTTTTCCCGCTCGGATAAGCAGCGCGTCCCAGCCCCCGCGCCCGTACATTCGAAACGCAGCGTCGTAGATGGCCTTGCCGCTTGCCGTCCACCCGATTGCTTTTTTTATAAGGGCCTTGGTTTCAGGCGAGAAATCATTTTGTATCGCGTACGCATTTAGTGGAACTTTTGCCCGATGGAGAGTGTTCACTGCATCGATTAGATTCTTTTCACTATACTTTCGGTAGTAGAAGTATTCATCCGGATCAAAACCGGCGGCTTCGAGCGCGTCCCACCACCCGCCAAACAGCTTGAATGCTTGCAGGTAAAGCGATTTCCCGGTCGACGGCCAGCCGATGGCTTGGGCCAGAATGCGTTTGGTTCTTTCTGATGCATCCAGGGAAATCGCATTGGGGTTTAGTGCGACCCCATGGTGTGCCAGCCAGTAAATGGCGGTGGTGACTTTTTCTGCGTCCCAGTAAGCCTTCGCGGAACGTAGGCGGATCGCTTCCGGATCCAAACCGGCTGAGAGGAGGGCAGCATCCCAGTTTCCAAAATATTTCTTGGCGGCCTGGTAGACTGCCGCGGCCGTCGTGTCGATTCCAATTTCGCGTTTGATCACACGGCGCCCGCGCACGGTGCGGTCCAAGCTTACCTTTAGTGCGCTCAGTGGGCGATTCGCAAGATAGAGAGCCAGAATCGCTCGCGTGATGCGTTTCTTCGTCCAGTGACTGTGGTAGCCATACGAAGGCGGGTAGCCCAAGATTTCAAGGTTGTGTGTCCAATTGGAACCCCAACGGGCTACGACTGCGTTGACCAGATGGGAGCCTGGTCTATGTTTTCCAATCACGAAGTGAATAGCTTCTAGCAAAAGGGGGTTGTCGGACCCGATCGTGGCCTTATCGAGCGACACTTCTTCCCATTCTAAGATGGAGAAAACGGCTCGGATTCTTTCTTCACTCCAGTCGTATTGGCCGCGCGGACTCCAACTTGGCGGTGCCTTCCATGGCTTTTCTTTGCGGAGCCAATTGGGCGTCCCCCCCTTTTCATGAATCCATTTTTCTAAAGGGGTTCGTTCAGGGCTAATTCGATTGCCGGATTCTGGCTGAGTCGCGATAGCGGTCGGAAAGCGCAATTGCATTCCGCGACGGCGCACGGCGGTCGGGGTTAGAGCGCGCGCCACATCGGGTTTTCCAAGCCGCCTTGCCTTGGCGCTTGCCGATATGAGGACCTCACTCCAGGTGCCTTTGAGTCGGATACCTGTCGCGTAGAGTGTGCGGACGGGCACGCGCCGCTCAATGGCGTTGAAGAGAAACTCGGCGCCGTCGTCGCTACTATCCTCCCGCAGAAACGGGGCCCACACGCAAAAACCGGCTTCGTGAAGTGCGATGACCGCATCGAGCACTTCCGAAAGGGTCCAACCCTGTTGGCGCGTGTACGTCTGCTCGACACGAGCGACCTCGTCTCCGCAAACGGTTGCCCACGCAGCGTTACGCGAGATGAGGGCGATCAGAACGAGATAGTACCGACCCCAGAAACGGGCACCCCGCATCCGCTATTCGCTTCCGCCGGGTAGAATTACAGTGTCCTTTCCGAGCCGCAGTAAGCTTCCCCCCCAGGCCCTTGGTGCGGCGTTGGCAACACCCAAAACCTTGCGGTAGTGGTAGTCGGTTGGGAATCCCGCAACACTGAACAATGGCACGGAAAAGAGGGGTTTTTCAGACCCGACCTGGATTTCGCTCCCTTCCACTTTCTCAAAACGGTGGACTGGGATCTCGCCAGTGGAAACTACCCACGCGCCGTATTCTTTAAACAGGAGTTCATATGCCTTGTCTGCAAATAGCATCGCTCGCTCCGCTTCCTTAGCGGCGCTTGAACTTCCCTTAGGCGCCCGACCGATGGGGGTGAGCGTGGAGAGCGGATTTTTTGTGTTTTGCAAGGCGAGTAGCCTAAGATCATTTTGATCCAACCATTCGATCAGGGTGTCCTCAGTCGTAATTTGCTCATCCTTTTTCATAAAAGCTTCTATATCAATGACAGGTTCGTTCTTAGACTGCCTGATGCCCACTAGGATCACAGACTTCCAATCATGTCGGACCTTTGGTTTTCCGTCGCTGTCGCGAAACGCGGCGAACTCCTTCACTGGAAGTACGGCTAGCTGTTGGAAGCGTACAGCATCCAGCCGGCGCGTAGGGAATTCTTTCAAGACCTTTGCGACGAGTTCTTTGACGATCTCCTTCGAACGAGGGTTCTCCGGCAGAATGTAGAAGAACTGTTCTTCCAATGAGTCCATGTCGCGCTCTGTGGTTCGCTGGAAGATGTGGTCGTCGGTATCGTCTGAGGACAAATAAATTTGCCCCATTCCCTGCGTCGCGCTTGTAAGCAAATACAGAAAAGCGACTGCTGCCAGCGCCCGTCGGCGCCACGAAAAGAGTTTCATTCCATCCCTCCTGGTTAAGCAACTGCCTGCAAAGCCTATCAAATATGACTCGATGCATCCAAGAGGAGAAAAAGTGGCCGCAGTCTTAGCGCGGCTGATTGGGAGCCCAGGGTGGGGCTGCCTGTTGACTCGCTACGTCGAGGGCCGCATTCTATTTCCTCCCACTTTTTTCCGATAAGGGACCGAGGGAGCACGGCGCGAATAGCGCGCCGCGGTATTCATGCGGTTTTTCCATGCCATTCTGTTATCTTTTCTCCTAAGTGGGAGCGTGTACGCGCTTGGGGGATCGAAAACGCCGTTCATTGGCGATCACCGCCTATTCGGAATTTGGACGTTCATCGGTGTGGACGCGGGTTGGACGTGGCTGGATAGTAGAGTAGCCGGAGAGGCCGACAAACAAGGGCCCGATGCTGGGGTTGCGATGATGTTTAGCTATTACAGAAAGGCGGCCCTGTTCGAGATGGGTGCCAAGCTGAAATACAAAAACGTTGCCGGTGTCCGAAGCGGGGGACTTGCTGTTGGGGTGGACACTCTTTCTTTGGCCTGGGAATCCGCCATTCGATTTCGCTTCGGCGAAATCTTTCATGCAGGGCCGTTTTTTTCGGTGTTGTTCGGAGAAGATCTGAGCTATAGGCCGGCACTTTCGCCGATTCTCGCCAGTGAACAATCCAAGAGCACTGCCCTCATGGCCGGGTTCCAGTTGATGTTTGAAACCAATCGGGATGCCATTCCCATGCGTCTTGGAATTCGGTTCGAAAAGTATCTCGATACTCCCAATCGCTCGATTGTGGGGGCTCAAGTGGTGTACCAAGTGGGTTTCCGCGTCTCGAGAGGGGCCAAGCCTGGCTTTATCTACAACACCAGTCGCTAATTCTTAGACAGACAGTCCAACTCGCTGTTTGCAGGTTGGTTTTCCGATTATGAACGACGGGGTGTCAAAAAGTTCGACAACTTCCTAAGAAATTGACGACTGTCTCGTGCCTGTACAATTTGGTCCTTGTTTTGCACCTTTTTCGCTCGTCCATGCGCGCTCAAGTCCAAATTTTTGCCCTAATTGCAGCCGCCTTCTTTTTTTCAGGCTGTTACACGCGAAACCGTACCTCGCGGCCGGAAGCTTTGTTGCGGGCGGTCGTGACCACCCCAATCATCACCAACGGTGCGTCCACCATCCCCGTAACGTTTACCCCCCCCGAAGCTGCGGCCTCGGATGTTACTGGTTACGAAATCCAAGTCACCCAAGGTGGAAGTGTTGTTTATGAAACCCAAACGTCCGCCGGGCAACGAGGGGTGCTAGGCTTTTTCGGACTGGTTAGTAACACGGAGAGAACGGTCGAACTCCCTCCTGTCTTCGATGAAGGGAGTTACGCGGTTACGGTCTTTTCGGTGCTTTGGGACGGAAGAAAACTCGGCGCTGGAGCAGAGCTGATTGTCGACAAAACACCCCCTTCAGCTGATCTTATCCTTGGTGCGGAAGCCGGACAAGGGTGCAATGGGGCCGCCAATGTGACGAACGTCTCTTCGCGCCTCATTCCTTTCGAGTATTGCGGACACGACAACCTTTCCGGTGTGGCGCAGGTCTGTGTGCTCTCTAACTCTGCTGGTACTCCCGACGCGGGCGACAGCTGTTGGGAGGATGTCGCTTCGCTGAACCAGGTTGCCTTTGTGGATCACGGACACAACGACGTTACGCTTTTTGTAAAAGATAGAGCCGGGAATATTGGCAGTGGCAGAGACGATATCGAAATGGACCCAGGTTTGGCGCCGCAAATCGAGATTTTAAGCCCCTCGCCAAGCCAAATCACCACGGCGGGTTGGCAACCGCACGAAGAGCACGAAATACGTTGGCGGGTAACAGATAACGACACACCATTTGAGGAAATTAAAGTCATTTTAAGCTACGTCAATGCAAACAACTCCACCGACTTTGGATACCTGGGCTGCAATTTCCGCAATACTCGTGAGTGGCGCCAGTGTCCTGAGCCCTCGTTGGAAGGATCGCATGGCTTCCGAGCAGAAGGCGGAGACATCGGCTCTTTCGAGTTTCGAGTTCCCCAGAGTTGGGATCCTGGAAAACAGTACCTCCTCATGATCACCGCCATCGACAACTCAGGTAATTCCTTCGTGGCCTCGACCCAACCTCTAAATGTTTCGTACGAAGTACTCGCAGGGAAAACTTGGCGGGGCCTTGGAGCGTCTGGACCAAACGTCGATCGGTATCAAGGGGTGTTTTGGATCGCCTACGATAAGAGGGGCAACATCTACGATACGACGAACAACTTGCGCTTAAGCGCCGTTGACAAACGGAGTTGCCGATTCGCAAAACCCGGTGGCGGCGCTTCCACTCCGTTTGACTGCGAAAATATCGTTGAAACGGCTTACTCTCTCCATGGCTCACCGTGGACTTATGATGCCCAAAAGGATGTCTTTTATGTAATGGCCTATAACCCGCAGGCGCTCATCGAAATTGATTTCAAGCACCGTACTTCACGTGCGCTAATGACGGAGTCCGGAAGTGCATTGGGAGCAAGCATCGTCGGAGCCCCGGTTGGAGACTTTTCGGTAAAAGGTGCGGATGGGTACGTCTATTTCGATGCGGTGGCGCGGCGCCTTCTCTTTTTCAAGTCGGGAATGCTCTATGCCATTGATACCGAGACGGGAACTCTCAATTACATTCTTGGTGGAAGCGGAGAGGCGAATCCTCCTGAGCAAGCCGATGTCGCTCAAAGCGATCTCATCATTCCGTTTCCAGTGCAATCCTTTCTTGTCACCAAAGATCGGCGCATTCTCTTTGGGGGTCCCAAACACCCTCAGAGCCACAACGGTTCGGGGCGCGGAATGACGTACGTATTGGGCAGCTTTTCATACGAAAACACGTCACAGCCGGTGAGCCTTCAAATTCTCACGAAGAATGGCGGCTTGGGCGCGGGCAACGAGCCCACAAATTATTATGTTACCCAACTATCGTATGATCCAAGCCACGATCGGGTTTTTATGGCGTCGGGATGGCACGGGGTTTCAGTTGTAAATCTCCCACCGTTAGGATCTCCCGCCGATAGCTACCAATTCGAGTGGGTGACTCGTTATGTGACTGCCACCGGGGAAAAAGCGCTATTCGCTTCTAGTCACTCGTTTCTCGATACCGCGAGCGTTACGCTGCCGGTGGACTTTTACATGTGGTCACAGTCGGTGATTTACGCTGGCTCGAATGTGGTTCTTTTTAACAGTCGTTATACGGGCTCCGTGTTCAGTCTTCACCTAGACAGATTGAACCTTGAGCGCGTTATCGGGAATGATATCGGATCCAGCGCGGTGACAACTGGAGTGAACCAAAGCATCGAATTCCCACGCTCGGTGGATGTGGCAAATGATGGGTCCGTCATATTCAATGATCTTTGGAACATCTACCGCGTGACTTTGGATCCCTCACGAAACCACGAGCTAAGTCTCATCGGCAAGGCACCGAGCGCAGGAGTTTTCAAGTACAATAGCGTCACGAATGAGCTAATATTGGGTTCTCGGCAAACGCTAACTAAATTCGATCTTTCCGGAAACCTGGCACCGGTACATTCCACTTCTCCAGAGCAGTATGCGTACGATATCACGATGGGCTTTGGTAACAACTTTACCGAGTTGCGCTGGGCATATAAGTCCTCAATTTGGAATGCGGCTTCGGGAACGGCATCTAAGGCATTTCTAGTCCTGAGTGATTTTACGGGCACCGTGGTGGCGGGCGGGGCGCAGGCCAATCCGACTGCGGCGCTCCTCACGCATCCGGATCGGCTGGCCGTTGGCGAGAGGTTTTGTGATGATGGGTCGGGGAACACCGTCGCGTGCCCGCAAGCGGTGCCGCTCGGCAATTCCGCTTACGCTGCTACCGAGTATCGCATGTTGACCGGTGCCGGGTCTTACAATTGGTATTCTAGCGTTGGTACTATTGCCTTTGACGCCAATGATGAGAACTTTTACTGGTGTGAGGGTTCCCGGTTTGCGAAATACAATCGAACATCGGCGGAGATTCGCATTTTCTCGGCGAAAGACGATCGAGGCAACTCAGTCGCGTGTCAGGGGCCGGGCACATTCGAGTTTACGAATGGAGCGCTACACATCGGCACGAACGGAAAAATCTACCGTTTTGCGAGCGATTCGAATGAGATTGACCTCAATGGACTCGCTCAGCTCGAGCCCGTTGCCGTTGCAGGCAGTATGCCCTCTGGTCTGTTGATTCATGGCTTTTCTATCCGCAACGGCTTTCTCTATTTCACCGACGGCCGAAGCCATCGCGTGTTTCGCATTCCTCTAGCGTCCTAAGCTAGATAACAACTGCAAGACCAAAATTTTACCGCACTCCGGCACACTTGAGCGGATTCGCCCAGGGATGGGGTGAAATGTCCCCAATCCTCTTTCGCGATCGAAAATTCATAGTTGCCTCGGGGGTATGGTTGTTGTTACAGCTCGCCCAGAGTAGTTGGTAATTGAGTGCTTCGAATGTTCTAAGAGGTTTTGATGTTTCAGGTTCGTTTTCATGGTCGAGGAGGGCAGGGAGCCGTCACCGCAGCGGAACTACTCTCCGTTGCAGCGTTCAACGAAGGCAATTTTGCGCAGGCTTTCCCGAGTTTTGGTTCCGAGCGAATGGGAGCCCCTGTCGCATCGTTCTGTCGCATTTCCGACAAGGAGATTCGCTTGCGCGAGCCTATTGAACACCCAGACATTCTTCTCGTTTTGGATCCCACCTTGCTGCATCACGTCCCGATTTTTGAGGGGGCTTCAGAGAACGCTCAATGCCTAATTAACTCAACTCACTCAGTGAACGATTTAGGACTGGGGCAAACGCCGGTGCGTTTGTTGCACGTGCCCGCTAGCGCGATCGCGCGGGACGTGCTCGGGGTGGATCGTCCCAATACCGCGTTATTAGGCGGTTTGGCAGCGCTGTGCGAGAGCATTTCGCTTTCTGCGATTCAGGATGCTATTCGATCTAGGTTTACAGGAGAAATTGGTGAGAAGAACTGTGCCGTAGCGCAAAAGGCCTATGCCTATGTGAAAGCGGAGGTGGGCGATGCGTAAACAGATTGAAGGTTCTCAGGCCATCGCTGCTGCCGTCCAGTGTTGCCGCCCTGAAGTGATCTCCTGCTACCCCATTACGCCCCAGACTCATATTGTCGAAACCCTTTCCGCCAAAGTGAAGTCGGGCGAGCTAGAGAATTGTGAATTTATCAATGTCGAATCCGAGTTCGCCGCGCTCAGCGTTTTGATTGGGGCCTCCGCCGCTGGCGCCCGAACGTATACGGCCACCGCGAGCCAAGGGCTTCTTTATATGGCGGAAGCCGTCTATAACGCTTCGGGGATGGGATTTCCGATCGTGATGACCATAGGAAACCGCGCCATTGGAGCGCCCATCAACATTTGGAATGACCATTCTGACAGCATGTCCATGAGGGATGCTGGTTGGGTACAATTGTATGCAGAATCTAACCAGGAGGCGGTGGATCTCCATATCCAAGCTTTTCGCTTGGCAGAATCTTTAAGTCTCCCGGTGATGGTTTGTGTTGACGGATTTGTTCTTACTCACGCTTTCGAACCGGTAGAAATCCCCAGTCAAGCGCAAGTGGATTCCTTTCTACCGTCCTTTGATCCGGTACAGGTGCTTGACCCCGAAAACCCAATTTCCATGGGAACGATGGTTGGACCTAACGCTTTTTTTGAAGTTCGTTACCTGCATCATGAAAAACATCTTCGAGCATTGGAACGGATTCCCACGATTGCTAGAGAGTTTGAAAAAACCTTTGGGCGCAAAGCGGCCGGATTGGCGGAGGGTTATTTCCACGAGGATGCGGAGACCATTTTTGTGGCCTTGGGATCTATGAATGGAACGATCAAAGACTTTGTGGATCTCCGGCGTGCAAGAGGGGAAAAGGTCGGGTGCATTAAGCTTGTGTCTTATCGGCCGTTCCCTTCAGAGGTCGTTCGAAGTCTCGCCGACAGTGCTCAACGAGTAATTTGCGTGGAAAAACACTTGGCTCCCGGTACGTGTGGGGTGGTGGCCAGCGAGGTTCGTCACGCCCTACAGCATAGCGGCAAACAGGTGCAGGCGGTGATTGGGGGCATTGGTGGGCGGCCAATTTCGTTGGCCGCTTTGGATGGCCTCTGGGCGGAGCGAAACCGTTTGGACGAACCGCACTTTCTTGGCCTGAACTGGGAAGTGATCGGATCGGTGCTGGAAAATCAAAAGAAGATCCGTCGTTCTGGTCCGGTAGCAGAGTCCGTCGTCAAAACGGTGGCGGAAAAGGGAGGCTTTCATGGAATCTAAGACTGTGAAATTTTACCAGACGGGCACCTTCACCGTGGGGAATCGCCTTCTGTCTGAAGAAGAACGCCACGTCCAAGCGTCCGCGGAGCGAACCAACTCACTCAATTCGGGGCACCGCGCCTGTCAGGGATGCGGGGAGGCTTTGGGTGCACGCTACGCTATTGATGCGGCGATGAAAGCGACCAACGGACAGCTAGTGGCGGTCAACGCGACGGGATGTTTGGAGGTGTTTTCCACTCCGTATCCGGAAACCGCTTGGCAGATCCCCTGGTTGCATTCGGTTTTTGGGAATGCGCCTGCAGTGGCCGATGGTGTGGCCGCCGCCTTGCGGGTCAAAGGGAAAAAAAATATCCGGGTGGTGGCCCAAGGGGGGGACGGTGGAACTGTGGACATCGGATTCGGATGTCTTTCAGGAATGTTCGAGAGAAACGCGGACGTTCTTTACATTTGTTACGATAACGAAGCGTACATGAACACCGGTGTCCAACGT
Source organism: Bdellovibrionales bacterium (assembly GCA_020435295.1). Lineage (GTDB taxonomy): Bacteria > Bdellovibrionota > FAC87 > UBA2466 > JACKAF01 > JACKAF01. Next base: position 15,094 of record JAGQZV010000013.1, on the reverse strand, counting down.
TCAGGGGCGACCCCTCCAAGTGCCCGCACGGCCACAACGCAGGCGGTGGGTGTGCATCCGGGAAATGAATTTGGCGTAGGAAAGTTTTTGCCCCGCATTGCAATGGCCCACAGAATTCCTTTCGTAGCCACGGCTTCGGTTGCGAATCTGCACGATTTGGAAGAAAAGGTCAGAAAGGCGATTCCTATCCAGGGTGCTCGCTATATTCATGTGTTTGTTCCCTGCCCTTTGGGATGGGGCTCGCTTCCGCAGCACACATTGAAAGTGGCCCGAATGGCAATGGAAAGCGGGCTCTTTCCTATCTTTGAAGCGGAGTACGGCAAACTCACCCATTCCTACAAGATTCGACGACAAGTTAAGGTGGAAGAATATCTCAGACTCCAAAAGAGGTTCGCGCATATCCTAAAAGAGCCCGCTACGATAGGCCTGCTTCAGAAGATGGCGGATGCGAATATCGCGGAATTTAACTTGATGGAGGAAAAATGAAAACACCTCCAAGGCCTTTTGCTATTACGCTCGATCCTGGTTCTAGCATGCACAACCTTACGGGCAGCTGGCGAACGATGCGTCCGGTTTACTCTCATTTTCTTCCTCCTTGCAATCAAGCGTGCCCGGCTGGTGAAGACATTCAGCAGTGGCTCTATTGGGCTGAGGAAGGCAAATATCGGGAAGCGTGGGAAGAAATTAGCAAGAATAATCCCTTTCCCGCCATTGTGGGCAGAGTCTGCTACCATCCGTGTGAAATGGGATGCAATCGGAATAAGCTCGATCTGTCCGTGAATATTCATGCTATCGAGCGGTTTCTTGGGGATCTGGCCATTGAAAAAAAATGGTCGTTCAAAGCAGGAGCTGATTCAGGAAAACACGTCGCTATCATCGGAGGCGGTCCCAGCGGGCTTACTGCGGCTTATCACCTGCGAAGGCTGGGCCATCAAGTTAGCGTCTATGACGCGGGTCCAAAAGCGGGTGGCATGATGCGTTTTGGAATTCCAAAGTATCGGTTGCCTCGAGAAATTCTCGATGCGGAAATCGAGCGAATTGAAAAGATGGGGGTTCGGTTCGAGTTTAATCGGACCATTGACGATGTGGACGCCTTAAGGAAGGGAGGCGCCGATGCAGTGTTTATTGCGATCGGAGCACACCTGAACCGAAAAACAGAAATTCCAGCGAAAGATGCCTGCAGAATTCTTGGTGCGACAGAATTCTTACGAGAAATGGAAGGAGCCGAGCCTCCGAAAATTGGTCGCAGAGTCGCCGTCTACGGCGGAGGGAATACGGCCATGGATGCAGCTCGTACCGCTCAAAGACTTGGGGCTGACGAGGTCATGGTGATTTATCGTCGGGATCGCGAGCATATGAAGGCACACGACTTCGAGGCACAAGAAGCGCTTGATGAGGGAGTCCATATCCATTGGCTTCGTACGATCAAGGCGATCACGGAGGATTCCATTACGGTCGAAGAAATGAAGCTGGAGGGCGGTACACTCGTTCCAACGGGGAGGGAAGAGACGCTTTCTGCAGATACCTTAATTATGGCAATCGGACAGAATGTGAGCTCGGAGTTCTTGAAAAAACTTCCCGGAGTGGAAGTGCGATCAGACGGCACGATTGGGGTGGATGCCCAAATGCAGACCGGGGCTCCTGGTGTGTTTGCCGGGGGGGATATGGTGCCGGCTGAAAGGACTGTTACCAACGCGATTGGGCACGGTAAAAAGGCGGCACGGTACATTGATGCCTACCTTCAGGGTACGCCCTATACCCACCCTGAAAAGCCGCCACTTGCAAAGTTTGATGCCCTCAACGTCTGGTACTACACGGATGCGTCAAGAAGTCGGCAGGAGATGCTAGATCGAGTCCGTCGAAAGACGGGATTCGAGGAAATCGTGCAGGGACTGGACGAAGAGACGGCCAAATTTGAGGCGCGCCGCTGTCTTTCATGTGGAAATTGTTTTGAGTGTGACAACTGCTTTGGAGTTTGCCCGGACAATGCTGTGATAAAGCTAGGTACCGGTAAGGGGTATAAATTTAATCTCGACTATTGCAAGGGATGTGGACTGTGTGTGGAAGAGTGCCCCTGCGGGTGTATTGATTTTGTGCCGGAGGTAAAGTGATGGCCTGGCTGCTTTGGTTGCGCAGCGTCCGCAGTGCCTTTGCCCACGCGAGCACGGTGCCTCATTTTCATTATGATACCATTGCTGCACTAGGCCTTCTGCTACTGGCCCTTGGGTGCGCAAGCCTCGTAGTCATTTATAGAAGAGTCTGAAAACCGCTCTGGGGCAGTCCTTCAGCAAATTCTTGGCAGTAGTTCCCCCTGCAGTCGGTGCAGGCGTCTGAAGATACCGGTAGCCGTCTTCAGGCGAAGGGTCTTTTGTTTTTTGTTCTGAACCTCTCCAATGACTGACGCTGCGTCCCCCAAACACTCTAGCGTTCGTGAAGCTTCCCGTGCCGGCACGATGGCTACAAATCGGCCTTCGCAGGCGGCGGTAAGAGCGTCTAGCCCCAAAAGCTCGCAAGCACCACGCACCTCAGCGGAGATGGGGATGAGTTCTTCCGTTACAGCAATGTCGTAGCCGCTTTCTTCGGCGATATCAACCAGTGCGGTAGCGAGCCCTCCGCGAGTCAGATCGCGAAGGAAATGGATCCCGATATCCCTGGCGAGTAGGCTACTCACCTCAGGCCACAGACTCTTGCAGTCACTTTGGAGTTCAGATTCAAAAGAAAGCCCCTCGCGCGTTGCCATGATGGTGAGCCCATGGCGGCCGATATCACCACTTACGATGATTTGGTCCCCTGGTTCAACTCGGGTGTGATCGATCGCTGTGGTCAGGCGGGATTCTCCGACGCCGGTAGAGTTAACGTAGATGCCATCCCCCTTTCCGCGTTCTACGACTTTGGTGTCACCCGTGACGATGTCGAGTCGGCACTCGGCAGCTGCGTACTGCATGGAACTCAAGATCTCGCGAAAAGCGGCACGTGAGAAACCCTCCTCAAGTATAAAAGCGATGCTGAGTGCTTTTGCCTCGGCACCACACATGGCGAGATCGTTGACTGTCCCGTAAACGGCCAATTTCCCAATATCTCCTCCCGGAAACCTCCAGGGAGAAACAACATAGGAGTCGGTTGTAAAATAATACCTAGTTGATCCGATAGAAATCCCGGCACCATCGTGATTGTTTAGTGGCGATCCAATTCTGGGCAGAATATCGTCATGCAGGAGTTCATGGGTTAATTGTCCGCCACCTCCGTGGCCAAGCAAGATTTTATCCTGTTCAGGGTCAGGCAAGGGACATTCAAAAGACTTATCCACGATGTGGCTCCCGGTAGGCGAAGTAGGCGGCGCAGGCACCTTCTGAGGAAACCATCGGAGCTCCCAAAGGATTTCGAGGTGTACACTTCTTGCCAAATTCGGGACACTGGGGTGGTTTCTTTACACCCTTGAGGATATCCCCGCTGATGCACGTACTGGTCGAAGAACTCCTTTGCGAAAATTCAAATCTAAGCCTTGCATCAAAGGCCTCATATTTTTTTCTGAGTCGAAATCCGCTCTCAGGAATCTCACCGAGACCACGCCACTGCTGGTCTGCTTTTTCAAAAACTTCCTCCAGGACTCGTTTTGCAGTTAAGTTACCGTCGCTAAGAACAGATCTTCGGTACTGGTTTTCCACTAAATGCTGTCCTTTGCTTAACTGTTCGGTGCAAAGCCAGACTCCCTCTAGAATATCAACGGGTTCGAAGCCTGTGATGACAATCGGAACTCTGTATTTCTTAGCAAGTACTTCGTACTCCTGCGTTCCCATGATCGTACAGACGTGGCCTGCGGCAAGAAAACCATCGACGCGGCAGTCTGGACTATCCAAGATAGCTTCGATTGCGGGTGGGACCCGAACGTGGCATTGCAAAAGCGAGTAGTTACTGATTCCTTGTTTTTCGGCTTGGAAAACAGTCAGCGCATTTGCGGGGGCGGTGGTCTCAAATCCGACCGCAAGAAAGACCACCGCTTGCCTCGGGTCGCATTTTGCTATCTCAAGCGCATCTAGCGGTGAGTAGACAACTCGAACATCACTACCCTCCGCGCGAGCTTGCATGAGGCTGGATCGGCTCCCCGGAACCCTTAGCATGTCGCCAAAGGTACAAAGGATCGCCTGACGAGAGATTTCGATTGCCTGGTCCAGGATTGATTGCGGAGTGACACAAACCGGACACCCAGGTCCGTGAATGAGTTCGATCTCTTTTGGAAGGATCTCTTGCAAACCGTACCGCATAATCGAATGTGTTTGCCCACCACAAACCTCCATGATTTTCCAGGTGCTCTTAGTTGTCTGGGCGATTTTTTCTGCCAGTGCGCGAATGGTTCTGGGATTCCGGTATTCTTCAAGAAACTTCATGGGAACTCTCCAAAAGTTCAAATACACGGTGTGCCTCTCTGGGGTCAATTCTTGAAATGGCAATACCGACGTGAACAATCACGTAGTCTCCTACCACTGCTTCTGGAACAAAGCTGAGATTGATTTGCTTTCGAATACCCCCGAAGCTTACCGTACCCGCCCGTGATAATTCTTCCCCCTCAAGGATTTCTTCAATTTTTCCGGGAATTGCTAAACACATAGGTTATTCTCCTGGGAGGAAAATGCGGCTAACTGTCCAAAGGAAAGACCCTCATCGTTGGGGGGGATATTTTCTGGAAAGTTGAGCGCAATTCCGTCGTGGCCAAGTTTTTCCGAGACGTGTTCGACTAGGAGGCTATTTTGAAACACGCCACCCGCCAAACAAACCATTTTGCATTCCAGTCTTTGCGCTATGGAAGAGATCGCGTTGGCCAATGTCCAGTGAAAATCCGAGGCGGAGTCCTCAGGTGTGTTTTTTGAAGCCAAAAGCCTACGCAACACAAGTTCCCAGTCTAATATCTGAGTGTGCACTCTCAGGCGCAGGTCTCTCCTCTTTGAGCTGCTTTGAGCACGGCTCTGCAGCCACATTGCTGCTTCAGCTTCGTAGCTTACTTTACCTCGAAAACCCAAGAGCACGGAAACCGCGTCAAACATCCGCCCAACGCTTGAAGTTTGTGGGCAATGCGCTTGTCGAGAAAGCATGGTTGAAAGCATCCGCCTTTCTTGGTCCGAGAAAAGTTCTAGGATAATCGGGCGCTCAAAGGCGAGAGATTTTTCCATTTCGTACAGCATGCCCAAAAGAGAACGTCGGGGATCCAAAATGGCCTGGGTCCCACCGGGTAGGGGAAAGGGTCGTAGTTGGAAGCAATGGTGGAGAGCCTGCCCGGCCATCAGAAAAAATTCCCCTCCCCAAATCCGATTGCCCCTTGAAAGGCCAGGACGAGGTGTGGGGCCGAAGCCGGTGCCATCCCAGGCCACGCCGAGTGCGGGTTCGACTATCCCGTGCTCCAGAGTACACGCGAGCAAGTGGGCTACGTGATGATAGACTGGCTGTTTATAGTTTTTTTGTTTTTTCGCCCATTGGTGTGAAAGGTAATGGGGATGCGGGTCAAAAACTAGGACCGCATCTTCTGCTTTTCTTCGGAAGGTGTTCACACTCGTTTCATATTGATCCCAGACAGACTCGCTGCTGAGATCTCCTTGATAGGGGCTGAGCTCAATGAAATCTCCTTGAGCGAAGGCCGGAGCTGCCTTTAGATGCCCCCCCAAAGCAATCGCGGCTTTTGGAAAACGTCGCGGACTTTTCCAGAGCGGTCCAGTGAAACCCCGTCCTCTACGTAACAGCATGCTTTTTTCGCCGATGACTTGAATAATGGAATCGTCTAAGGGGCGACGAATCTCCAAGTCATGCATCAAAAACGAATCCGCGATATCGCGAAGTTCTTCAATGGCGTGGCGATTATCGCAGATAAGTCTGTCACCGGCTCTGTTGGCACTGGTTGCGACCACAGGCTCACCCACTTGATCCAGGAGCAAATGGTGGAGCGCGGAATAGGGAAGAAGCGCACTCAAACTAGGTGAGTTTCCCCAAACCCAATCCAAACTCCGTTGTTTTCTTCGAACCAAGACAATCGGAGCCTCTGGGCTTTGCAGAAGTTCCTTTTCCTTGTGATTGAGCTGGACGTATTTTTCAATCAAATCGAGCGTAGGGAACATGACCGCGAAGGGCTTAGTGGGGCGTTGCTTTCTTTTTCTGAGTTGCTCAACGGCTCTTTTATCTGAAGCCAAGCAAAAGAGGTGAAAGCCCCCAACGCCCTTGACCGCAACGATTCGCCCCAGTCGAATCTCGTGGGCAGCTTTTTCAAGCGCCCCTTTTCTACCGGTTACCGAATCCTCCCCTTCGTGTTCCCACCATAGCCCCGGACCACACTGCGGGCAGGATATCAATTGGGCGTGAAATCGACGAGAACTGGGGGCGCGATACTCCGCCTCGCATTCCTGGCAGGCGGGGTGTTTGCGAAACGTCGTTCGTTTTCTGTCAAAGGGTAGTTGCTCAATCAGCGTGTATCGGGGACCACACTGAGTGCAGCTGATAAAGGGGTACCCAAAGCGTCGATCGTTGGGATCTCGAAGTTCGAGTTCGCAATCAGCGCAGATGGCCCGATCGGCTGGATAGTTTTGGGGCCCGCATAACTCGGCTAAACTGTCACAAATTTCAAATTCCGCGGAGCCCAGCGGGGGGAGGCAAGTGTGTTCGCGTACCTCAATAGATGGATTTTGTTCGAGAAAGCGCGAAAACTCGGTGGCTACGCCGAATCCTTCTAGCTCCACCTCCACTCGGTCGCCCAGATTTCGAACGAGCCCCTTAAACTGATTGGCGTGTGCCAAACGAAATAGGTTCGGGCGCAGACCTACTCCTTGAACCTTCCCCTGCAGCGCCCAGCGAATTCTCTGACGTGCCAGCAAATCCGAAATCGTTATTCTCCTTCGATCTCAATTTGAACATTTCGAAGAAGAATATCGTGGGCGTTAGGATCGTGAATATCGGTTGAAGTCTCAATCTTGAGTTTTGCCCCATCCGTGAGCGTATCTTTGGCGCTGATGTCAAAGTGCTCCTTGAAATGTTCGGGAGACATGTGGCTTAGGGCTCCTAACCAAACATGAACCTCCGTGACTTTATTGGCTCCGTGGATTTTCGCCTGCTCCGCAATCTTGTCCATCAAGTTATTAATTAGGGACTGTTCGTGCATAACCGTGAATACCTCCATCATTTCTTAGGATTTCTTTTGCTAGCTCACTGATCAGAGTTTCCATCGTTCGTGAAACCGCCTCCGATAGAGGTGCCCCCCAATCAAATTGGGCACCTTCGACACCAAAAAAAAGTAATGTCCGAGGAAGCTTTTTGAGTGATATAGCGAGCTCTATCGCCTGTTCTAGACCAAATGTGTGCGTCGAAGTACGAAAGCTTTCGCCTCTGATTTGTTCGCCCTCGAGACGAAACATCTTTCCGGCCGGGGCCCCGGAGTGGACACAGTCGATCAGGATAACTTCGTTGCTTTGCTCAAAGTACTGAAGAAGACGCGTTGCTTCTCCATCACAGGTTAGCATGGGAACTTCGGGGAACATTTCTCTCAATTGTTCGACAACCTGCCACCCCAATGCATCGTCCCCTCGCATGGGATTTCCAATACCGATTATTTGCAGCGGGGTTGTCATGTGGGCTCCTCTCGATCCCACTTTACTTTTAGAAAATGGGTCGCGCAGGAAATACACGGATCGTAATTCCGAATGGCCTGTTCGCACTGCCACGTTAGCTTTTCGTCATCGGCCGCAATGTTTTTTGTTACGAACTGGCGCAGGTCCTGCTCGATTCGCTTTTGATTCTGTGAGGTCGGCGGGACAATTTTGGCTTCCTCAATGAGCCCAGAATCGCCCAGCTTATAGTGGTGGTAGAGCAGCCCGCGCGGCGCCTCGGTTGCGGCGGCACCCCATCCGGCTTTGGGAGTTATCTTAGGTGCTGCTTCGCTTGGGTTGGGTCTTGACCGAATAATTCGCATGGCCTCTTCGTAGGCGTGCATTACCTCCAAGGAGCGAATCAAGATGCTACGAAAAGGGTTCCGGCAATCGGGTCCGACTCCTATCTTCTTAGCCTCGGCTCGTACATCATCGGAAAGTTTTTCAAAATTCATCGCAAAGCGGGCCATGGGTCCGGTGAAATAGGCCCCGCCCCCTTTTCGAACACAGTGGAGTGCGTTGGAGTGGGCTACGTGCTGTTCTTCGAAGTGTTTTTCGAAATCCGCCGCCGGGATAGAAAGGCCGTGACTGGAGGTGATTTGGCCCTCATTGAAAGGGTACTCGTTGGGGTGGCTCAGGCAAACAAATTCGTACTCGGATTCAAAATCGGGAAATGTGAAGCCAGCCGCCCACTGCGCCGTTTGTTTTGACGCCTGTCGTGCCCATTCCAGCTCGGGGAGGAGCGCTTCGAGGTCGCGCTGCTTGGGAATTTGATAGAATCCGCCCACTCGGACGTTGATGGGATGAATCTCCCTCCCACCCACTAGCGAAACAATCCTATTGCCTATTTTTTTCATGCGAAGCCCGCGCTCGACTTCTGCCTTGTGTGTTTTGGCAAGCTCCATGGCGCTTGAAACACCCAAGAAATCCGGTGCATGAAGCATGTAAATGTGGAGCACATGGCTCTCGATCCATTCCCCGCAATACAGAAGTCGCCGAAGCTTTCGAATCTCGGGATCGAGAGAGATTCCCAATGCTTGTTCCATCGCATGGACGGCGCTCATTTGATAGGCGACGGGACAAATCCCGCAAATGCGAGCCGTGATGTCCGGCGCTTCCTCGTAGGATCGTCCCCTGAGAAAGGCCTCAAAAAAACGAGGGGGCTCGAAAATTTTGAGCTCGACTGCCTCCACTTCCTTTCCTTTGGTCTTGATGTAGAGTGCACCTTCCCCTTCGACTCGCGCAAGGTAGTCGACCTTGATAATTTTAGTCGGCATCGGCTTTCTCCATGGATCGAAACGGTTCTGCATTTGCATTGAAGGTATGAAAGACACGAAATATTTCGGCGTCGCTTTTTCCCAGCCTCTTCCACTGTTGAGCGAGGGATTTGGGTTGGGCGGAATTCATCGGGCCGAAACACCCGTAGCAGCCACGTGCATACCCGGGGCACAGGGCTCCACAGCCTGCGTGAGTAACAGGCCCTAGGCAAGGTGTCCCCTCAGCCACCATGACGCAGACTTTACCAGAAAGTTTGCATTCAACGCACACGCTATGCGGGGCAATGTTAGGTTTTCGGCCAATGAGAAATGCTTGAATGACTTCTAACAGCTGCTCTTTGTTAATGGGACAACCGCGCAACTCGAAGTCTACCGGAATATGATCAGAAATGGGGGTGGAGGTCTCCAAAGTGGAAATGTATTCCGGTCGGGCGTAAACGACGGAGGTAAACTCCTTAACATCGGAAAAGTTTCGAAGGGCCTGGATGCCTCCTGCTGTGGCGCAGGCGCCGATAGTGACAAGGAATCGCGACTGTTTGCGTACCTCTAATAATCGCTTGCGGTCGTGCTCAGTCGTGACGGATCCCTCCACAAGAGAAAGATCATAAGGGCCATCCATCACTTGGCGGCTTGCTTCTGGAAAGTTAGCAATTTCTATTCTATCCGCGATTGCAAGCAGCTCGTCTTCACAGTCCAAAATGGACAGCTGACATCCGTCGCAGGAGGCGAATTTCCAGACCGCAAGCTTGGGTTTGGTAGAGGGGTTCATATCTCCCTTACTTTCAGTCTAGACTTAAGCGCGGGGTAGGGAAAGACGGGTCCCTGTTTGCAGATAAAGTCCACTCCAAATTGGCAATGTCCACAATAGCCGACGGCACACTTCATGTTTCTCTCCATCGAGAGGTAAATGTTGTGTTCTTCCATTCCCTGATTGTTCAAAGCCTCCACACAAAAGAGCATCATGATTTCAGGGCCACATACGAAACTGATTGCATTGGCAGGATCGAACTTAACTTTCGGAATGAGCTTGGTAACAACCCCGACGCTTCGATTCCAGTTTGTTTCTGTTGCATCGACAGTGGCTAGTATGTTGATACCTGCTCGCTCCCAGTTCTCCCAATCTTCTTTGAAAAGACAGTCTGAGGGCTTTCGAGCTCCATAAAGTAGGGTAACATTCTTGAACTGCTCGATGTTTCTGGCTGCTTCGTCCAAGATCGGTCTTAACGGAGCCAGGCCAATTCCCCCGGCCAAAATCAAAAGGTCGCGTCCTTTGGCTTTTTCGATGGGCCATCCTCGTCCAAAAGGACCCCGAACCCCAACCAAGTCACCGGTCTTGAGTTTGCGTAGAGCTTGTGTGACCGCGCCGACAGAGCGAATCGTATGAATATAGCGCGAAGCTTTCGCGCGGCTGACTGAGATGGGAACTTCTCCCACGCCAAACACGTACAGCATGTTGAATTGACCGGGGCTGGGAAAATGCTCGGACTCCAGCTCAATGGAGAACGTGTCGCTACTTTCTGGACGAACCTGTAAAATAGGAACGAATGTGGGCGTCATCCACTCGTGCGGGCTCTTATCCATAAACATCCAAAAGCTGCAGCCGAGTGTGGCCAATGCGTTCTGCCAATACTTGCGAAAAACGTTTCATAAGATCGTAGCCAAGTTTGGGGTCAGCGTCGCACTTGTTTCGCAGGCAGAGCCCATCCAGCGCAATGAGCGCGACGTCAGTTTGAGCGTCGACATCGAACATCCACTGATATGGGGGGAAAAGCCAGGACCAACCCACAATTTCCCCGGGCTCAGCAGTTTGAATGAAAACCGCACCTCGCCCGGGCACATGAAGCTTAATGGCGATCGTACCCTCGCGGACCAGGTAAAATTGGTCGGCGGGAGTTCCTTGCTTTGCAATATGTTCCCCCGCATTGAAGCGGAGGTTTTTGCCGCATCCAGCAATTAAGTCTGTTACGTCGGCCGGCATTTCCTTAAAGAAGGGATGATCCTTTACTTCCTGCTGAATTGTCTTAATCATTCTTGACCCTCCTGGATCGCCGTTGCCTCTTCGGTGAGGTCGATTCCGACTGGACACCAGCTAATACATCGACCGCAGCCAACGCATCCGCTAGTTCCGAACTGATCCCACCAATTTGCCAGTTTATGGGTCAGCCATTGGCGGTAACGGGAGGCTGTGGACTTGCGAATTTCTCCCCCGTGAATATAGGAAAACTCCAGATTGAAACAGGAGTCCCACTGGCGCCAGCGCTCGGCATTGTCTCCAGTGAGGTCGGTCGTGTCCACCGTAGAGGAACAAAAGCATGTGGGGCAAACCATGGTGCAGTTGGCGCAATCTAGACAGCGTTCCGCGATTTTGTTCCAACGAGGGTGATCAGGGGAATTTTGTAGGCTTTCTTTTAGGCCCTCTGTGGAAAATGAGCGTGCCATTGTTTTGGCGTTTTCTTCGACGGCGTGCTGAGCGGCTGCGATCTCAGCCGGCGAGGGTGTTTTTAGGTGAAGGGGTGCAATCAGATCTTGCGCCCTTTTGGATTTTACCTCAACAACAATACGGTGAATGGCGCCATCAAGTACCTCGGTCAGTGCCAAATCGAAGTTTCCGTTGCATTTTGGGCCACTATTCATTGAGGTACAAAAACAATTTCGTGACGAAGTGGTGCAGTTTACGGCGACTATAAAAAGATCGTTTCGTCTGCGGTGATAAAAGGCGTCCGGTTGCGTCCCGTGGGAGAAAACCTTGTCCTGAACCTCAATGGCGGCAAGCTCGCAGCTCCGGACCCCGAGAAACGCCATCGGCTTCTGGGGATTAGCGGACCGTTTCACTTGCGCAGACTCTTTCTTAACAGACCAAAGCTGCTCCCGTGCCGGAAAAAGGTACTTCTTCCAGGACTGGGGTCCCACCACATGACCAAAGAAAAGAGGAGAGTCTGTCTTTTCCAGGCGGTAACGACCCGGCGCTTGATCGTCAACCCAGCCCTGAGGGAGATCCCGAGTGGTTTCAACCTTCTCGTAGACAACGGCTGAGTCCCTGACCGTTGGGCCGTAAAGTTCGAAGTGGCTTTGAATGACCGTAAGCAGTCTTTCGAAATCCCCGATGTCTAGACTGTAGAGGGTTTCTTTCACCTGGGCCTCTACTGCTCGGCCAACATCATAAGGGTTCGGGGCACAGAGTCGGGTGTCAAGGAAATGCTATCGATGCCTTGTTCGACAAGAAATTTCGCGAAATCCGGGTAGTCGCTCGGAGCCTGCCCGCAGATCCCGACCTTTCGTCCTGCACTTTTTGCTGTTTTAATAACCTGCTGAATCATCCGTTTTACGGCAGCATTTCTCTCGTCAAAAATATGTGCGAGCGTCTCGGAGTCCCGGTCAACGCCCAACACCAATTGAGTCAGATCGTTTGATCCGATCGAAAAACCGTCGAAGATTTCCGAGAACTGGTCGGCCAGAATAACATTGCTGGGGATTTCGCACATGACGTACACTTCTAGACCGTCATCCCCCCGTTGAAGACCATTTTCGGACATTACTTCCAACACTTGCTTGCCCTCTTCAATCGTGCGGCAAAAGGGAATCATGACTTTGAGGTTGAGCAGCCCCATTTGTTTACGCACACGCTGAACCGCCTGACATTCCAGTGCAAACCCGGGAGCGTAGCGTGGGCTGTAATAGCGAGAGGCTCCCCGAAAGCCGATCATTGGGTTGGCTTCTTCGGGTTCGAACTCCCGTCCGCCAATGAGGTTTGCGTATTCATTGGTTTTGAAGTCGCTCATACGCAAAATAACATCCCGTGGGTTGAAGGCCGCGGCAATCATAGAAATTCCCTGAGCAAGCTTATCAACAAAGTATTCTGTTTTGTCTTCGTACTGTTCGGTTAGGGATTCGATTTGGTGCTTTGCCTGCAAGTCAGTGAGTGAATCGAACTGTACCAGTGCCATCGGGTGAATCTTGACGTAGTTGTTTATTACAAACTCCATTCGCGCGAGGCCCACTCCCGCTGTAGGTAGACTCGCTAGATGAAAGGCCTGTTCCGGATTAGCAAGATTCATCATGATTCTTGTTTTGAGCTCAGGTAGTTTGTCGAGTTCTATTCGTTGCACTTCGTATGGAATTTCTTCGGGATAAACTCGGCCCACGTCCCCTTCGCAGCAGCTTACAGTGAGCATCTGGCCCTGCTGAATTTTGCTCGTGGCCTCTGCGCAACCCACAACCGCGGGGACGCCGACTTCACGACTGACAATCGCCGCGTGGCAAGTGCGGCCGCCCGTGTCGGTGACGATGGCCGCCGCTTTCTTCATGACTGGCTCCCAATCGGGATCGGTTCTCTCGGCGATTAGAACTTCTCCAGGTTGAAACGTTGAAAGCTCCTGGGTGCTGCGGATGATTCTGGCTCTTCCGATACCGACACGCTCTCCTACGGCGCGGCCCTCAATGAGTCGTGCTCCCTTTCGCTTTAGTCGAAAAGTTTCGATTATGTTTGCGGATTGAGTCGCTTTGACGGTTTCTGGTCGGGCTTGGACGATGTAGAGCTCCCCGCTTTTTCCATCTTTGGCCCACTCCATATCCATTGGGGTAAAGTGGTCGTGTTTTTTTGAGTAGTGGTTTTCGATTTGAACCGCCCATTTTGCGAGTTGGAGGATCTCATCATCGTTAAGTGCGAGTTGCTTTTGGCGGTTTTCCGCTACCGGGATATTCCGGACGTTTTTTCCGCCTCCTTCGTCATAGACCATCTGGATTAACTTCGAACCACAGCGCTTTTGGAGAATGGGACGAAAGCCTTTTTCGAGTGTAGGCTTGTAAACGTAGTATTCGTCCGGGTTGACGGCGCCCTGAACCACATTTTCGCCAAGGCCGTAGGCGGCATTGATAAGGATGACATCCTTGAAACCGCTTTCTGTATCAATGGAAAACATTACCCCGGAGCAAGCCAGATCGGAGCGAACCATCTTTTGAACCGCAATGGCGAGGTGCACCTTCAAGTGCTCATAGCCCTGATTTTCGCGATAGTGGATGGCCCGGTCGGTATAGAGGGAAGCAAAACAACGCTGGCAGGCATGGACGAGAGCTCCCGAGCCGCGAATGTTCAGGTAGGTTTCCTGTTGCCCGGCAAAGCTGGCTCCCGGCAGGTCCTCCGCGGTGGCGCTACTTCTTACGGCGACGTCGGGTTCCCCCATTTCCTGATACGCTGCGATGATTGCTTCGGCGAGTTGGGCAGGCATTTTGGCGTTCATAAACGCGCTTCGGATTGAGGCCCCTGCTTCTTGGAGGCCGGAGACATCCTGGGTGTTGTACCTGTTCAGAATTCCACTGATTGTTTCTGCAAGGCCGTTTTCTTTAAGAAAAAACTGATAGGCCTCGGCAGTGACTGCGAAACCTCCCGGGACGCGAATGCCTTGGGTAGTCAACTCTCGTGTCATTTCCCCTAGAGACGCATTCTTGCCTCCTACATTTGCGATGTCGGAAAGTCCGATTTGTGAAAAATCCAATGTGAACGGCATGGCTTCCTCCCGGGTCCCGAATTTTAGAACCAAGTGTGCGACGTTTTCCGCCTGCACCTGCAACTGGCCTGCCAATTTGCCAGGCTCGGAGGCTGCTTCTTTGCTGTGCTGCGCGGGATAAGATGCACCAAGGGGGGCAATTTGTCATGTACCCCGCCTTTGTTCGAAATCGGATTGAGGTAGAATGCCTATCTCATTCCATGGTACAGGTGGCAAAATCTCCCGGTACATTCAGCGTCTTTGGGTTGAGGACGAGGATTTGGAAGCTGTCACTCGTGCATACGCGGCCTGCACACGTGTAATCGCGGCTTCCGAATCGAAGTCCCACGAGTTTCCCGTTGGAGTCATAACTCCCGGCTACGTTAATCGCCTGTCCGTTGGCGCATTTGTATTCCCCCGAAAGCACAAGCACCGAATTGTTGCCCCCTCCGGCGAGCATTTCCAACAGCACCTCTCCCACGCAAACCGCGTCACTCGATGAGCAATGATTAAACACAGAACTGCCAAAGCCAAACATCGGTGTCAGTATGGCCGCGAGAACCAGAAATTTTTTCATTTATCCCCCCTTGGATTGTGTCTGCGAACATTTGCCACGCTTTGGTACTGCAAGGGGAGGGCCAGAGTTCTGGGTGGGGGGCGTCTGCAAAGAGGGCTTGTGGAGGTTTGAACGGAGACGGGCGGCACCGACTTCTCT
>JAGQZV010000138.1 GCA_020435295.1 Bdellovibrionales bacterium | reverse complement strand
TGGAAACACGCCTCGGGGCTGGAATTAAACGCACCGGTACCAACCAAGTCTACCGCGTTACGGATTACATCGAGATCGTTACGCCGCTGGGGACAAGCAGCGGACGTTCGCTGCTGGGTCCCGCCAATCGCGCGGGCAGTTGTTTCGGAGATTCGGGCGGCCCCATGCTCCGTGAAACGGAGTCCGGTGCCGAGATTATTGGAGTGGCCCACGCCGGGGCGTGGGGCGAGCAATTTGTCTTGTCCCAATACGGCAATCTCAACCGTAACGACAACCTCTTATTCCTGCGGGAAGCCAGCGAAGACTTTGACTTGAACCTCTTTGAATCCTGCCAACTTGCCAATTCTCCCGGCTTTTGCAATGCGTACTGGTCCTACATGCAAATTTTCCAATTTCTCAAGTTGGTTTGGACCCGCCTCTTTAGTTGGCTCTTCTAGTATTCGTGTAACGCAGGTTCCCACATAGCTTGCCACCAGTTGCTGGCACCGGTTCCGTTTTGGTACAGGGTTCCTGCCACAAATCACGCACAAAAATCGAACGTAGGCTTGGCACCCTGCTTGCACAACACTACGACGAAAGGCGCGCCGGATCGCTCCATTACGCCCTTACAAATTTGAAGTCACCGCTTCCAACAAGTTTGGTGAGGTACGCCACTTCGGTGGGAATCCGAACCTCGCCATACACAGCGAAAAAGAGTAGACAAGCCCAAAAAAGGGGGAGCTTAGGCTCCCCCTTTCCCAATCTAAGATCTTGAAATTCTTCTTGGAGTGCCAAATCTTGTCACTTGATTTGATGCGTCATTTTCTCTATAGTGACCACGTCACTAATCCGTATTGGAGCTCCCGTTTTTTGAGAACTGCGACGCTTATTCTATTGAGTCTCGTTTTATTCGGTTGCGCGGATCCGATCCGCCTATGGAGCGCGACAGAAATTAATTTTGCTACGCGCGAGTGCCTTGGACGAGAGGCCGGTACCCCGTTTCGCGAACGCTTTTGCAATTGTGAGGTCAACACCCTGGCGGCAAACGTTTCGTTCCCGGATCGAGAATCAGCGCGCCACGCCCCCGCCCTGCAGAGCGGCCTTCTCGACTGCCGTTCGCAGCTCCAAGACGCCGATCCCGGCATCTTGCTACCGCCGGCTACTGTCCAAGTCGAGCAACCCAGAGGCCCCCGGAGACGCGCGCCTCGGCGCCCCCCACTAGAGGTAGATCGCAACCTCTAATCGCTTGAGAATCCTGGCGGTTCATCGTATTTCTTAGTCGAACACACGACTTGTGGGCGGTTAGCTCAGTTGGATAGAGCGCGAGCCTCCGAAGCTCGAGGTCACTGGTTCGAACCCAGTACCGCTCACCATCCCTTGCTTTATTGATACGTATGCCGGCACTTTGGGGTTTCATCACTATTGCTTTGGCGGTTAAGAGCTTGGGTGGCGCTTTGCTCCCGCTGGCACGCCTATTGGGAGTTCAAGACTTCCACTACCCGTTCGTGGCTCTGCTTATCCTGGCGGCCTATGCAACTTTCACCTGCCTTCTGCGCGACCAAGTGTTGCCCAATTTTGAAACGCCAAAGCCGACGAAGTTTTTGTGGGCCGCCACTTTTATCGCAATCGCGGGTTTAGGCTTGCGGGCGCACAAGATCGAGACCACCATTCCCAACGCGGCTCAGTCGGATATGCTTCCGAACTTACTCGCTGGACTGAAGGACGTGAGCGAGGGCAAGAACCCTTACCGGCCCCACCTACTGGAGGGAAGAGGGCAGGTCTCGCACTTTTACCCACCCGCCCTTTGGCTCCCGTACTTGCCCTTCTATCTGCTTGGCGTGGACGTCCGTTATCTGAACTTATTGGCGGTCTTCGCCTTTTACCTTTTGCTTTGCGACAGTTTTTCACGCCTTAGGGCGCCACCACAACGCTGGTCGCTGGGATTCTTGTTGCTTCTCGCTATCCACGCGTTTTCCCGTCAAGCCGTGCACGAGGTCAGTACTCTGCACACAGGCTCTGTTTGGTTATTTTTGGATCTCTTTGCCTGGGCGTCTTTGCGATCTCGCCAACGGATTCAGCAGCTGTCTTTTGTATTGCTGCTTTTTTCTAGAGAGACTGCCGCAGCACTGCTGCTTCCCTACTATTTCTATCAACTTAAACATGACGGAAAAAACGCGAAACATCTCGCGGCACTTACTCTTGGCGCCGCTGGTATCTTTGTCCTACCGTTTCTTATTTTGGATGCGGAAGCGTTCTTCGCTCCGACGATCCACTACGCGGCTCTGTCGAGGAAAGATCCGGCGTTCGTCATGCTGAGTTTACCGGGATTTCTTGGGTTCCTAAAATCCGCCAACCTAATGTGGCTCCAGTGGCCGTGTCGGTTATCCGGCTGTCTTTTAGCGTTGGCCTGGATCTGGAAGAGACAAAGTCTCGCCATCCCCCAACTACTAGGAATCTGTGGCCTTGCCTACCTCGTTTTCATCCAATTCGTTTCCACCGCTTGGCCCTACGTCTACGCGCCTCTCATCCAGTGGGCTTTCTTCCTTTACTTGACCACCGCGACCGCGAGTGTCCACAAAATCGGGAAGTGACGGTGTCTCGGCTCCATTCTCTTTTTCCAAACGCTCCACTTGACGCTTTATGGAGCGGTAGAAGAGTGGCCAGCGGATCTCGTCCGGGTTTTCTTCTGCCCGCAACAAAGTGTCGTTGTAGGCACCCCCAAAAAAAGTTCGGTGCGCGCCGCTATTGCAGCCAAACGAACTTCGATCATAGCGAGAAGCCGTCATCGCCACCAGGTTGGGAATAGAAGAAAGCAAATCCTTCTCGAATTCCGGCCTGGGATCCCGGATAAAGCCTCCGGAGTGGCACGCCTGCAATACAATGTACTTGGTCACAGCATCGGGCCAACTAGAAAGCGCAGCCTTCAAATAGCGTGGCGTAAAAAACACGTCCCCGGGCTTCGCACCGCCCGCGTATTCGGAGGCTAACGCCGAAAGAGAAGACGTTTTTCCGGAAGGAGACCCATCGACAGAAAGCATGTACTGATTAGCCAACTCAGGAAAACTCTTCGTAAAGTTTTCTAGAAACATGCGGGTTGGGGGAGGCAGCTTCTCTTCTTTCAAGAGTTCGGTAAATGGGGAATTGCCGTGAGAGGTAGCATACAAGTACAAGAAGTCGTGCCCCATCTTTCCGGATTCGTGTATCGCTTCAAAAATGTCCTTGGGGTTCGCGTGCCGGCAATTGGCTAGATGCGCCTGGAGGACTGAAAACTGGGCACGGTCTTCTTGGTAAGAATAGTCACTCGGCATAGCGTAGAAACACGCGATGTCTTCTGTGCTAAACCCTTGATCCAACCAATACAGGCGCTGTTCAACGATCTCCTGCGCAAAATTCGCATTTTCTTCGCTGCCTGCGATTAGAAAGATCTTGGCTTTCCCTGCAGCGGCCCCACTGTTGTCAAACTTTAGCTCGCGGTGAGCGTTCAGCAACTCCACGTCGTGACTAAAGCGGCTGAACCTTCTGGGACTTTGCAAGTCCGCATTTGAGCACGCCATTAAACTGAAGATAAAAGCCCCAAGAGAGGCAGAACGTATTACCCCTAACACCTAAAACCCCCAATTGTCTCCACAAACTCAGCAAACTCTATCCGTGAAGTTTTCGCAAGGGTAATTTTACGAGGTGCGTCTAGGGGCTGGCCGGCACGCGAATGGCTTCTTTGTCGTCGACCATGACGATGATGGTGCCGTCCTCGGCCCTTTTAAACGGAGGGAAATAGTTGGGGTTCCACTCCGGAAAAAAGGCCCGGATGATCCTTTGCCGGTGGGGGTAGATGCTTTTTTGGGCCTGGGCGTCGTTTTGCACGACTGCCTGAAACTCCAAATCGGAATAATAGGCGAGCAGGCCCCCTGCAACTTCCTCTTTGATGGTTTCCAAGAAAGGGACCGTGTGATTCACGTACCGCGCGCGTATGGTAGCGGGGACCTGCTTCACATCCGTTACCTGCGCTTGCATGAGTTCCTTCTCAGACAACTTATAATCCGACTCATAGAAGAAAAAGAAAGCATTCGCCAGATGCTGAATGTTCTCGCCGCCCAGAAAGGCAAACACTTTGTTTTCGGGAGTTTTTATATTCTTGATCACTCTGGATTCCGCTTCGCTCAGCGGTACGTATTTTTTCTCCAATAGTTCGGCGTAGGGAATGGTAAACGGTGCTTGATCCGGTAAGGGTGAAAGAAGCAAAACGTTGAACTTCGCCCAACGTTCTTGCCGGTGGCCTTTCATGAAGCTCTGAGCTTCGGCAAGCCGGATATCGGAATGCGCAGGCAAAGCTTTGCGGAAAAATTGCATTATATCGTCGATGTACCTTGGATCTTTGATGCCCGTGTACTTACCTTTGCAAATATTACACCCGAGACGTTGGGCCTCTTCAGAATCCTCCTTTGAGTGGAAACAGCAGTGCTCACAACTATAAGAGTACTCAATGTGAGTGAAGTGACCATAGCCGAGAAGATGGATCGATTCGTGAAATAGAATGCGCTGCAACTCCTCGACAGACAGGCGTGGCAATTTTCGGGGGTTCATGTGGATGGTAGGAAAGTGGGGGTTGTCGGGATCCGTCGCAACCGCGTCTGCCTGCAAGTTCTCGTCTCTGGGGTTGGCCGCTTTCCACGAATAACCCTCCTCTTCACACAAGAACTTTAGAGCCTTACCCTGAATCAGCTGGGCCGTCCCCTCAACTCCCGCCGCTATTTCTAGGCTCTGCTTGGAGCCTCGTTGCTTCAAGCACGTGGTTCCTGTCGTAAGCGCCCCTTCGATTATCTCTCTCCACTGCGGCAGCGAGTGGTATTTCAGGCAAGATCGACCGAGCAAGTATTTTGTATCCGACGAAAGCCGAATGTAACTCGGCTTTTTGCCCTTCAACGCTTGAGGGTTGAGGTTTTTTAAAAGCTGACTCCCCGGGTCTTCGGCCCTGACAACTGACCAGGCTACGACGAGGGCCATCCACACAAAGAGTTTCATTTAATAATGGTACCGCCAATAAGGTATGGCGTCACTTTGTGAGAGCTTCACAAAGTGACGCCATACCTAACACCTACCTAACACCCAAATAAATGCCTAAACTGTCCATTTCTCGGGGGACGGGTAGTTGTCGCCGAGCTTGTTCTTCATCTGCATAAAAGCCTGGGCGGTCAACCGCACGTCACCAATTGAACGGTGGCGATCCTCCGGCGCGATGCTAAGTCCAAGCCGCTTTGCAATAACATCCAAATTGTGGCGAGATTCGGACGGAAAAACTCGACGCGAGAAGGCGATGGTATCGTAAACTTCAAGCGTTTTGCGCATGTTGAACTGCATCAAGTACTTGGTGATGAACGACATGTCGAATTTGGCATTTTGTGCGACTAGCCAAGCTCCCCCTACGAACTCCAAGAACTTGGGGAAGACCTCTTCCACCGTCGGTGCACCTGCCACCATCTCGTTGGTAATCCCATTCACGCGGGACGCTTCCTCGGGAATCAATCGCTTGGGGTTTACCAGCGAGTGGAAAACATTCACTTCGTCCAACTCGTCACCGTAGATGCGCATCGCACCAATTTCGATCATTTCATCGCCGCCCCAAGGCGACAAACCAGTGGTTTCCAAGTCGAACACGACAAACTCGTCGATGGCGAGCATCAACTGGGCCACAACCCCTCCCTTTTTGTAGCAATTGCCTAAAAGTACAGAATTAATGAATGTTTCGAAGCCGGTCAACTGCTGGCTTGACTTCGATATTCCACCAGGTGTTCTGTGGGGTCACGATGTTGAGAGATAGTCAATACTTGAATGCTACATTTCGTCTTTCTGAGCTTGAGCATCACTACGGAACCAACATCCACATACTCTCAGACCCGTTTCTTTTCTCACTGCTCGCGCGCTTTTCGGATCCTTCCTGCAAGCAGCCAATGGTAAACCAGTTGCTTAATCGACTCTACTCGGAGCTCGTCAAATGCGTCGTGAACGCGGAGTTTGAAACGTGTGAAAGCAGTTTGGAATCTCGAATGGCGGCCATGCACCCGGAGGGGAAGTACCTCGCATCCATTGTGAATCCAAACTCGCGCGTGGTTACGGTGGCGCTTGCGCGTGCAGGGACAGTACCCTCACATATCTGTTTTGATGCGCTTAACCATATTTTGGATCCCGAAGGAGTTCGCCAGGACCACATCAGCATCAACCGAAAAACCGACTCCGCTGAGAAGGTGATTGGTACAAACCTGGGCGGCGTAAAGATCGGCGGAGATATCGAGGGCGCCTACGTTTTCTTTCCAGATCCGATGGGGGCCACAGGCTCAACCTTAAAAACAGCGATGGAGATTTACCGGGATGAGGTGCGCGGCACTGCAAAGAAATACATTGCGCTCCACCTTATTGTTACTCCCGAATACCTCTCCATGGTTTCGCGTGAATGCCCCGAACTTGTGGTGTATGCGCTGCGCCTCGATCGCGGTTTAAGCCCCCAAGACGTACTCGATTCAGTGCCTGGAAGTCGCTGGAAAGAAGAGCGTGGTCTAAACCCCAAACACTACATCGTTCCCGGTGCCGGCGGCGTCGGTGAGCTCATCAATAACTCCTATGTTTAATCTTTTCTTTCTGGTTTTCTTCGCCATCCTGGTGGCAGCAGGCCTTGCCATTCTCATTACACGCAATTCTTCTCCGACGAAGGAAAGTTTTCTACTTCCTGAAGAAGACAAGGCAAATGATCCGCTAGGCCCTGAGCTAAAGTTGGGAGACTTGGAAAAGCTCGTGAAGTACCTATGCGACTCCAAAGGCCTTAGGCTTAAGGATCGCCTGGATAATTCCACAGAAGAAGTGGTATTTGTCGCTGAAAACGACGATCCGATTCTTTACGGCACTTTGGTTTTCGGCTGCGTCGTAGCCGCTGAGCCTCAGGGGCTCACCCCGCTTTCGACCTTGCTCGAGTTCAAAGACCTCGTAAAAGGCCTCGGTAGCACCAAGGGATTTTTGCTAACCACCGGCTACTTCTCCCGCGACGTTCACCAACCGCTAGAGGGTGTAAAGATCACACTCTTTAACCGCAAAAAAGTACTAGCGGAGCTCGCCAACGTTCCCCCGGCGGCCTAGCCACCACGCGCCACGTCATTCCGCGGCAAATTTCTCACTTTCCTTAGCAATTCCAAATGCTTAAACTCTTGCTTGCGACGCTGTTTCTTTGCCAGTAGACTAGCGCGGTTTATGAGCAAGCTAGACTACGAAGTTCTGAATAATATTTGCGATCGCGCCTTTTACCTCGCTCTGCAAATGATCCACTTGGCTAATAACCGCCCGGGACATGGCAAGGGAGAGCCCAAAGTCGGGGGGCACGCAACCGCTTGCGCGTCGTCTCAGCACATCCTGGCTGCGCTCCATCTCGTGGCACGGCACCCAGAGGATTACATGGCTTGCAAGCCGCATGTCTCTCCGATGGATCACGGACTAAATTTTCTCTTACACAATTTCCGAGACAAAGCCGGAAAGCTTTTTGACAAGGGCCAACGCCAACTAGCAATGCGCCACTTGCGACATTTTTCAAGCACAGGAGAACCTGTTTTCCAATCGTACCACGCAGAAGCCGATCCGGATGGCTACCGCTTTTTCCCCAGTGGCTCTGTCGGTATCCCCCCGGTAAACGCGCTTTATACCGCTTTGGCCTATGATTTTGCCCACCACCACAACGTGGGCCTCAACGAAGATCCCTTCTTTTGGTGTTTGATGGGGGACTCGGAATTTAGAGAAGGATCACTCGCTGAAGCGATGCCTGATGCTGGAGAACGCCAACTGAAGCACGTAGTTTGGGTGGTAGACTACAACCGACAAAACCTAGACGGAACCCGCATTTCAAATGAAAAGGCCTTCAAGGGTTCCGATGCAGATCGAATGGCACGGATCGCAGAAGCCAACGGGTGGCGAGCCGTCATCCTAAAACACGGGAAGTTGCGACGAGAATTCTTCCAGCGAGAAGGAGGCGACGAGTTCAAACGCGTGCTCAACGAATGTTTCACTGATTTTGAATTTCAAGGCTTGTTAGAAGCAAACAATCCTGAACTCACGCGCCGAGTTTTGGAAGAAAAAGCGCCGAAGTTAAAGTCTTTCTTCAAAGACTGCAACGACGAGGAAGTGCACCGGGTTTTCTTCAATCTCGGCGGCCACGATCTGGAGAGCCTAGTCGAAACTTTCCAAGCCGCACGCCAAAGCGATCGTCCCACGTTTGTCGTCGCGTATACCATCAAGGGATTCAAGCTGCGCTGTCAGGCCAAGTCCGGAAATCATTCCACCTTACCCGAAGAAGACGAGCTCAGAGAGATGGCGCAAGGACTGGGACTGGACTTCGACAATCCCTTTGAAGACTTCTCAGATACTTCCAAAGAAGGCGCTTATCTCAAAGAACGCCGTGCCTTCTTGGTGGACGGGATCCAAGAAATTTTGGGTGAGGTAAAGCAGCGCCAACAAAAGTGGGTAAATTTTGCACGATCTTTGGAGTGGCCGGCAGACTTCGATATTACAGCCTTAAAATTTAATCCCGTCGCCCATACGCAGTGGATGTGGGGACAGGTGGCCGCCAAGCTGGATAGATTGGGGCGCGGGGAAGACGCGGCATCTGGTGATCAAGGCTGGGGGGCTGTAGCAAAGTTCTTTTTGACTATGGCGCCAGACGTCGGGACTTCCACCAACACAAGCCCAAACATGAACGGGAAGCTCTACGGTGATATCGCCCAGGAGGATTTCGAACTCCGATATGATGCCAAAGACACAAAAGCTCCCGATGTTGTCCCTCATATTTCGCAAAAGTCGGGGCATTTGCGTTTTGAAATCGCCGAGGGTAATTGCATGTCGGCGGCAGGTTCTTTTGGGAAGTTTTTCGATCTAGTCGGCATCCCGTTTTACCCCGCAATGACCATCTACGACTTCTTTATCAAGCGCGCCCACGATCAGTACTACTATAACCTCTACTGGCGCTCGTGCTTTGCAACATTAGGTACTCCAAGCGGCGTGACTCTAGCCCCCGAAGGCGCGCAGCACAGTTGGAAGTCCGATTTTCAAATCCCTCATGTGGTTACCTGGGAACCTTGCTTCGCGAAAGAAGTCGAATGGATCTTGGCAGACACTTTGAGACGGCACTTCACGCGGGAGAACGAAAACCGGGAAGCGGCGCTCATACGTTGCGTAACCAAGGGCTTGGTACAAAAGGAATTCTTGGGACGGCTCGGCCGCCAGCACCGATTCAAGCTCCTTCCAGAAGGCCACGGACCGCTCACCCCCGAGATGGAACCGGAAGTCCCTCACTGGGAAGAAACTGAGATTCTAGAAATGGTCCGAAAGGAAGTCTTGGAAGGCGCCTACCCGCTCATCGATTACCGCGGATACCAGGGCTATACTCCTGGGGACAACGTAGTTCACATCTTTGCAATGGGGGCTCTGGGAGAGGAAGCGATCCACGCGTCTGACAAGTTGCTCGAAAAGGGGGTCTTTGCAAACGTATATGTCGTAACAAGCCCCGATCTCCTGTTGGGCAACCAGGCTTATGATACTCACT
>JAGQZV010000137.1 GCA_020435295.1 Bdellovibrionales bacterium | reverse complement strand
TGCGCACTGCTGTGCGCAAAGTGACGCCATACCTTTGCGCTGCTGTGCGCAAAGTGACGCCATACCTTTGCGATAAAAATCCCAAACATTATCCCGCAGATTTGGTAGAATTCTGACGTCGGCAGCTCTGCTCCCATGTCAGAAAAAACCTACTTTCTTGTGCTACTTTTTTGCCTGCTAGGCGCCTCGCTCTCAGCCGATCCTGTGCGCCCGTCGGAACTAAAAACTTTTCATTTAGACAATTGGTGTTACTCCCGCAACCAGCCAGAACTCCTTAGCTTTTTTGCTAGGGGATTGCGCGATGGCTTTAGCAATGGCTTTCATACATTGCCTATAAGTACCTTCGACGATGCGGCGCGCGCCGCGCTTTTCATGACAGATGGACGTTTTCTCGTCGCCGGTAGAAATTCCAACGGGAGTTTCGATGATGTCGTTGTGGCCCGCTATTGGTTAGACGGGAGTTTAGACACCAGCTTTGACACAGACGGCATTGTGGTGGCTACCTTCGCCGCCGGCGACGCGTACGCCCATGCCATTGCGCTGCAGGGAAGTAAGATTCTCATCACAGGCCGCCGCTGGGGGTTTTCAGATTACGACTTTGGTGTCAGCCGCTTTAATTCGGACGGTAGTCCCGACACGTCATTTAACGGTACGGGCCACCAACAGATTGATCTAGGCGGGAATGATTTTAGCCGAGCTATCGGGGTCGATGGAAACAATCGGATCGTTGTGAGCGGGTTTAGCGATGCAGGGGGAAATTGGAACTACGCACTTGTCCGGCTCCTCTCAGATGGGAGTCCGGATACTGCTTTTAGCGGTGATGGTCAGGCTGTGGTGGGTACCGCTGGCGATGACTTTGGCTTGGGGCAAGTGATTGAAGCTGGTAACACCGTTACCATTACTGGAAGTTACCCAAACGGTAACGATAACTTTGTGGTCCTGAGATTCGGAACTAATGGCGCGTTTCTTGGAGGAGCGCAAAATGACATCGGTGGATCCGACGATATCGGATGGGCGATTGCTCAAGACGCCTCTCAGCGCTTTTTAGTTGCGGGACAAGCCATTACAGGGACCGATAAAGATTTTGCTTTGGCTCGTTGGACCTCCAACTTTACTTTTCAAGGGTCTTTGACCACAGCGATCACTACCGCCGATGATGTGGCGCGCGCTATTGCGATTACGGAAAGCGATGAATACCTTTTGGTAGGAAGCAGCAAGGGAGCGACGTGGGACTTTGCGGCTGCGCGCTACGCCAACACCGGAGCCCTCATTGGCTCCTTCGGAGCGGGTGGTACCGTGACACACGCAATTGGTGCCGGGGAAGATCTCGCGCGTGGCCTTGCCTACAGTAACAACAAAATGATTCTGGTGGGCCGGTCGAACAACGGGACGGACTTGGATATGGCCGTCGCACGGTTAAACTCTTCCGGCAGCCTTGCGGCATCGGGCGATGGAGATCAAAATTTTAGCGTAGACGGTATAAATACGGCGGATTTCTCTGCGGATACGGACCAGGGACAAGCGATCGCGCGGCAGACTGACGGGAAGTACGTGGTCGCGGGCTGGCGTGAAAATGGTAATACCGCCAGCCGAAATTTTGCCCTCGCCCGTTACCTCACGAGTGGGGCCCTCGACACGACCTTTGGGACTGCGGGGTTGCAGAACACGGACTTCAACGGTGATGACGATGAAGCCTTCGCGCTCTCCATTGACAGCCAGGGGCGCATCGTCCTTGCGGGCTTTCGCGAAAATGGCACTGCCTCAACAAGAAACTTCGCGCTGGCGCGCTACCGTACTAACGGGACTCTGGATACCGCTTTTGGGACAGCGGGTTTGGTGAATGTTGATTTTGCGGGAGACGATGACGAGGCCTATGCGGTAAAGCACGATCAAACCCAAAAAATCGTGGCCGCTGGCTTCCGGGAAAATGGCACGGCTTCTTCCCGCGATTTTGCCATGATACGGCTGACCACCACAGGCGCACTGGATACGGCCTTTGGAACTGGCGGGCGGGTGGTTACCGACTTCGCAGGCGATGATGACGAGGTTTTTGCCATTGCCATCAACTCCAACAATAAGATTCTTGTCGCAGGGTTTAGAGAAAACGGGGGCGGGAACTCCCGAGATTGGATATTGGCCCGGTATTCCACGGGGGGCACACTTGAGACCTCGGTTTTGACTGATGTGAGCGGGGGGAGTCAGGACGAGGCGTACGCCCTTGCGCTTGATACCTTCGGTCGGGTTTACGTGGCCGGCCTTGCCAACAACAATGCCGCTGCCGTTCGGTACTTATCGACTATCGCGATTGATACGAGCTTTGGGACAAGCGGAATTTCCACGGTAAACACAGGATCGAACGAAGATGCGTTTGCGGTGCTAATTCAAGCCAACGGCAAAGTCGTTTTGGGCGGCAACGCCGGCAATGACATCTTGATAGCGCGTCTTACTCCATCCGGCGCACTTGATACGACGTGGGCGGGTGACGGAAGTCTTGTGACCAACCCCGGCGGAACTGACGTGATAACGGGCATGGTTTTGGAGAGCGACGGCCGTTTTACCGGTGCAGGGTATTCCAGCAACAACTTTTTTATTGAACGTTTCTGGCCCTAATGAGGAATCTTAGATGAGAAACTTTTCGAAAATACTTTCCTTCTTTCTAGTTTTCTTTGGAGCACGAGCTTTCGCTATTCTCCAGTTCCAAGAGGGTTTTGGGTACGATTGGGGGACGCAGACGGTGGGCGTTGCGGACACTCAGTCTTTTACTCTAGAAAATACCTCCACGACCAATACCATTTTGTTTGTAGGGGGAAGCGGTCTAGCTTCGCCCTTTCAGTATGAAGGCGGTGTTTTCCCAGGCACAACGGGGACCTGTCTTGTGAGTTTGGGACCAAGCTCGACCTGCACGGTAAAAATTACGTTCACGCCCACCGGGAATGCCGTTTACGAAGATTGGGCAGATGTTACCTACTCCGAGAGCGGCGTAACTCGCCAACTCCTGTTCCGGGTAGCCGGCTACGGTGGTGGGTGTTCGGCGGTCGTGCCGCAAATTCCAAGCTTTTCTAGGGTTATTTTTCCGTCCACGACGGTCAGTAATTCTCTTTCTGGGGACTACTTTACTTCCGGTACCACTATCGATGTGCCTGGACTCACAGTGAGCAACGTGACCTACACCGATCCTTCAAACATGTCCTTTGACATCACCAGCGGTGCTAGCACGGGCTTTTACGATCTCGAAGTCACCAATGAATGTGGCAAGACGACGGTTTCCAATGCCGTGGAGGTACGAACACCTGGTTGGGTGGATCTTCGAAGTACCGGCGATTCAGACGCTTCCCTTGGTGTCGTTACCGACGCCACGACCACCGCCGTGCGCGACGCTACGGGGATGTACTTTACCGGCACCGGAGGGTGGGGGACTTACGTGCATTTCACC
The DNA here is from genome assembly GCA_020435295.1 of Bdellovibrionales bacterium. Taxonomy (GTDB): domain Bacteria; phylum Bdellovibrionota; class FAC87; order UBA2466; family JACKAF01; genus JACKAF01. The sequence continues at coordinate 6,119 of JAGQZV010000137.1, read as the reverse complement.
GGTTGGGAGTTTACGCGTGGCAATTACACGGCACTAGAGTGGGTTTTTGTGAAAAATAGCAGTTCTACTTTTATGGTGGGTATCGGTTCGGATGAGCAGAATTTTAGCTCGGGAAGCCAGTGGAACCAAGCTGAAGTGGAACTCTATACCTTTACCAATTCGATGTGGGGCTTCTACGGAAACAATGGGACGCCCGGGACGACGTGGAACCAGTCCGATGCGGCGACGCTTAACTACGGAACATACTACAAAGTTCGTTACAATTCTGACGGGTCTTCCGGGAATAATATTGTTGTGTACACTGTCACGTCGACCGATTGGGATACCAATGTGACTACCGTGAACACGACGGCCTCCACTAACACTGCCAACGCGACAAACCTTCGCCCGATGGTACTTCCCAATACGGTTGGTACCTCCTGGCGCGCTGTAGCTTTTCGACTCTATCCTTAGCGAATTTTCGGGTAAATCAAGTTCAACGTAATCCCGAGCGAAATCAGAATAAGAAGTGGCCGGATGAGTTTTGGCCCCCACGCAAGCGCGAGGCTTGAACCTAGGCGCGCGCCAAGCACCTGCCCCATCGCCATACAAAAACCCGCCAGCCAATTTGGCGCCCCAGTGATAAGAAAAAATGTGAGGGCCGTAATGTTGCTTGTGAAATTGTAGATCTTAGTACGCGCTGTTGCAGCGAGGAGATCTTTGGCCTGCAACGCCACAAGCGCCAACATCCAAAACGAGCCGGTTCCGGGACCAAAAAAACCGTCGTAAAAACCGAGCGCGAGACCCGCTACTACCTGGAAGACATGTGTGGGAAGAAGTTGTTTTTTGCCGAGTGCCATGAGACGCGGTTGGAGCAAAAAAAATACGGCCGTTACAATAAGAAGAACGGGGATGATGCCTTTTAGAAAACTTGCTTCCATGAATTGGACAAGCGTGGTGCCGGTTGCTGCGCCAAAAAACGTAAAAAGAATTCCGGTACGCATGTCCTTCAGCAAAAGCCCTTGGTGCCGGACGTAATTCAAAGAGGCAGTAAACGAACCGAAGGAACTTTGAAGTTTATTGGTCGCCAGGGCCTGAATCGGGGGCATCCCGGTCGCGAGTAGAGCCGGCAGGCTGATGAGGCCCCCACCCCCTGCGATGGAGTCTACAAAACCGGCTAGGGCACCCGCTCCAAAGAGTGCGAAAAAGAATAAAGGAGAATCCGCCATGAACGCTTGCACAGGCGAGGTATAGCACTTACGGGCGGGGAGCGCTACTCTTTGACCCGCAAAGTAACGCCATACCTAATTCATACCTAATTCCCGTAGAGGCGTGCGATCCGCTCCACATCCTGGTTACTCAAACGGGCGTCGGCGGGGTTCAAGGGAGTTCCGGTAGTGGACTCTATCGTCACTTTGGCTTTGTCTTTTGCAAAGGCATTGGGTGGGTAGAGCATGATGGAAGCGTAATCAAAGGGCGTCCCTTTGATGGGATCCATTAGAATCTCAGGTACGGTTTCAAACTGCATGCGGAACTTGGGATCGATGTTTTCCCAGTTTATCTTGACGTACTCGTCCCTATCGATGCGAGAGTGTTCGTGGATAAAGCCAAGCGCGTGCATGACTTCGTGAAGGATGGCCGGCGTCGTACAACTATCTGCGAGCTGAACGGGTTGGTGCCCCCCGATTCTGCCGAGATAGGAATAGCAATGCTCATTCCCCCGTACAAAAACGAGCGCGTCCTCTTGGCCCGAGAACGGGATGAATTTCAAAGCCGTTTGGCTTTCCAGTTGGTCGAGCGCCTCGCGTACGCGGGTGGGATCCGGAAGTTTTTCGTCAATGTGGTAGGGAATTTCGTTGCTGTCCCATAGCCGTGGGCGGAAAGGTTTGTAGTAACCCGACTCCACTTTTTCTCCATCCTCGACGCTGCCGAGGATAATGTCTCCTTGAGCGATGGCCAGATCTCCGTCGACGACAAAACCGATGGCATCGGGGGGCGATGGTGTTGGCGCCTGCGTGGGGCTAACTTGCTTCGTGTTCGCTTTGGATTTTGTTTCCTCAGCTTGAGCAATAGACTGCGCTTCCAATTTTTTTGGCGGGGCGGGTGTAATAGCCGTATTCGGGTTACGGGGTTGCTTAGTAAGATAAAAGGCGAGGCCACACAAAACGGCTACCGCCAGCAGCAACCCCTGTCTAAGCCGCCCATTCACAACGCTTCCTTCGCCTTCGGAGTGTATGCCTGCATCCTTTTTTCCAAATCACTAATCACGGCTTCGCGGAAATCCACGTTAGCGGGCAAACTCGCTTTGTAGTCCTTGATGGGAATCTGCTCAAAGGCCATACGAATAGTTTTGAAGAGTTTGGGGTAGGCGTCGCCGGGGGCCTGTACGTGGTGCAAACCCCCGCTGTAGGCTATTAACATGTTTCCGGAGTCTAGCGCTTCCAAAATGTCTACGATGCCCCCGCGTACGCTCATCGGTTTGCCTTCCACGTCGAGTCCCGTCCGGCGCATCATTCTGCCCTCTGGAAGAATAGCGATTAGCGACTGAGGTGCCATCTTGTTGAGGAACTCGTCCCAGGTGTAGTCCCGCTTGCGTGTGATTTCAACCATGCCCGGTACGAGGAGCCTAAAGAAAAGCCCGGCGATGGGGCGGCGCAGAGTTTTGTCGGCTCCCGGGATGATCATGCGGTTGGCGGCATCCCAAAGCACCGAGATGGGGAACGCGGAAACAAAGAGAGGTTCGAACAGGCTTGTGTGGTGCAGAAAAACAAAAAGGCGCATGTCTTGCCACTTGTCGCGTGGGTTGTTGAGCCACCTTACCTCGGTACGGTAGAACACTTTGCTAAGAAAGCGCAGGCCCAGTAGAAGCACGATGCTGACAAGGCGTTTCATAATGGCTCCATGTTAGCACATCGCACGTCAGGACTTTAAGGTTGACCTCAATGGGGGAATTCAAGATAACAGATTCTTATCTTTGTTTGGGTCTACGGTTGTAAAGAGGGAGGTAGCATCGTGTCGAACCCCGATGAAATACAAGCAGAGCTTGAGCGACTGCGCGCTGAAAACGCGGCGCTCAAAAAGACATCCTCACGCGGGCTCTCGCTGAAGGTGAGCCAAAAAGGCGCGCTTTCCGTTTACGGTCTGGGGCGTTTTCCGGTCACTCTCTATAAGGAGCAGTGGGAAAAGCTCCTAGATATGGCGGACGACATCCGTACATTTATTAACGCCAACGATAGCGCGCTTAAAACAAAAGCTGCCAAGGGCGAATAGAGTTTCGGAGCCTAATTGGACGCCCAAAGTATTGTCTTGATTGGTGCGGCTCTTGTTACGTCGATTGTTTCTGGAACCATGGGCATGGCGGGCGGCATTCTCCTTCTGGCCGTAATGGCGGAGTTTTTTGCCCCGACTGTGCTGATACCTCTTCATGGAATTGTGCAGTTTGCGAGCAACGGGTCCCGCACACTTATTTTGTTCAAGCACATCCGATGGAATATTGCTGCGTGGTTTGCAGCGGGAGCTCTAGTCGGGGCTCTTTTTGGTTCCCAACTAGTTGTAGAAATTCCGAAGTCGAAATTTCAGATTGGGATTGGGGTATTTATCTTGCTAGTTACGTTCGCACCGCGTCCCAAGGTTGCCGCCAATTTCAAGGGCAAATGGCTCGGGGTGGGCGGGATGGCGGGATTCCTGTCCCTCTTTGTGGGGGCGACGGGCCCGTTGATCGCCCCGTTTTTTCTGCGTGAAGGCCTACCCAAAGAGGCACTGGTAGCGACCAAGGCCGCCTGCCAGGCGTTTGCGCATCTTTTTAAGATCGGCACGTACGCGGCCTTAGGCTTTTTGCTGCAACCCTATCTGGGGCTCGTACTGGCGATGGTAGCTACCGTCTTTTTGGGAAACTATCTGGGCAAGCAATTGTTAGCACGCATACCCGAAGCGTGGTTTGTGCATTTTTTCAAGATTCTCATCGTGGTGCTCGCCGTACGCCTTATTTGGAAAGGCTACAGTGGTACGTAGGGGTTCCAAAAGTAGATAGGCACCTTTTGGAACCTTAGTGGGATATGGGGACTAGCGGGGGAGGTTCCGGCAATTCTGTACTTTTTTTCCCCACTTTTTCTTCCGCAAATTCCCAGTCAGTATGGCGAATGATATCTCCGTCCACCATATACACAACATCTTCGGCGATATTGGTGACGTGATCCGCAATGCGCTCCAAATTACGGGAAGACCAAAGCAAGTGAATAAAAAGGTCAATTTTTTCGGGATCGCGGCGCATGCTTTCGCTAATCATGGGGATGAGTTCCGCGTGGTAGCGGTCGATTTCGTCGTCCGCGAGGCATACCTTTTTTGCAAGAATAGTATCTCTCTCCATAAATGCATTTAAGCTATTGCGGAGCATTTTGACCGTGCTGTCCGCCATGGTCTGCAAGCGTTCTGGGATTTCGATGGGGGGGTGTTTGGCAAGCCGTTTGGCGCGTCGAGCGATGTTTACGGCGAGATCCCCAATACGCTCCAGATCGTTGTTGATCTTCATGACGGTGGTCACAAAGCGCAGGTGTTCTGCCACAGGTTGGTAGAGTGCTAATATCTTCAAGCACTCCTCTTCGATCTTTATCTCAAGGCGATCGATGATGTCATCTTCTTCGATCACGACTTTGGCTTCCCTATCGCGACGGGCAGCCAAGGCATCGACGGAACGGGTAATAAGCCCTTCGACCATCGCGGCCATCGTAAGGAGCTCTTTTTTTAGCTCTTCCACACTGTCGAGGAAATGTCGGTTCACTTCTGTCTCCTCAGCCGAACTTGCCGGTAACGTAATCTTCAGTCTCCCGGTTTTCCGGCGTTGTAAAGATAGTTTTAGTTTCCCCGAACTCCACGAGCCTGCCCTGGCACAAAAAAGCGGTGTAATCCGAGATACGGGCGGCTTGCTGCATGTTGTGCGTCACGATCAAAATAGTGTACTTGTCCTTTAGCTCTAGGAGGAGCTCCTCCACGCGCGCTGTGGAGGCTGGATCCAAGGCCGAGCAGGGTTCGTCCAGCAGGATCACTTCGGGATCCATGGCGATAGCGCGGGCAATGCACAGTCGCTGCTGCTGCCCCCCAGAGAGCGCGAGGCCGCTATCGTTCAGTTTATCCTTCACTTCGTCCCAAAGCGCGGCCTTGCGTAGGCAGCGCTCGACAAGCTCGGATAGATCTTCTCGGTACCCATTGATGGAAGGTCCCCACGCAACATTTTTGTAGATGGATCCCGGGAAAGGGTTGGGCTTTTGAAACACCATTCCGATGCGGCGGCGGATGGCTACTGGGTCCGTGCCGCGGGCGTAAATATTCTGGGAATGGTACAGTACGTCTCCGTTGATGCGAATGCCTTCAACTAGGTCATTCATTCGGTTAAACGTACGCAGCAGGGTGCTTTTCCCGCACCCCGATGGCCCGATCATTGCTGTGATGTTCTTTTCGGAAATTTCCAAAGAGACATTCTTTACCGCAGGGTTCGTACCGTAGGCAATGGAGAGGTTCTTGGTTTGCAAGATCGGTCGCGATGTGGATTCCTGACCTACCATTTCAACTTCCTTTGGTAATGGTTTCGGATCAAAATTGCTGCCGCATTCATGGTGAGAAGCAGACACAATAGCACCAAAATGCCCGCAGCCGCCAACTGGTGAAAGGATTCTTGGGGGCGGGAGGCCCAGTCGTAGATCTGAATCGGTAGTACCGTGAAAGCACTCGACAATCCATCCGGAATAAAAGCTACATACGCCACCGCACCCACCATAATGAGCGGCGCCGTTTCGCCGATGGCGCGCGACAAAGAGAGGATGACCCCCGTAAGGATGCCCGGTAACGCCGAGGGTAATACGTGGGCCCGAATAGCCTGCCATTTCGTGGCGCCCAAGGCGTAGGCGGCTTCGCGAATGGTGTTGGGTACAGTCTTTAGAGCCTCGCGCGCAGACACAATAATAATGGGGAGAATGAGTAAGCTCATCGTGAGTGCACCAGAAACCACACTGCGGCCAAACGCAAAGGTGCGGACAAACACCACAAGCCCAAGCAAGCCGTAAATGATGGAGGGTACTCCGGCCAGGTTTGAGATGTTGATTTCAATAAAGGAACCAAACTTGGTTTTTTTTGCGTACTCTTCCAGA
>JAGQZV010000136.1 GCA_020435295.1 Bdellovibrionales bacterium | reverse complement strand
GGGGTGCCTTTGGGACTGGCGACCTCTTCTCCCGAAAAGCACATCGAAGCCGTCTTGCGTGCTTTGGACCTAAATCGCACGTTTCGTGTGACCTATTCGGCGGACCGAGAACCCTATGGAAAACCGCATCCGGGAGTGTATCTCTCTACGGCGAAGGCCTTGGGAGTGGAGCCGGAGTGTTGCCTAGCTATTGAAGATTCCGTGAACGGGGTAGTCGCGGCAAAGGCAGCCCGGATGAAATGCGTAGCCATTCCAGAAGAAAGGCTTCGCTCGGATCCACGTTTTGCAATCGCCGACCTAAAACTAAGCTGCCTAAGCGAACTTTCTGAGATCCACTGGGCGAACCTCAATCATTAGCTGCGAATGGGTGTTCCGACTAGCTGCAGGCACTCGTTGTACTCATCTGGCCAGGTGAATTCCTTGCATAGACTGAGCTCATCCTCGGTGTAGTGCTTGTTCTTTATGACGCGCAGGCATTGGTTGTAGAAGCTTGCTGTGTTGTGGCGCCGGCACGCTTCAAGGGCCCCCACTTGATAGCTGCTGTCAGCGATGATCCGCAAGCAGTCGTTTAGCTCGTCGCTGTAACGGTGCAGCCGACAGGCGGAAAGGGCCGCCTCGTCAAACGTCTTGTCCTTAATGATGCGCAGGCAATCAAAGAAATAGGGTTTTGCATTATGAAGTTTGCAGACTTCAAGGGCGGCCGGATCGTAGGCAGCCTGGGCGGCCGGTACAAGCCCGAGGGCAAACAAAAACCAGAAGATTTTCATGGGATCCCCTTTTTGCACATACTGTATTCGGGCCTTGTTTGGAATTCGAGGCCTCGTGCGGCAAAGCAGAGTTGAAAAAGTAGCGGCGTTCAGGTATCCCCCTGGGATGGCAAAAGTTGAGATTTATACCACTACATTCTGTCCTTATTGTATCCGTGCCAAAGCCCTGCTCGACTCCAAAGGGGTTAGCTACACGGAAACGGACCTGCAGGGTCGGCCCCAGGAGCTTTCTGATCTGAAAAAACGAACCGGGCATATGACGGTGCCACAGATCTTTATCAACGGTACCTTGGTGGGTGGGTTTAGTGAATTGCGTGCTTTGGAAGACGCCGGCGAACTCGATCGCCTACTTAGCCGAAGTTAGTTCTTATTTCGAGAAAACATTTTCCGCAGCCACCAGTAGGGTCCTACAACAAGATAAAAAGGGTTGGAAAAAAAAGAAGGCGGGTTGCCTTCGAAATAGTGCCCCAAGAATTGCAAGATCCACCCCCCAACAAACAAGCCGACCCCCCACCAAAAGTGAAAAAAGAATAGTGGAAGTGAAACCACGATGGCGGGAATACCAACCGAGTGGAGCGCGCGATTTACTCGGTTTTGGTGTGAGGCATTGTACGATTCCAGATAACCCATGATGCCTTGAAGATGGCGTATTCTCATGGAATGCGCAAGAGCGTTTTAGTTCGAGACAGCTCGGCTAGTTTATCTACGCACTCCCGCGGTGGGCGTTGACGCGCGAGAAACATCTAACATCGCAATAGCTAATGGGTTTTCGACTTCATCGTCGTGGCATTTTCTTTGCAAACAGAATTCAGCAATAGGTGTACATGAGAATTTTCTGGGGAAATCCAAACTCCTTCCCAGCTGTGTTGTTCATCTTGTTGCAGTCCGCCGCAGCCGTCGCGGCGACCCCGCCATCGGTGCATGGTATCGCTTCAAAAAACTTGGATACCATGAACGCCATCGAAATGGGGCGACTAGCCGGTATGTCCGAGGCGCCAGTCCCAGTTAGAGTCGGCAAAGAGTTGAACGAACGCCTAAAAGAGAAGTATCTCCAAGAGCTACAGCTAAAACTGAAGGACGAACCAGAGCTGTTTGAGAAAGAGAAATCAGAAGTCCAGGCAGAGGATTTTCTGCTTGATTCCAAGCAGCTCTTAGAGACTTTGGAAGCCAATCCTGACTTTGAAGTGAATCTTTCGGAAAAGATGGAACTGATGGCCGCGTTACGCTTGGCCAATCAAGAGGGAAGGGCAGGACGAGAGCTTTCTCCAAGCCGGAATCTGCGGCAGTTGATTATACAAGAGCTTAGCGACGCCATCGACAACAAGGTTCCTTCTCTTCGTCTTTCCGGCGGGGTCACAAAGGCACTGGCGGGAATTTTGTCTAGCTTGCCTGAAGACGTGAAAAAGCGAGCCGAGAGTGCCCTGAAAGAGGAGGAAATCCCCGTTAAGACACTCAAAGAGATCTTCGACGATAAGGCCAGTGAATCCCTTGATTTTGATACTCTACGTGACGCCTTGGCCGAGCTGCGTACGGATCATAGCCTTGCAGCCGGTGTGCGTTTTTCTGATTCCTTTGCCCGCGATCGCCGCGAGGACTTGATCTTTCGAAATAGCGCGGAAAAGTTTCAGAAGATTTTGGATGGTCTACTAAACGCCAATCAAGCAGCCAAGAATGGCCCTGTTGCGGATTCCGAGCCCACTCCGGAGAAAGGAAGTTTCCCAGACGGGTTTTCCAAAGTGCCCACGCAGGCTCCTAAGGATGAGCCCTTTGGTGGGCCGCACCCTGAAAAGACGCCACGCGCGGATAACGAGCGGGAGCCGGGAGCGGCAACAAGTGTCGCGTCTCCGGGAGAGGGGCTCTTTGCGCCACAGGGACCGGTTCGAGGTTTTAATGTGGGGACTATAGACCCAGGAGTCCGATCTTCGGTTGTCCCCAGTGGCAACAGCGGCGATGGAGCCGCAAACATTGCCGGTGCGCAGCCCGCTAGCGGTCAGGACAAGAAGGCCGCCGAAGCAGCGATTGCTGCAAAGAACGCCGAAGGGATTTTCGATTTCAGTGTCGATATCTTTTCCGATTACGGAGACGCGATCGGAAAGTGTCAGATGACGATTCTCTCCAAGGTCTTTGATTCGGTAGCCCGCGTCTGCCGCATTAAGGCGGGTACCGCCGATCACTGCGTAAAGAAGCAGGCGTCTAGCATGGAAATTGCGCAATTAGGTGCCTCATTTCCAGTACAACATATTTCCACCCCCTACGAAGCCGAACACACAAGAAACCAAATCATGATCCAAAGGGGCGCCTACACCGGGATGGACATCGCCGCAGTGTCGCTGAACTTGCAGGCGGAAGCTTGCCCTTCGGATACGGTTTTACCCGTTTTTGAATTGGCGAGCCGCGCGCCGCGGGCCGGCGATACGGTCATTGTCGATGGTCACCAAACCCTTCTGGGAGGGGTCAAGAAGAGCCCGGAGGGGAACGGTCTACTAGAGGTGAACCTGTCCGGGAACACGGTAGGCATTTACGAAGGAAACTCTGGCGGCGGCACCTTTATCGTTGAAAACGGTAAGATCAAGTTTGCGGGCCCGCTTTCAGCCAAGTTTACCAGCGCGAAATTCAACGATCGCTTGGGACTCGTGGCGGCCGATAGCCCCGCACAAGCTTGGTTCCGCCAACAGTTAGGCCAGGACGAGCCCCAGCTAGCCGACGGGACGGATCTAGACAATTCTTTTGCGAGTACCAACGAAACGCCCGCGCATGACGGGGGTGGCGCCAGCGTGAGCACCCGATCCCGATTTTAGGGCGCGTTACTGGTCCGCATTGCCTGTACGGGTACGGCAACCGGCACTTTCAATTCATATTCGTTTGGAATTCCAAGAACAGCAAAAATCTCATCGTCCAATAGACGGCGCAGGGATCTAGCGTCTCCGTGCGCCAAGGTGTCAACGGCGCTGGCAAAGCGAGCCGTTTCCGAACGCCGCATCCTGTCTAGCCGGTGCAGCAACGTTTGCTGCATCACCGCTCGAAAATCCGAGGGTGCGAAATCAAAACGGTGGAGATCGCTTCTGAGCGTTTCAAAGCGAGGTTCAAGTCCCGAAGTATTTCTCACGAATTGCCAGGCCATTTCCACCGTAGATCCATCCACGAAATCCATAAGCGCCTCGAACGGCATCCCTTTGCGACCCCCGATGTCGTAGTCGTGGACTTCTTTCAAGTTGGAAACGATACCATCGTAGTGACCGGGGTGGACGATTCGCGAAAACTCTATGAGCTCATCGACGTCCATGATGTAGACCGAAATCCAGGCGTGCCTGTCTGCATATTTCGAATCTAGCTCGAACTGAAAGTCCCCGTAGCGTTGGCGCGCGCGGTTGGCGTGCGCTGCCACCTGCCGCCCGCCGGATCGCTCCATGTACGGATCTACGAAAAAGAAAACTCCTTCGTCCGATCTTAGCCAACGGTTGAATTCAGATGTGTTGAGCCCGCCCGTAAAGCCAAGCGTTTCTAGTGCGGCCGAAGATAAAAGCGAATACTTTGGTGTTTGAACGGCTCGAGGGGCGTTGTGCGTGTAAAGAAGACCAAGCTTTTCGACAAGCGCTTCGGCTTGCTCCATTCCGGATGTCCCCATTACGTACGGGAAATTGACAAGTAAACGTTCACGGTTCTCGTTGCTGACGGCGGCAAGTGCCGTGTAGCCACCCTTTCTTCCCGGCCTAGCCCCGTGAACGATGAGAGATTGCTTAAGTGAGGCGGCCTGCTTTTTGTCTAGTTCCCGGCCGGCATTAAATTCGGGAAGCCGTAAGTCCAAGAACTGTTTAACCGCGTCGGGGTCATCTTCAGGGAATTCGGCGTCGGTGGGGTGATCGTTTAGAAACGTTTGGAAAGGGCCGGAGTCCCAGAGCTGCTGAAAGATATTAGGGTTTGCTTTACCCAATACCAAAAAAAGGTCCGCGTGGTCGCCCACGCCTGCAAGCGTGTCCGCGCACAAAGCGGCGCCCTGTTCGTCTTCTTCGTGAAACTCCTGCATTGCCCGGCGGAGGGCTTCCCAGTCGCTCGAATACGCAGGAGCGGCTGCCAGCAGCAGCGAGATGAGTAATAAGATGTATTTCATTTCAATTACGATCTAGCAGCGGCAAAATAGCACATCGCATTAAAATAACAAGCTTTTGGGGGCTTAAGAGTCGCCTGAACCGAGCGACACGGGGCCTGGCAGCAGCTGTTAGACATGTAATAACAAAAACTTAGCTAGCCCTTCTTAAACGTCCGCTCTTTGTGCCGCGGGGCTAGTTTCTCTAGTTTAAGCAGCACGTCACCTCCCTGAAAAAGGGTGACGGTCCCGGAGGATTCGGAGAGCACCACCGCAATGGTCTGACGGCAACGACTGGTGAACGCGGCGGCAGCCGTGTGCCTAGCTCCCAGTCCCGGAAGGGTGCGCGTTTTTTCGGAGGCGGCTCCAAGGTACGTGCCGGCGGTTTCAACGGTCCCGTTAGGTGAGATCAAAAAAGCTCCGTCCAAACCCGTCAATTCCCGAAGCGTTTCGAAAAAACCCGTATTAGCAAAGGTACGCAACTTCTTCGGGTGCCCCGCCAAAGGATTGAGAATCAATTGATGGGTGTATTTCTGCATTTCATCCAGTTCACCAATCACGAAAATAGTACCAATCGGTCGGCCCTCACGCCCTTCCGTCGCTAGGCGCAGCGCCCAGCTGATGACTCGCTCGATAGTTTGGATGGGGAGGTCACTGTTTTCTAGTGCCTTGGATTGTTTTTGGTACCACGGAAACTCAATTCCCGCGTTTAGAATCATGAGAGTGTCTAACCGCTGGGTACCGAAGGCGCCGGAAATCGCGATGACGCTTTCTTTGGGAGTCGCAAAGCCCTGAGCTACAGCCAGGAAGAGAGCGACTCGCATTTGGCTAACGCGAGTCAGTGGGCTTTCTGGAACCGGGATAATGACATCTTGCTTATCGCTCAACTCCGGGGCGCGTTCTCCCATCAGTATCCAGCCAATTTTTTGACTGTCTCGCTGTCCGAGAATGCGCTCCATTTGTTTGCGGCTACTGATTTGTATTAGCAGCGTTTCAATGGAGAGCGTTTTTGCCAGCGAGAACGCGTGTTCCACCACAGCGGCGGATTCCCGCTTGTCTTGGTTTTTAATAAGCGACCCGAGCATCCCTTCTTATAAGATGCCCGGGTCGTTAAATGAAGAGATTTTATCGCGAAAATAAGCCTTGGTATCGATCTCGCTGCTGCCAGGCCAGAAAAACGAGCAGCACTAGGCACAAAATGCCCATTACTAATCCGGACGGGTCCAGAAAGGCGTGAAAGAGAACGATATTGACCACTATCGGAGCTAGTACCACAAGGGCCAGCGGGACGTAGACACCAGAAAGGAGCGCCGCGCCGCAAAGGACTTCTACAAGCTTAACCACCGGTAGAAAGTATCCGGTTTGAATCATGGCCGACATGAACTCTCCGGCAGCGGGCGCCGGTGGTGGTGGCTGGATGAACATAAAAAAACCGTTTAGCCCAAAAACAAAGAATACCAGTCCGAGCAAGAGCCTAGCGATGAGTGTTGCCTTTTGCATTTGTTTTCCCTTTGTGTTGTGTGAATCGTTTCCAAACGGTGTGCTTAAGTCTATCCTATGAATTACGATGGGCACAATCAGCATTGAACGAGAACGAGCACTTAGGCAGCGCGTGGCGCGCTCCGTTAAAATAAAAGCGGAAAAACTGTCCTCCACCTTTGAAACCTCTGCCTCCCGTCTATTTGTCGGAACTAAATTGTATTTGGAAGGTGTTCACTTCGATCTGAACTACACGACCGGACACGAGCTGGGCAGGCGCTTGATTACCATCGGGGCGAACGCGATGGCCTGTGCGGGCCTTCGCCCTGAAAAAGTTTGCGTTGTGTTAGGGATGCGGCAGGAAACTCACGAAATGTTCTTAACTGAGTTTTTTGGTGGCGTACACAAAACGGCAAAGAAGCAAGAAATTAACCTATCAGGGGCGGACCTAACCGTGTCGCCGACAGCGATGGCTGTGAATCTGGTGTTCTCGGGAAAACTGTTGCGCACGTCTCTCCGAGCGCGTGTGCGTCCCGGAGATGTTCTGGCGGTATCTGGTCCGCTTGGCACCTCGGCTGCCGGTTTGGAGTGTTTGAAGAAACTCGGAAGAGAGAATCTGCAGAACTGGGAAAGCCTGGTTCGCGCACACCTAGTGCCGCCAGCTCAAGCAGTGGTTGTCGAGAAACTCCTGAAGCTCGGTGGAGTCCGAGATGCAGTTTTGCTTAACGAGGGGTTTGCGATGGATTTGAATTTGGCTGCCGACAAGTGGGGCGTTGGAGCTATGGTAACTCAATCCTCCATCCCTGTTGCAGAAGCCATTCATTGGGCTGGTCGCAGCTTGAACGTGGATCCGCAACGTTGGGTGTTGTATGGCGGTGAAGATCAGCAACTTCTTTTGGCGCTAGATCCCAACAGAGCGGGTTCCATATTGGAGAACTTCCGTCTCAAAGTGGTGGGTGAAGTAGTGGCGAAAAAAAAAGGTGTGAAGTTGCAGAATGGCAAGGGAGACTGGCAGCCGTTTTTGCCTAGGGCATGGAATGACCTCGTACGGCGATCGGCGCCTTTAATTTGAGAGTAAGTTTTAGGTAGGCCAAATCGTCTTCTATACCTTGGGACGCTTCCAATACCTTCATGAAGTTTTGTTCGTGCCCGTTGTGTATCCATATTGTCGAGGAATCGTTTTTGGGATGGTGGGGATCGGTCATGTCTGTAACCCAGTAGAGCAGTTCGTAGGCATTTTCTCCATGAATCGTCTTTGGATAAAAGTTCAGAACAAGGTGAACGAAGTAGGTATGGGCTTTCCCATCTACGCCGCATTCGACGTCCCATTCGTATAAGCCAATCTCGGATTTGTGATGCACGCACGAAAACTGGCGTGCATCGGCAAGACTAATGTACTGGAACTGTATGTCCGGTTGGGCGATCCCAGCACCCCACAGAGGAGCGGACAGCCACAGGGCGAGTAAAGATACTACGATTTTCATTCCAGGCATTAAACCAAGCCCCGCTGTCCACGGCTACGCCCTACGTGTCAGGCACCTAAAGCCTTCTTTTCAGAGGGTCGAAAAGAGAGGGTATGAAAAGTCTATTGCCGGTATCGCTTCTGATTGTTTTCTCTGTCTTTGCGTCGGATCACCCAGTCCCTGACGCGGCTCGGCAGGCCCCCCAGCCGAGCCAGCCGCTATCGGTGCGCGCATTTCAGCTTGAAGCTACCGATCCGGACGGTGCACGTGCCTTATACGAAAAGGGCTGTGCGGCTGGCGAAGCGGCCGCATGCGCTGGGCAAGCGCTATTTTTAGAAAAGAGCGGGCAGAAAGAAGAGGCGCTCAAACAGCATAATAAGGCCTGTCGTCTGGGGGATGGGTATGCTTGTTACCAGATGGCACAGGCGGCGGCCCCGGCCGATAGAGGGCGGCTTTGGAAGCAGTCCTGCCACGGCGGGGTAGCCTACTCGTGTTTTCTTTGGGGTGCCGACTTGATGGACAAAGCACAGGACGCAGAGGCGGCGTTCAAAAAAGGTTGTGCGATGACAGACGTGCACTCATGTAATGGCCTCGGGGTGGTTGCCCAACAAAAGAAGCAGCTGGACAAGGCCAAAGAGATTTTCGAAAAAGTGTGTGCCAAACGTGCGGATTTGGGCTGCAACAATCTCGGGCTTGTAGAGCTACAGCTGGGCAATAAGGAGCGCGCGGTAGCGCTTTTGGAAAAGACGTGTCGTGAAAAAATTGACTACCACGCGTGCAATAGCCTGGGCGTGGTGGCAAAGCAAAGCGGAGATTTAAAAGTAGCGGAACAGATGTACCGCTTGGCGTGCGAAAACGGGGTTCCGTCGGGCTGCAGAAATCTTCAAAAGACGGCGTCGCGTTGAGCTATCCTTTCTTTATTTTCTTACTTAGATGGTGATCGCAGGGGTCAAAGTCCTCCTCCAAACTCAATCGCCCCCTAGCGTCCAGTTCACGGTTGAAATGGCGAAATAGGCTTGGATCAAATTTGCCCGGCTGCATCGAAAACATTGTTTCCAAAGCTTCTGTCGGCGACATCGCTTCGCGATATGAACGCGTAGTGGTCAAGGCATCAAACACGTCTGCGATGGAGCAAATGCGCGCTAGCTTGGAGATTTGTTCATCCCTTAGGCCGGTGGGATACCCGGTACCGTCAAAGTTTTCGTGATGTTGGCCTACAATTTCCCGAGCTTCCTGGGGCACGTGAACATAAGAACGCAGAAAGTCCAATCCATAGTCGGGGTGCTTTTTCATTTCTCTCCACTCTTCTCTTTCCAGTGGCCCCTCTTTATTCAGGATCTTCAGATCAACTTTTCGTTTTCCAATATCGTGTAGCAATCCGCCAAATCCAGCTGCGACGAGCACGATCTTGTCATCACCAAGTATTTGTTTCGCCAGTGCGATCGAGTATACGGCCACATTTACGGAATGGTTGTAGGTATAATAGTCGTGATTCGACAGCCTCATCAAAGAAGTCGCGGCTTCCATATCTTCAGAGATAAACTTGACCACTTCTTCGATTAGAACCTTACTGTCTGATAACACGGTGGCGATATTCTGCTGGGTGAAAAGATCCTTAACATGTACGAAGGCGGTCTCTTTGATAAATCGTGCCTTGATATCCATTTGGAGATCCGGGTTTCGGACCATGTCGAGGAGTGAGTAGATGTAGAGCTGTCTTTGCTCGTCAGGTATCAAAACATCTTTCACCCCCGCCTGCTTTAATCGCTCCATGCGATCGTTTTCGATCCTTTCG
>JAGQZV010000135.1 GCA_020435295.1 Bdellovibrionales bacterium | reverse complement strand
ATTGTTCGGCTGCGCGCAAACGGATACCTCCACCGCACCGAGCGGAGCTGGAGCCTGCGGACAAAGCCCGGTCCGCGGGAGATGGTTTGGCGCCATACTCGGTCAGCCGGACGTGATGGAATTCGGTGCGAACTGCAGCGGCAGCTCGTCTTATTGTGGCGCCTCGTTCAGTTACCCTAACGTCCAAGGGACATCCGGAATGGTAGAGATCCAGGTTACCGGTA
Organism: Bdellovibrionales bacterium; assembly: GCA_020435295.1. GTDB lineage: Bacteria > Bdellovibrionota > FAC87 > UBA2466 > JACKAF01 > JACKAF01. Next base: position 9,368 of record JAGQZV010000135.1, on the reverse strand, counting down.
CCAAAGGGAAGGTTGGCTGCCTTCCCAAAGGCAAAAACACCTGCGCCTACGCGGTGCGTTCAAGCTCATTGCATTTTAACTGCGGCAGCTCTTCGCTTACCTATGTAAAAGAGTAAGCTCCCAGGGACCCCGAATTTCTCTAGCAAATCGTCCCTCGGTTGCTTGAAATAATTTTTTAGAAAAGGTACAGGATCTCCGTAGCATTAATGGAACCTTCCATAAAAAACCTGAATTGCGCGCTCGGAATCGGGGACTTGGCCGCCCTGCTGGAGCCATCGGAAATCGCGACAGCGGTAATCGGCATAGACGGCAGCCTACTCTACGGCAGCCCCAGTCTGTACCGACTCTGGGATCGCGTCGCCGAGGTCACCCATGTTGACCGGGCCTCCGTACAAAAAGATTTTATCACCACCCTGCAAGCGGAACGGGGCAAACGGCGCTGGACAAGCCGGATCATCGGCGACTCCACACAACTCTGCATTGAAGTCGTCGCGGGTCGAACCCTTTCACTGGAGGGGAGGTTGGTCCAGCTTATCCTTTTTGTTCCGATGGATGCCAACGAACGCAACACCGAACATCCCTACATTGTGGGCCCCCTTCGGGTGGATGAAGACACGGGCTACGTGATGTGGAACCGCGAATACCTGGACCTCACTCAAAGTGAATTTAACGTACTCGTGCACCTCGTTCGAAATGCTGACAAGCCCGTACATAAGCGCGAGCTATTGCGCGTGGTCTGGGGCTCACGCAACGCCACCACGCGCGTGATGGACATCACCGTCTCCCGTCTGCGAGCAAAGTTTAAGAAGATCGGGGCTCCGGCCGGCCTTCTTCATACCGTGCATGGGACAGGGTATATGTTCCGTGCGTGGCTGCTGGCCGAACAAAGCGCCTCTCCGACCATCCACTAGGAAATCACCCCGCAATAGCCATTTTCGGGCGCAATGTGCTATGTTCGGCCCTTCATGCGGAAATCATGGCTAGTTACAATCTGGCTGCTCGTGGGCGTATGCCCGCAGCTATGCGGGCTCGGGCGCCCCATCCCGAAACCCTGTGCGGATCACGCCGAAGCAGAAGCGCAAAGCCTTGAGTGGATGATGCAACAGGTGCTTTTGGGCAGAGAGGAGATCTGGGATTCCCTCATCCCTCGACTGATCCCCCCGCTGACGCGCTACTTTGAACGACGGGGCCCTCACGTACGAGGGCATGCCGACGATCTAATCCAGATAACCCTCGTGCGGTTGTATGAAAAAGCCTCACTCTATGACGTGAATAAAAGGGTCCTGCCCTGGATCTATCGCATCGCCCACAATGAAATGACCAGCTGGATACGCCACGGGAATCGCCAACGGCAAGTACAACCTCAGTACATCGATGAAAGCTACCTGATGCATTATTCAACGGACGGGCGCAATGGTGACGATGAGTACACGCTTTTCCTCAGTCGGCGCGAGGATATCCTAAACATCCTCCCGCGACTGAGCACCCAACGCCGCAGAGAAGTGATCGCTCTGGTCCTTCAAGGTTTCAATGACACCGAAATCGGCGAACGTTTAAATATCCCGCGCCCAACAGTTGCGTGGCACCGGTCTGCCGCCACTAAAGAGATCCTAGAAATTCTCCAACCCTAGTGCCCGCGTCCGGGCTTAGAAGGCGGCGCCGGACGTTGCGGTTGCTTTGGGGGGTTGGGGTGCGCTGGATGTTCTGGATGCTCCGGACGATTCGGGTGCTCCGGCTTGTCTGGAGCCGCACACCGACGCCATTCGATCTTGTAGTCTTCCATCACATGGCCGTCGAGAGAATCCAAGGTTATCAGCCCCTCAGGACGCAGAGCGGATTCCACGGCACCTGCACGCGCTGTAGAGTCACGTCTCCTATCGTGCCCGGGATCCTTTGATTCTCTCCTTACCCACAGCTGCGTGTTTAAATGAAGTACGGAGCTGGGCTGCTGACAGGACGACCAGCTACGCTCGTTTAACGGCAGTTCGACAACGCGCACGTAATCATCGGCATAAGGCCCTTCTAGTTCCATCGCTCCTAAACGAATACGGTGGGCAAGGGCCCCAAATCCGTATTGACTGGAATGGTACCCACTTACCCCTTCCTGCAAATCCGCATAGCCGCGGTACTCGATTCCCAAAAGGGCATATTCCCAACCCGGCGGCGCGGACAGTGTGAACGCGAGGTCACAGTTTTTCATAGTCAGTGGGGCTGGCGAGTCACTGCTATCCACAACGTAGTCATCAAAAAGCAAAGTGATCGCTTCCCCGTCCAGCGACAGAAGCGCGCTGACTGAACCCTGTCGGCAACCGCTCCCTGAATAATTAAAGCTTGTGATCCCAACCGAACTCGCGGGTGGGCTCTGCGCAGCCGCCGCAACCCAGACGAATAGCAAACAGATATAGGTAAACTTTTTCATTCCCCTCCCGTCCCGTGAAGCCTCAGACACCAAGGCTTCACCGATATTTAAAGCAATTGCTGGACCAACGTTTCACCGCGCCGCTCAGTTTACCGTCGGAAAGTTTTACCACAACACCTGACCCCAACCGTTCACGATCTGGTGACGATTTGTCACTCTCCGTGCGGGCGGGCTAGCGCAAACATTCTGGCACGGCCCTTGCTCTGCAAAAAATCAGGACAACTCAATCCGCACCACTCGGGGCGGATGCGACTAGTACAAACCACACAAAAAGGAGAACCTATGGACTATAAAACTAAGGGGAACGACCGCGCCCACCCATGGACACTTGGGCTGTACGCTGTTTTTCTTCTAGTCACATCCAGCGTACATGCAGGAATAATTGTCATGCCGGACGATCCCGATGAGGGCCCGGATCCGAGTACCGTCTCGATCAAGAGCATCGCGTACGCCGGAACCGGTTGCCCAGCGGGAACCGTCTCTGAAAGCCTCGCGCCGGACGCCAAAGCCTTCACACTGCTCTTCGACTCTTACGTCGTAGAAGCAGGCCCAGGTGTGCCGTTGCGCGAGTCGCGCAAGAACTGTCAACTGGCGGTAGACTTGCGGTTTCCACAAGGATGGTCATTTACGATCGTTGATGTGGACTACCGCGGGTACGCAAGCATCGACAGGGGCGCCACTGGTACACAGAAGACAAACTACTACTTTCAAGGGCAAAGAGTAGGACCGTCTCTGCAAACCACTATGCGTGGCCCTTTTGACGACGACTACCATATCCGAGACAAACTGGGCGTGGACGCAGTGGTGTACTCACCCTGCGGACTGAGCCGCGCGCTGAATCTCAACACCCAGATCCGCGTACAGGCGCGCGGATCGAGTCAGGCGCTGATGACCATCGACTCGATCGATGGCGAGCTCACGCATGTTTACGGGTTAAAATGGAGGCGTTGTAGATAATCCCGTTCCTCGTCAGCTCCCGGTCACCTTGGGGTGGCCGGGAGGAAAGGAGGCTCCGGTCCAAAACAGATTCTGGTAAAGAGACGCGCAAGACTGATGCCGTTTACGACAAACCCGAAAGTTAATATGCCGGCAAGCCACACGCTACTGCCTACTGAATGGAAGAGTAAAGCGTCTTCACCGACAAATGCGGGACCAATCGGAAAACCAGCTAGCCCAAGAACACACAAAAACAGTAGCAACGCCGCAAAACTATCTTGCGTTACTTTGCCGTGAAATTCCAGACGAGCAAAATCCATGCTTTTTGAGAAGTACCGGACGAGAAACAACCCCATAAACCAAGGCGGCACAACACCCGAGAAATAGAGTCCGAAATCCTTACTCCATTGCCCATCTATCAAAAACACGGCAATGCCAGCAAAAAGACAGCTAAAACCTACCGCATTCCAGGCACGCACGGCAGACTTCGATTCCGCAAAAGCGCTTAAGGACGCCAGCACCATTAGCCCTGCCGCCAGCCCTCCTAGCCAGACAGCAGAAAGTCCAGAGGCCGCCACGACCGCAAACCCGAGCGCCAAAACGACGCCGATTATTCTCCCGCCCGTCTTATCTATTCGATGCACAAGCCCGCCTGTAGTACGCAGGGGTAAAACACACAGCAGGCGCACCCCTTCCAGCAAGTAACCCTCGTTAAAAGCCAGCGCATATAAGCTCGTCCTCATTCGATTGGGGAGCCAGCGCTCAGGAGACCACTCAGAAAGCGTGAGATCACCTCCGACTGCACTTTGCATCCTCAGAACTTGCACAACTACCGAGGGAGAAACCAACAGTTGATAACAGCGCAGACCTGCATTCGCCACAAAGTGAATGAGCGCCAGTTTTGGGAAGCCCAGGGCGAGTTCGATCAGCATAATTCCCACTTGGGTGACAGACGCGTAACCAATCTGCCCCTTGATGTTTGACTGGGCTCGCCCAGAGAGGGTGCTAAGCACCACGGTGATGGCCCCAACGATCCCCGTGGCCCACACAGCAAGCGGAATGGAATGCCAAAGCGGAAACATCCGAAGCAGCAAAAACACGCCCGCGTGAATGGAGAGCGCGCCATAAAAAATCGCACTGGATGGGGTTGGCCCCTCCATCGCGCGGGGTACCCAAAAGCTAAAGGGGAATTGCCCCGACTTGCCACACGCCGCCAAGAGAATCAAAAAACTCATAAAAGTAAGAGCCGACGTCGTTTCGGGACCGGCGACTTCCACAGCGGCAGCGAGCTTGGAAAAATTCTGGACTTCGTGCCAAATCGTGTGCGCCATCCACGCCCCCAAGAGCACACCGACGTCACACACTCGATAAACCGAATACACAAGGACAGCATTGCGGACGGGGGTCGAACGCTCGCGGTAAAACGCAACAAGCAAAAACGATGAGATGCCGACGATCTCCCATCCCGCGAATAAAAGGTCAATCGTCCCCGCCAAGGCGAGCACATTCATTCCGAAAAGGAAAAGAAAAATGGTTGAGAAGAATCGTGCGTACCCGACTTCTCGATGCATGTAATAGCGCGAAAATCGTATGATGATGGCGGAAATATATGCTGTTGTCGCCAGGAAGACGATGCCAATGGAATCGAGGTAGATAAACAGTGGGAAGTGGTAGCGAGGACTTTCGTACAGAATTCCCAAATCCCATTCCATAGCCTCTGCACCGCTCCGTAGCCACAGAACAACCATCGCACTCATAGTAGCGACAATTAGCGTCGTGAATAAGCGGACGACCTGTGATGTCGTTTTTTCGCGCTTGCTCCCCAAGAGGTAAACTATCACGCAACCCAAGAGTGGGAGACATAAGGAAGCCGCTAAGAGGTAATTCATGGCTTAGTCCTCCCAATTAGATGAACCGGAATGGGGGCACTGCTCCCTCCAAAGACCGCTTCCGAATGTGTGGCTTCGGGCAGGGGCACCGCCGGATCAATACCCGCGGGTACAAACTCGGTACCCTCAAAAATGTAGGCGTTTTTTTCTTCAGGGTGGATGCACGCAAAACGTACCCACTCGTTTTTCACCCACTCCATCAAATTTGGGTTTCTCCCAAGCACTTGGAGCACTAGCTCCGGCTTTTGCTCCACCACTATCAAAATACGCACGGGATCGTGGAGCTCCGTCATCTGAGTGGGGAGCCCAGTAAGCAAGTCTCCTTCTGTCCCGTTGGCTACCCCAATAAGCCCCATCACATTGTGCGGCAATTTGGTCCCTGCGCCATAGACTGTGCTATCTATTCTAGAGAATAGATACTCAAGGTTAATTCCGCCGCAGACGGGGATCACGGCTCCCAATATCCCTTGGAGAATATTTCCAGAGGGATCGGTTGCGGGATCGTAGGAATTCAAGAATGCTCTTCTATCCAAAAACAGGCCTCGACTAAGATCACGCCTAGCGACGACACAAGAAGCGTTCGTAGCGTGATTCAGTTCGGGGCGCGGTTCAAAAATCGAAGTGGCCCTTTGCTTTACGTGCACGTTTGCCGCGGCAGGTGAAAAATCCTTGCTAACCATGTCAAAACGGCGGCACCTCTCGCGGGCGTTTCGCTGAAGCGCGGTCTCCATTATCTGGCTAAACTCCAGAAAGGATTCCCGGTGGCTAGCCGAGAGTTCCTCGGCGTTAAAATAAGTCACTTCATCCCGGGTGGTATCATGGAACGCACCCAAGAATCGGCAGCTATCAGGGATATCAATACCTCTCGCACGAAGCCCTTCCCTAACAGTTGGGTGGTTGGCCATCCAAGCGATGGCTCGCGCATTCGCTGCCCCGGGGCGACCGGAACAAGCACCGCAATCATAAGCAGCAAAATAAGGATTGTTCACACTGCTTGCACCGTGTGAAACAAAAACCATCAAATCAGAAAAATCTTTAGTACAACCGGTACTCTTTAGGACTCCTTCCACGCGCTCTACCATTTCCCCCATTGAATACCCGAGATACAAGCCGTCTTCGGTTTGCTGGTCGCCCTCTCGCAAAAGCTGCAACTCACCTAATGGTTCAATCTGACTAAGCGACTGATCTGTGGCGCGGCTCTGCGACGGAAGAAACACTTGCCAAGCGAGCCGCAAGGCATGCCAGAGTCCCAACACCTGCGTGATCAACCAGCCTCGAAACAACGTATTGGAAGGTGTCAGGTGCAGGAGTTGCAATGGTTTAGGCTTGCGGAACACATCACTTGCGTCGACTTTGCGAACCTCTCGTACCAAGTGCTTAGGCTTAACGGGCGCCGGACATAACTTTGTAGGTACCCCAGAAGCGGCGCTCTGGAAGAGCCAATCCACGCCAAAGAAACCCGCCACTCCCCAGGTTTCAAACTTGTCTGATTCCTCCTCGAGGTATCGGCGCAGAGAGGTCTCTCTATCGTCGATACAAAAAAATGCTTGCATCTTTGGCTGCTTTGGCGTGCGGTTCCCCATGCGGCCGGTCTGCTGCAGAGCTTTTAGTAGATCCTCGTAATAACTCCACTCCAAGGCTTCATGCCAAATCCGCTGTAAAACCTCTATCCGCGTGGGAATGGGTTTAGTAGCAAGAGAAAACGTTGGCACGGGCACGGGCTCGGCACCGCCCACCAGCGGCTCAAAATCGCCGAGAGAGCGTGTCAAAAACCCGTACTCTAGAAGCAATTCAATGGCCACCATATCTCTTAGTGAGACTTTGCGCGGCAACAGTAAGGAGCGATTGTTCTCCGTCATCACAACCATTCCGGACCAACCTGGATGCGCAAGCAGCATTTCAAAGAGATACGCCTCGTAGTGCCGCTCACTTCCCACCAGCCGCTCCAAACAAAACCGAATGGCATCGTCCGGAGATCCCTTCAGCAAGCGCTTGCACTGTCTGTCACTAAGTGGCGGAAAAGGGAGGTAACTCTCATCGACGATGCGGGCGACAGCGTTCCAAAGCGTGTCTCCGGCATGTGGCATCCGCCAAATCGACACACCTTGATCTAAGTAGTTCGAGAGAATTCTGAAGAGAACGCGGTGAACTTGGCCATCCAAATCCACACCGCGCTCAGAAAACCAGCGCTGGTGAAAGGCCCCCGGGCCGCTGGGTGCGGGGGTATTCTGCGCACGCAGTAGTTCCTCGCGTATCGCCTTATCGCCCGCGCGCAGTCCCTCTTTCAATAAAACACGCTCTAGGGCAGACTCCGAAATGCGCCCTTCGCGGAAGTATTGCTGGTAAACCTCCAGATCCAAATAGGGTTTCGCCCCGTAGAGGCGAGAGGCGACGAGCACGCCCTCATGAAATCCTCTGTCCTGAAACGCGTGAAGAGGATTGTGGTGGATGAAATCCTTCAGAGGCGCCTGCGTCGGAAGCCAGTGGGCAAGGTTATCTATTGCCCTACCCACGTTGAATCCGCTAGACACTACCTCGTCCGTAGATTCGCGGTCCAGCGCCAGTTCCCCGCCCATATTATTGTCGTGATCCACCTGCTAATCCTTACGCTCTCTTCTGAAGTTTTCGGGAAGCCAACGGGTGATCCGACACACTGTCGTGATCGTTTAGACCATCAACAGTAAACCCAATTCCCATTTCTTCAAATTCCATCCGCAACTCTTCCAGATGTGACATCACACTATGATCCACCACGTGGGCTTCCGCAAAATTTACACATATTGCTTTCTTGCCGGCTTTGGCCTGTTTCTCCAAGCACCGCCGCAGTGGGATCCAGTTGGAAAAAACTGCTGAACCACGTACGTTGACCACAACGCCATTGCCATCCTCATCCACGGACAACTTGGGAACAAAAAGCGTATTTAGCGGTGTACCGCCGAAAATATGCACCCCAAAATTTAGCAGAATTCCGATTGCTATTCCGAGTAACAAGTCAGTAGCGAGCACAGCCACAATCGTTGTCACGAAAACTGCCAGCTGCTCGGGGCCAATTTTGTAGAGGTGGAAGAGCTCGCGTGGGTGCGCCAAGCGGTAGCCCGTATAAATCAGCATGGCGGCGAGCGCTGCCAACGGAATGCGGTGGATCAGGTTCGGTACCAAGGCCACAAAGAGTAGCAAGAAAACGCCATGGAACATGTTCGCGTAGCGCGTGCGCGCCCCATTGTCGATATTGGCCCGGCTACGAACGATTTCAGAAATCATTGGAAGCCCCCCGACGAACGCGCAGACGGTATTGCCAATACCGACCGCTAACATGTCCCGGTCAAGATTGGTCCGGCGCCGCCACGGATCGATCAAGTCGATTGCCTTAGCACTCAACAAAGACTCCAAGCTACCAATGAGTGCAAACATTACCACCCACTTCCAAGCCTTGGTCATGCCCAACGCAGAGAAATCCGGACTTGTGAGAGCGTTAAAGAGGTTATTGGGCACAGAAACCAGGAAGTTTTCTCCGACATTATAAGTGTGGCCCGCCCAAGAGTAAGTATGTTCGTGACTCAAATCAAAGTACATGCCCAAAGGTACAGCAAGCAGTACAACCAACATGGGACCTGGAATCATTTTGACGTATCGGTTCTTTACGAGCGGAAGCCCAAAAAGCAACAGCAAACTCACAAGGCCGATGAACGCTATTTCGGGGTTCATCTTCTGAAAGAAGCTAGGGATCTGAGCGATAAGTTCGAGCGGCCCACCCTTGGCCTGCACGCCCATTGCCACGGGAAGCTGCTTAGCCATGATAATGACCCCGATCGCAGCCAGCATGCCGTGTACCGCTGGTGACGGGAAAAACTCTCCGATAATGCCCGTTCGAAACAACCCAAAGAAAATTTGGATGACGCCTGCAGCAGCTCCGACAGCCAAAGCCAAACGGTAGGCCTGAAAGTCAGCGGTAGGATTCTGGCCGCCCGTAAACCCGAAATCGAGAACGCAGCCTACCGCGATCACGATGAGACCGGCCGCCGGCCCTTTAATGGTCAGCTCTGAATTACTCAAAAAGGGCGAAAGTATCCCGCCTATGATTGCAGTAAAAACACCGGCTATAGCAGGGTAGCCGCTCGCTAACG
>JAGQZV010000134.1 GCA_020435295.1 Bdellovibrionales bacterium | reverse complement strand
ATTTTAGGCGGGGTCACTTCCCATATTCTTCTAATTCCCTCGTAACTGCTCCCTCCTCCGGCGTGTGTGAGTGTGGTGTAGCCAAGTATCACAACACCTATCATGATGATGACCATCTGGACGGCGTCGGTCAGCGTAACCGACCACATCCCTCCGAGCAGCGTGTAAAAAGTCGCCACCACCGCAACAGAAATAATCGCCGCCTGCATGGAAATACCAAACATCAGAGAAATGATCCCCGCACACGCTACGATTTGGACCGCAATCCAACCGATGTAGCCCGGGACAGTAAAGAAAACCGAGAGTACCTCAGCTTTCCGTCCGAAGTGGTTGCGGTAAAAATCCGAGAGCGTAAGAATCTGCGCTTCCCACAACGGGCGCGCAAAAAATATCCCGGCAAGAATTAAACACAGACCCGCACCATAGGGCTCAAGTGCGGCGGCAGGTAAACCGGAATAGCGAATTTCGTCAGTAGCCGTAAGTAGCGTTCCCGCGCCAAACCAGGTAGCCAGTAGAGTCGCCGTTGCAAGACTTGCCGGCAGCCGTCTGCCGGCGACAATAAAATCCTTTTCATCTTTTACTTTTTTGTGCGACCAGAGGGCGACACCAATCATCACCAGAAGGTAGTTCGCAATAGAAACACCTAGATAAACCGGCACTCTCCACTCCTGTAAAAGATCCTTAGCTACCATAGCTAGGAATCCCGGCCAACGGATCTTTTCAGGCGCTCAAAGTTTGCAGATGCACGATCCGACAGTTTCCCTCTAGGGAAATCGTGAGGATGGCATCCAGATGTAGAAGCTCTATTGACTGTGCTTTCTCCGGCCATTCAACAAATAAGAAGTTGCCTGTCTCAGAACGTGAGAGCGCCTCATAATAACCTATTTCGAGGAGGTCTTTTTCCGAGGCGTTCTCAATACGGTAGAGATCATAGTGATCCACTGTTTTTGTGAGATCGTACTGCTGGTGAATCACAAAACTTGGACTCATCACGCGAGGAACAGGTCGTGCGGCCACTTGCGCTAGCGTCTCCACGCACTCCCGTACAAAACTTGTTTTACCCGCGCCGAGATCCCCGCACAGCCCGAATGCCCCGCCCTCTCGTTCTTTCACAAAAGCCTGCGCGTACACTCGCATTTCTTCCAAATTGTGCCACCGCATCAGCTCGTCTTCCTTTCGAGTTCCGCCCAAACCGCTGTCAACTTGTTCGCAAACTCACTGGCAAGCGCTGAACGCTCCGTGCCCTTTTCTTCACTCCAAAGTTCGGCCGAACGCCCATGGGCATAAACCGCCAAAGCGGATAAGCTTAACGTGTCCTCGCCCTGCCCAACGAGTGCTCCCAGGATCCCGCTCAACAAATCTCCCGTGCCGCCTTTTGAAAGCGCGCTGTTGCCGCGCTGAACCACCCAGGTTGGGCCTTGGGGGCGGCTCAGTAGAGTTCCCCAACCTTTTAAGACAAACAAAGCATGGTAGCGATCAGCCAACGCCCGTACTGCCTGGTAACGGTCACGATTCACGGCCGCAACATCAAGACCTAGTAAACGGGCTGCTTCCTTCGGGTGAGGCGTGCAAACGGTAGAAATTTTGCGGCTACTCAACAGTTCGCAAGCTTCTGGCGCATTGGCGGCAATGACGTTTAGCGCGTCGGCATCGAGCACCAGTCGCGCCGGAGACTGCATCGCCTCCTGAATTTTTTTCCAAGTTCCTTTCGCCGTTCCGAGTCCCGGCCCGATGACAAGCGTATCGGACCTTTGAAGCGCGGAAAAGAAATCCGAACCAATCTCTTTGGCCATCAACTCCACGGGCAAGCGGGAGCGCAGGCTCGCCAAAGAGTGGTCCGCCACAAGACTGACAAGCCCACTACCGGCGCGGTAAGCCGCAATCGCCGCAAGGCCTGCGGCCCCTTCCGTCGCTTCAGTACCTACCCAAAGATAAACATGGCCATAGGAACCCTTGTGACCCGATGCCGATCGCATCGGGAGCGCCTGCTCCGCATCGCTCTTCCCGAACAAAAAACAATCGAGCTTTTCGCCGGGCATCCCCGGAACGATGCCTATCGATCGGCAAGAGAGCTTTCCGACACAGTCGCCAGCATCGCCTGTGACAAGACCTCTCTTTAGAGAGCCGAATGTCACCGTGTGAGTGGCCCGGATGGCCCTACCCATCACCGCTCCGGTATCGGCGTTGAGCCCACTCGGGATATCGATCGCAAACACATGAGGCACGTGTAGCGCGTTGATCCCGTCTATCCAACTTGCCCACTCTCCTTCGACAGGGCGGCTCAGTCCCGTCCCCAGAAGCCCGTCCACGATCCAGCGGACCCCCTCAAAAACGGCCCTTTCAAAAGCGGGCAACTCCCTTACTTCGCCCCCATCCTTTTCCCAAAGGCTACGCTGCTCGGCCGCGTCCGGGGACATAGAGGCCCCACCTATCAAATAGAGGTGAAACTGGCTGTAGCCTTCCCGCTTTAGGATTCGCGCGAGGGCAAACGCATCCCCGCCGTTATTGCCGGGACCCGCAACGATGGCCCCGGGGGTTTTGGGATCCGGGGTCTGTGCACGCAGGCTTTGGTAGACCGCTTCGGCGGCAGCCTCCATGAGCTTTCGGCTTGGCTGGTGAAGCGAATCGATGGTGTAGCGATCAGCGGCCCGGCTTTGCGCGGCGGTAAGAAGTGCTTTCATGAGGGGGTTTTACCCCAGTTTTGCTCGGATTTCTTGCGCAATATCGAGGGCGTATTCTCGGATTCTTTTGGCGTCTTCACCTTCCACCATGACCCGTGCAAGCGGCTCCGTCCCCGAGTAGCGCACTAGCACCCGGCCCTTTTCGGCAAGTTCGGTCTCTACTTTCTTGATTCGATCTACGATGTTCGGGTGCTTCTCGAATGGATCTTTCTTACGTACATAGACGTTTTCAAGCACTTGCGGAAATTGTGTCATGACCTTCTTGAGTTCCGAAAGGGGTTTTCCAGTCTCTTTCATGACTTCAAGCACCTTAAGCGCCGCCACCATGCCATCGCCTGTAGTATTGTGATCCAAAAAGACGATGTGGCCCGATTGTTCCCCACCCAGATTCAGACCCTCTTGCACCATCTTTTCCACGATGTACCGATCACCGACTTTGGCAGTAATCACTCGCCCTCCTGCGGCCCGAACGGCCTGTTCAAGCCCGAGATTACTCATCGGCGTGGCCACGAGAGTCTTGTGTTTTAGCAAGCCCTTTTTCAACATGTGGGTGGCACAAATCGCAAGAATCTGATCCCCATCAACGGGCTCCCCTTTTTCGTCAGAGAGCACAACCCTGTCCGCGTCGCCGTCCAAAGAGATGCCAATTTCCGCGCGGTGGTCATTCACCGCGCGACACATGCTTTGCGGGCTGACTGCCCCACACTGATCGTTAATATTGCGACCATTGGGACGGTTGTGGATCGCAAACACCTCCGCCCCCAATTCTTCGAAAATAATCGGAGCAACTTTGTAGGCGGCGCCGTTGGCGCAATCTAAAACAACGCGGATCCCTTCCAATGTGTGGGCTGGATGGATTGTATCTTTGATATAAACAATATAGCGCCCAATGGCGTCGTCGATGCGCATCGCCTTTCCGATGAACTCCATCGTCGGGCGATAGTTATTCAGCTCCTCAGAGTCGAGCAAACTCTCTATTTCTCTTTCGGTTTCATCGGGCAGCTTCATCCCGTTCTTGTCAAAGATTTTGATGCCGTTGTACTGGTAGGAATTGTGGCTCGCCGAAATTACCACTCCTGCGTCTGCCCGCATGCTGCGAGTGATAAAGGCAATCCCCGGAGTGGGCAGCGGTCCCACGAGAAAGACGCGCGCGCCCATGGAGCAAAATCCTGCGGCCATCGCGTTCTCGAACATGTAACCGGAAAGTCGAGTGTCTTTGCCGATCACAATCTTGGCGCTCTTGGGAAGGCCGCTTCGCTCTTTGGCGCAGAACAAATAGGCCGCGGCTCGCCCAAGGGCCATCGCAATCTCACCGGTCATCGGGTACTGGTTGGCAACCCCGCGTACCCCGTCCGTTCCAAATAGTTTTCCCATTGTTTTTTTCTCAGTTCCTACTCGAGCCCACATCCCCCTAGGGCTTTTTACGCGCCGGCTTAGCTGTCACCTGAACCCGAACCGCGTTCTCACGCGACAAACGAAAACCTAACGCAGGATCCACTTCCACGGCAACGACCACTTCTTTTTCGCCTTCAAGCTCTTGGGTATCGACGGGCTCAGTTGTAATAAACTCTAAGGCTTCAAGCGCACTCTTCGGGCCAGAAACCGTGACTCTCGGGGGGGTAACTTTCACCTGTGAAATATCGTAACCCCTTGCCGGGAGTCCCCGCAGGCTGGGGCGGACCGATACGCTGCGTTCCACGACTTCTTCTAGCGGGATGAGCAAGTTACTCGGGTGGTACGACACGACTGAGACACCGGCTGGCAATTCCCCAAGAAGTACTTCACTAATGGCCACCGGGATGGTGAGTTCCTTGGACCTACGAAAATCGGGCCGGATGGGCGGAAGCTTTTTCTCCACGTCGTTTAGTAGTACGCGTGGCCCGCGTAGCGTGAACAAGATGTGGGTTGGTATCTTGTTAGTTATCATCATGCCAGGGGCCACCAGTGGTTCAAACTTTACGTTCTTGCGCATCTCCTCTTTTTTGAACCCAAGTACGGTAATCCAGAGAATTAACGCCAATAGGAGGCTAACGGCCTTCAAGGCCACGCTCTCACTAAAATTCATGGCACCTTTTTGACTATCCGGAAATTGCATCATCGTTATTTTTCTCGCGCACCTTTTCATGGTAGCGCGCTTCAAATTTACGCAAACCGAGCAGGTCGAGCAAGTGGCGCTTGAGCGCTTGGGGTTCCAGATCTCTCATCATCGTACCGTGGTGTACCAGGGAAATCTCTCCCCGCTCTTCCGAAACCACGATTACTAAAGCATCAGTTTCCTGAGTCAGGCCCAACGCCGCCCGGTGGCGGGTGCCCAGCTCCTTATGCACTCCCGGATCGCGGGAAATTGGGAGCAGACAGGCGGCACTCGTAATGCGCGAGTTTCTGATGATCATGGCCCCGTCGTGCATCGGGCTAGAGGGGTGAAAAATACTCGTGATGAGATCAATGCTCACGCGGGAATCAAGCAGCTGCCCACCCTCAATGTAGTTTTTCAAACCAGTTTCGCGCTCCAACACAATCAACGCCCCCACGCGCTGCTGAGCCAAGACTTCGGCCGAACGTACCAGATCTTCGACGATCGCCACTTCTTCAATGGTAGTCGTGGAAGCGAAAAACGGGTTTCGTCCCACCTGAGTAAGTGCACGTCGGATCTCATCCTGGAAAACGATGATAAGGATAAGGATGAGGTTATTGAAGAACTCGACCAGAATCGTGTGCAGGGTATGGAACTTCAATTTCTCCGCTACGTAGTAGAAGATGAGGATAATGCCAAAACCGGTAAGCATTTGCACCGCGCGCGTACCACGAATCAGCAATAAGATTCTATACACAATGAAACAGACCAGCAGGATATCCACCAAGTCCTGCCACCGGACTATTTCGCGCAGATTAGCTAGAAAATCCAACATCTTGGACAATAAACCTTATAAGGGACCATACGGACACATACCTTATATGCTTATCGTCATTATTAGGTAAGATTTTTAATTCTATATATTTAGCGCGCTTTTAGGCCACTTCGGGTTCCGAGGGCAGCGCGCTAACCGGGGTTTTGCTTGCTGGGCCTGCAGCCGACGGGGTCGGGCTGCCAACCGGCGCCCCGTGGGACCCTCCGGAGTCGCCCTTAGGCACGGGGGGCAACGCTTTACCAGCGATAAGTAATTCTACGTCCTTAGAATCGATGGTTTCGCGCTCGAGTAGGGCATCGGCCATCGCGTGGAGCACACTTTTGTTTTCTTCCAAAATGGTGCGAGCCTTGTCGTGCGCCTCCGAAATAATGCGACGGACCTCGGAATCTACTATTTCTGCGGTCTTCGGACTGACATCCTTGGATTCGTGGAACTCTCGGCCCAGGAAAACACTGCCACCCTTTTTGCCGACCACCATGGGGCCAATTTTTTCACTCATCCCCCACTCACACACCATTTTCTTAGCCAGATTGGTGGCTTTGTCGATGTCGTCCGCCGCTCCGTTTGTTTTCTGCCCGTAAATAACCTCTTCAGCAACACAACCGCCCATCATGAAAGCAATGAGGTTGCCGGCTTTTTCTGCTGACAGCGTCAGCTTGTCTTCGTCGGGCAGGGTCTGCGTCACACCTAACGCCATACCGCGCGGGATAATGGTTACCTTGTGGATGGGATCGAGCCCACTCAACAAGTGTCCCACAATCGTATGGCCGGACTCATGGTACGCGACCATGCGTTTTTCCTCGTCACCAATAAGCATGGACTTGCGCTCAGCACCCATAAGTACTTTGTCTTTGGCGTCTTCAAAATCGCGCATGTAGATTTCGGTCTTGTTTTTCCTGGCTGCCATTAGCGCCGCTTCGTTGCAAAGGTTCTGTAGATCAGCCCCCGAAAAGCCCGGCGTCCCCTTCGCTACAATCCACAGGTCCACATCCTTAGCGAGAGGCATTTTTCGCGTGTGTACTTTTAAGATGCCTTCGCGGCCACGATAATCTGGTCTACCGACGGTAACCGTGCGGTCAAAACGTCCTGGCCGAAGCAGTGCGGGATCGAGCACGTCCGGTCGGTTTGTCGCCGCAATGAGGATCACACCTTCACGTGAGTCAAAGCCGTCCATTTCTACCAGCAACTGGTTAAGTGTTTGCTCGCGTTCGTCGTGTCCGCCACCTAATCCCGCGCCACGCTGCCGGCCCACCGCATCGATCTCGTCGATGAAAATAATACAAGGCGCGTGTTTCTTTCCCTGCTCAAAAAGGTCGCGTACTCGAGACGCACCGACACCCACAAACATTTCCACAAAGTCGGAACCACTGATCGAGAAAAATGGTACCACCGCTTCGCCCGCCACAGCCTTGGCGAGTAGAGTTTTCCCAGTTCCCGGGCTTCCGACGAGGAGCACTCCTTTTGGAATGCGCCCACCTAATTTCGTAAACTTTCTGGGATCGCGCAAGAATTCTACAATTTCCGATAGCTCTTCTTTGGCTTCATCGCACCCGGCAACATCTTGGAAAGTCACACGCGTGTGTCCCTCCGTAAGAAGTTTTGCCCGGGATCTTCCAAACGACATTGCCTTGCCACCGTTAACCTGGAGCTGTCGCAGGAATACCATCAGCAAAGCGACAAAGATGACCATCGGGCCCCACGAGATAAGAAACTGCAGCCATAGTGATCGGTTTTCTTCGATATCGTAATTTGGGATTAGACCATGCTCGTTGATTAACTTTACATAGTATTCGGAGTTCGTGTCGCCAATGGTTTCAAAATCAACGCCGCCATCAATGTCTTGTTTGAATTTCCCTTCGATTTTCCCGTTGTTCTTAAATGTAACCGCTTGTACGTGGTTCGCTTTGACATGTTCAATGAACTTGTTAAACGGGATCTTCTTCAAAGCATGCTGAGACTGAGTGGATTGAAATAGAAGCAGCGTGGCAACCAGCAAGATCATCCAAACAATCAGAGTTTTATGCGAGTTCTTCATCCTACCCCACTTTACAATGGTACAAAGACCTTATCGGCCGACAGGACGGATCGCCTGAGCACACTGTTTGCTTGTGATATTCACTGCTTAGGATTGATGAAAGAGAATTCCTACGCCGTATCTTGCCGCGCCGCGCCTACCGCAAACGGAAACCCGAGGCGCCGAAGACGCACACCGGGGCTCGTCTGTGCCGCATGCCAAATTACGCCTCGCTTCTCGTCTACCAGCAAGGGCCACAAACGGCGTTCTGGGCGGGGAATCCCGAGAGCATGGAGCGTTTTCTTGAGTTTTGTTCGCCCAAAGCGATCACCGGGACGTAGCGTCCGCGCCGTGACAGCTAGTAATTCATCGAGTTCTAACTCGAGCTCCAACTCTGGCGACTCAATCTTGCGTGCGTTTTGAAAGAACCTGGGTCCCGGACGGCCGAGCTGTTCCTTTGTTTGAAAGTAAAGAAAACCGGAAGAACGGGAAATCTCAACCTCCCCTTCAACGTGAAAGCGGGCCTGGCAAGCGTCGATTGCGCCAATGAGTTCTTCGAGCCGAAGGCGCGAGGGCACCACCACTTGCAAGTTTTCTAAAATGCTACGAGAGAGAAGACTTTTGTTCCTCAACGATAGCGTTGACCAGACCGCCGAAGGGACCCGACAGAAATAGGCAGACTCCGTCACGAGCTGACTAAAAAGGGTATCGGATTCAATTTGCTGTTCACTGGCAATTCCCTGCAGCTCAACAAACATACCATTCAATCGTCGATAGAACGCGGCTTCACCACCATGGAGATTCGCTACGGCCTCTAACTGTGGCAATACAGTGTGCCGGATTAGATTGCGCGTATACAGAAGCGACGCGTTCGTTTCGTCCTCGACAAAGGCAACGCTTTGATCCTTCAAGTAATCTCGAATTTCAGCCTTGCTAAAAGCAAGTAAGGGGCGAAACCATACCCCTCGTCGTACCGGAATGCCTGCCAGTCCCTTCAGTCCACTTCCCCTTACCACTCGCATCAGAAAGGTCTCTAACTGATCTTGCAGATGGTGCGCAGTCCAAATACTGCCACAACCAAGACGCCGCTGCTCGGACTCCAAAAATCCATGGCGGGCATCGCGGAGCGCTTCCTCCGTGAACTTTTGCGGCCGATGGCGGCCGATGATGATTGGAATGCCTCGCCGCCGGCATTCCTGAAGAACGAACAAAGCGTCCCTTTCAGCCGATCTTCTAAGTCCGTGCTGAAAGTGGGCCCCCCTTAGGCGAGCGAGGGGCACCATTTTGCCCAGTGCGTGCATGAGCGCCATCGAGTCCACACCACCGGAAACGGCAATCAAAATGGGCGTATCTAGCAGGGAGCGATACGGGAGAAGCGCTTGGGCCAGTTTTTTTTCAAAGACGTGCACGGCCGCAAACTAACACTGTCCCGGTTTTCTCTCAACTCTCGGCCGCTACACGAGGGCTAATTAGCGACTGGCTCGGGAAGTTCCATGAGAACGGCTTCACTTTCGGCCGCGATCGGTTCAAATGGCAGCGCCATCCAGCACTTGCTGCTGCGTGCGAGCTTGTCCGCGTGCTCAAGTAAACGCACGACTCGCAAAGCCTGCAGTCCGTCCGTGCGAGGAGTTTTTCCGTTTTCTAAGCAGTTCACCATGTGGTCTATTTCTATTTTTAGTGCTTCGGTGCTGGGAACCGCCGGAGAGTAAACATCGCCGTGGCGATACTGAATCAGATCCGTATAGACTTTTTCTTTGCTTTCTGGCCTTTGAAGTGTCTCTACTCCTTTGTCAAAGACCTTGATCTTTTGAACGACGTCGACATCGTCGTACAGCACCATTTTTTTTCGTCCCGTCAAAATGGTCTGACGAACCTTCGAGGGCGACAGCCAGCTTGCTTGAATAGTCGCTATGAAATCCGACTCGTAGTTTAGGTGCATGAAAGCGATGTCCGGTTGGGGGAGTCTCGCCGCACTTTTGGACGAAACAGAAATCTCAACCGGATCAGAGGG
>JAGQZV010000133.1 GCA_020435295.1 Bdellovibrionales bacterium | reverse complement strand
GATTTGATACGATCCCACAAGTCCACCTCAGACTTCTTTTTGAGGACTTTCACACCCTTGGTCTTCGGCGGCGCTAATCGATCTTTTATTGAGAAACCAAACGCCTCTGAAAACGGCCAGCTCCCAAATTGCGGGTGTTCGGCCTGCACACGCCAATAATATTCCCCGCGTTTTAACTTAGGGAGCTTAAGAGAAGAGGTACCGACACGCTTTTCGTAAAAAATGGCCTTGAACCCAGGATCTTGGCTGAGCTGCACGAAAAAACCAGCGGCCACTTCACCACCCTTCCAACGCAACTCAATGCCTTCTCCCCCTTTGATCGTGGCCTTAAGCTTCGGAAGGGTTGCCTCAAGCTTCACCTCGGGGCGTAATATAAAGGAGGCAATCGGCCCGGTGCGCTCGCCCTCGCGCAAACGCCAAAAATAGACTCCAGGGCTTAGCTTTACACCCGCTGCTGATTCCTGGGGGTACAGTTTTGCCTCGGAAAATTTCTGGTCCCGGCCAATTTCTACCGATGCTTTTTCCCCTTCCCAGCGAAACGCCACAGAAGTGGCCGTAATAAGCGTCCCATCTGCGGGGCTTAAGTCCGACACTTTCAAGGGAAGTGCGACGGACTTTAGCTCACCATCGTTTTGGATCTCCACCGCCTGACCCGCCTGCAAACTTTCCTCCGCGCTCACCTCCCGAAGCGAACCAGTGGTTACTTCGACACGAGCTTGCTGAGCGAGTTCAGACGCGACCACTTTTACTTCGCTATCGGCTTCAATCGAAAGAGCGCGCGACCGCACTTGGAGGGCGACAGCACGCGACTTTGCGGCCACCCGGGCGGCTCCTCGACGGACGTCCAGTGACAGTACAGGTAAATCGCCAGCTTGCCGGGTTTGCGAAAAGCGCATCATGGAGTTGGGGCCAAGAAACACCTCACCCTCGGGCTCAATCCGCACACGCACACTGCCCTCAGGCCCAGTGAGCAAGGTGTCTTCTATACGCAATACATCTCCGTCTCCCGTTGGGTACCAAGTTAGACTGCCTTCAGCACGGCTACGCACGTCGTTGGTTTTCGTAAGCACCGTTCCAACGACTTCGCCTTTTGACCCAGGCCGTCCCAGAGTCCACGGCAAGTCGAGCACTCGCATCTGATGCAGAAGGAGCACAGATTCGCCGCACAGCGCCAGGCTGACTAGCAGTATAAGGGGGGCATCTTTGATACGGATCGAGGTCACGCCTCTATATTCTAACATTTAAGTTTTTGTGCTTTCCCTCCGAAAAGCTACCGACGAACCCTAAAAGCCCGAGGTGGGCCTTACGAACGCCAAAACGATGAATCACCGCCTACTCATACTCGATGACGACGAAGGTATCCTAGAAGCCTACGCTGCCATCTTATCCCCGAAAACGAATGCGCCTGTGGTGCGTTCGTCTCGAGCTAGCGCCCGCACTCAGGCTGCAGCTGCCCCCGTGCTTCACCCGGTGCAGTACGAAGTCACGTACACAAAAACCGGACTTGAGGCCATTAGCGCCATCGAACAGGCCTACGCCGCAGGCTTACCGTATGCGGGTGGCTTTTTTGACGTGAAACTGGGCGGGGAACTAGACGGCATCGATACTATTCGTCGCATTAAGGATATCGATCCCGACCTGCTGTGTGTTTTGGTCACCGCCTACCAGGACCGCAGCATCGAGGACATTACCAATGTTTTTGGCGCCACTTTTTCCGATCGATGGGATTTTCTGAACAAGCCGTTCACCAAGGCCGAGATTCTGCAGAAAGCAAATAACCTGACCGCAAACTGGGATCGCAGACGACGAGAAAAAGAATACATAGAAAAGATAAAGGCGCAACAGGAGCAACTCATCCGAGCCGAACGCCTTGCGGCTGTAGGCACGATGGCCCGCGGAATAGGTCACGAGTTCGGAAATATTCTTCTCTCTATCATGGGACACGCCGATCTTGCTTTGCAGAGCAAAGATCCCTCGCAAATGGAGGAGGCTCTCAAACTCGTCGGCAAATCCTCTGAGCGCGCCGCCATTATCATTCGCAACCTACAGTCCATGGTGAAAACCGAACCCAAGCGAGAGAAGGTGGACTTAGTGTTACCCATCAAGGAAGCTTTAGAACTTGTAGGGCATGAGATTAAAAAACACGCTATTAAAGTAACAGAACATTACGCTCCCAACCTTCCAAAGACCGTTGTAAATCGAGTCGAAATGGGTCAGGTCTTTTTGAATCTCATCATCAACGCCATCCACGCCATCGGAAACAAGGGCGGTGAGATCCGCATCACGGCCGACGCGGACGAGAGAAACATTCGTATCATGGTTGCAGACTCCGGCAGCGGGATTGCAGAAGAAAACATTACAAAAATTTTCGAACCCCTTTTTACCACCAAGGGGAACAAGGGGAGCGGCATAGGTTTGTCCGTTTCCAGAAAAATCATTGAAAACCACGGTGGCCACATTTCAGTCAGAAGTGAAGTCGGCAAGGGCACTGTATTTCTAGTGCAGATCCCGGTCGCATAAGGAGAATCCAATGGACTACTTTTCGGTGATCGTCAACCCGGACAAAGTACAGCGAAATCATCTTCGGCAGGTGCTTAGCACCATTGGCAAGGTCGACTTTAAAGAGTTTGACAATGAAGAAGAAGCCACCAAGTGGCTTATCAACGATGGGCGTCAGGTCGACTTCATTTTCCTTAGTTGGACGCTGAGCAAGCAAAATCGCGCTCTACTAGAGACCCTTAGAACTCTAGAAGTGAGCAAAGAAGCGCTAATCTTTTTGATCGCTTCCACGGAGGATTACGAATGGATAAAAGCGATATTCGGTTTGGGCGCGCAGGTTGATAACATCCTCGTGAAACCCTTTCGACCCAAGGCACTGAAGGAACGCCTGGACGCCGTGCTCAAAGAACACAAAATAGACAAGTCCTGTGTGCTGCTCGTCGAAGATGACTCGGCTGCGCGCGATATCTTGAAAAAGTACCTCACCAGTTTTGGGTTCAATAAAGTGCTCGAAGCGGGTGACGGCGATGAGGGATTCAAACTCCTGGAAAAACACGCAGATGATATCGCGCTTATCGTCAGCGATTGGGAAATGCCCAATACCAACGGGATGCAACTTCTGCGCAAGATTCGAAATACGCCGAAATACGCGAGCAAGCACTTTATCATGGTAACTTCCCAAACCTCCATTGAAGAGATCAAAACCATTCAAGCGGCAGAAGTCGGAGTGGATGGGTACTTGAACAAGCCTTTCGATCTAAAAACCTTCAAAGGTAAAATGGACGAAATCTTTAAGCAGCTTGAATCCAAGCGCCAGGCGGAACGCTACTTGCTGCAGGGACGCACGCTGATTGCACAGGGCAATCCGTTTAAAGCCATCGAAACGCTCACCGAGGGCGTGGGCCAGCTTCCCACCTCTTCCGCGCTGCACGAAGCCCTAGGAGATGCTTGCTGCGCAGTGGAGTCCAAGCAGAACAAAGAGCACGCGCTGAAGCAGGGCGCGGAAGCCTACGAAACCGCACTCCGCCTTAATCCGCTGAAAACTTCGTTGGTGATGAAATGCTTCGAAGTCCACACCGTGCTAGGCAACCGCAATGACTGCATCCGGATCCTCAAAGATCATCTCCAGAAACTAGGCCTCAATGACGACTTGCGCACTAGGCTCGGCAAAATTTACCTTCAAAATGGGTTCTATCTGGCAGCGGAAAAAGAGCTCAAGCGGGCCCTTAACGTAAACCCCGCAAATACGGAAGCACAGTCTCTCTATCAAATCGTACTCTCGCTGAAAGAAGAGGCAGAGAAAAAGAACGCGGCCTAAGTTCCAAAAGGTGCCTGGCACCTTTTAGAACCACTAGGCACCTTCCCCCCGCCACGTTATAATGCGTCTCATGGGACTATTCTATCTTAATGGCCCGCATCCCGGAGGACCGCAATGAGATCATCACCTGTGAGATCCGCAGGAATCGGCTTAATATCTATCTTGTTTTTGGCGTTCGCCCTACCCGACACACTAATCGCGAAAAACCTGGGCAATCCCAACGCACCAAAGGGCGGCGACATCACGATTGGCTTTCCCGGATACCCAAAGTCCTTAAACAGCTATGTGGCTTTCGAAGAGCTCTCGCTGGGCGTCTCGATGCTCGTCCAAGAAACGCTATTGGATGCGGATCCAGATACTAACGACCCCATTCCGCTTCTCGCTAAAAGCTGGAATATCTCTAAGGACAAAAAGACTTTCACTTTTAAAATGGATCCGGAGGCGCGGTTTGCGGACGGCAAACCAGTAACAGCGGAAGACGTAAAATTCACTTGGGACGCGCTTTTGAATCCAAAAAATAAAACTGCCCCCTTTCGCGCCATGTTGTCATCCTTTGAATCTTGCAAGGTATTGGACAAGATGACCGTGGAGTTCAAGGCAAAGGATCTCCACTTCAAGAATCTAGAGAAAATAAGCAGCCTTTTCATTTTACCCAAACATGTTTACGGCAAAGGTGATTTTAACAAATCCCACAACCGCACCATATCAGGCTCCGGCCCGTACACGCTTTTGCGGGCGGACAAGGGCCGCCAGGTTGTACTCAAGCGCAATCCCAAATACTGGGGCACCCGACTCTCCCAAAACCTTGGGAAGTACAATTTTGATCGTGTGATATTCCTTAGTATCCCGGACTACAACGTTCAGTTCGAGGCCTTCAAAAAGGGCGACATCGATTTCTTTTACTTTCTAGTGTCTAAAATGTGGGTCGAAGACACGAAAGGTCCCCTCTTTGATCGCGGCTATATCAAAAAACTGAAGGTCGAGAACAGCACCCCTTACGGGACACAGGGGATTGCGTGGAACATGCGGCGGCCGCTGTTTAAGGAAAAGAATGTGCGCCTCGCGTTGTCCTATCTGATGAACCGCAAAAGATGGATCGACGAGCTATTCTTCAACCAATACGTACCCTCCACTGGGCCAGTCGCCGTGAATTCGGAATACCACCATCCGGACAACAAACCGATCCCGTACGATCCAAGAAAAGCAAAAGAACTGCTTGCTCATGCTGGCTGGACGAAGGTAGGCAGCGACGGCATACTGGTAAAGGACAATCAGCGTTTCGAATTCGACATGCTTGCCAGCAGTCCCTCAGCGGATCGTTACCTTACGATGTACCAAGAAGATCTGAAAAAAATGGGCATCAAGATGAATATCCGAAACGTGGACTGGGCCACCATGATTCGACTAATTGATGACAGGCAATTTGATGCCGTTACCTCCAATCGTGGCCGAGGGATCGATCCCTCTGATTTTGCGGTTTCCTGGGGATCAGCGGAAGCGGGCAAGAAGGGAAGCGTCAACGTTACGGGCTACAAAAACCCTGAGATCGACAAACTGGCCCGTCAAATCGATGAAACCTTCGATAAGAAAACACGTCTTCCCCTGGTACAAAAGCTCGACAAAATAATTGGCGACGATCAACCACTGAGCATGGCCTGGGAACCTACGTTTTACCGCATTGCGTATTGGGACAAGTTCGGCATGCAAGCAAAGGGGTACCACAAGTACACCAACTGGAAAGCATTGTTTCACTACTGGTGGTTCGACAAAGATCAGGCGGACAAGCTTAAGAAGGCCATGGCGACTAACAAAATTCTAAAATAACACCTGTGTGGGCCTATTTTCTCAAGAGAATCCTAGTGTCTTTGCCAACGTTGTTTGGCATCAGTGTCGTGTGTTTTGTCCTAGTGCAACTCACTCCAGGTGGCCCGGTAGAGCAAGCCATCGCCCAGATGCGACTCTCCGGAATGGGGGGTGAGGTCTCTGATAGCCGTACCATGCAAGTAACAGAGGAACAGCGTCAAGCGCTGATAGAATATTACGGTTTTGACAAACCCTTGCCCATTCGTTACCTGTCATGGATTTCCAAACTCATCCGTTTTGATTTAGGCGATTCCTATGCTTACGAGGAACCAGTTTGGTCACTCATCAAGGAGCGTTTGCCCGTTTCCATAACGTTTGGGATTGTCAGTTTTCTCGCCGCATACCTAGTTTGCATTCCTCTGGGAGTGTTCAAAGCCATTCACCACAACAGTCGTTTTGACGTCTGGACTTCGGCGCTGATTTTCTTCCTGTATTCGATACCCGCATTCGCTCTGGGAATTGTACTTATT
Organism: Bdellovibrionales bacterium; assembly: GCA_020435295.1. Lineage (GTDB taxonomy): Bacteria > Bdellovibrionota > FAC87 > UBA2466 > JACKAF01 > JACKAF01. The sequence continues at coordinate 3,644 of JAGQZV010000133.1, read as the reverse complement.
GTTCTGTTTTGCGGTGGCACGTTCTGGAACTGGTTTCCGATTCAAGGCTTTCATTCGGATGATTTTTATGACTTGACGCTTTGGCAGAAATTCACGGATATCGTCCATCACATGTTTTTACCCCTCTTGTGTTACACCATTGGGCTTTTTGCGATGCTGACTATGCTGATGAAAAATTCTTTGCTTGATCAGCTCAAGCAAGATTACATCACTACGGCGCGCGCCAAGGGGCTGACAGAGAAGTTGGTCATTTGGCGTCACGCGTTTCGTAATGCAATCCTTCCCATTGCCAATGGTTTTGGACAGTGGGTCAGTCTTTTCTTTGCTGGTAGCCTGCTCATTGAAACGATTTTTAACCTTCAAGGAATCGGCCTTCTAAGTTATGAGTCGATTATTCAGCGCGACTACCCGGTGGTGCTCGCCAACATCATGATATTGAGCGTTCTTTATATTGTGGGGAATCTAATCTCTGATCTGCTGTACGTAGTAATTGACCCCCGAATCGACTTTACGTAATGGATCCACACCTTCAAAAACAGCTGCGTCGTTTCAAGAAAAATAAACGAGGGTATTACTCATTCTTGTTCTTAACCGTCGCGTTCTTCGTGAGTTTGTTTTCAGAATGGATTTGCAACAACAAACCTTTTGTCATGCGATTCGAGGAGGAATTCTATTTCCCGATGTTTAGCTTCTACAAGGCAGAAACGTTTGGGGACTCCATTAGTATCCTACCTGACTATAAGCGCATCCTACGCTCTGATCGCTTCAAGCAAAATTCGAGCAATTGGATGTTATTTCCATTGATCCCGTACGGCCCAAATGAATCGATGCGCGATCTTCCCACGCCTCCACCGAGCCCTCCGACGACTGAGAATTGGCTGGGGACCGATGATAGGGGCCGAGATCTTCTGACGCGTCTCGTTTATGGCTTTAGAAACTCCATGCTGTTCGCTCTGGTGTCTTGGGTTTTTATTGTTTGCCTGGGTTACTTTTTCGGTGCTCTCCAAGGTTACTTGGGGGGCTGGGTCGATCTCCTTGGGCAACGCTTTACAGAAATCTGGCACGCGCTTCCCGTACTGTACGTAATCATATTCCTAGTCAGCGTCTTCCCACCAGGCTTGTGGCTCTTGATGCTAGTCTGGATCGCCTTTAGCTGGATTTCGCTCGCGAGTTACGTGCGGGCTGAAGTCTTAAGAGTGCGAAAAATGGAATTTGTAACCGCCGCGCGTGCCCTGGGGGCTGGTACACCTCGCATTCTTATTGTCCATCTCTTTCGTAATACTCTTATGCCAATTGTCACCCTCTCCCCCTTCTTGATTTCGGCTAGCGTTGGGAGTCTAGCGGCACTGGACTACCTTGGGCTCGGACTCCCTCCGCCTACCGCCAGTTGGGGAGAACTATTGCGTCAGGGCAAAGAAAATCTTTCCAGCTGGTGGCTGTCGACTTTTCCCTTTCTCTGCCTTTTTGGAACCCTTTTGCTCTTTAATTTTGTGGGAGAAGCGGTACGAAGCGCTTTTGACGCCAGAGAGGCTCACTAGCCCTGTTTTAGCATTTGCATCAGAGCGGTAATTTTTTCTTCCAACTCTCTGTGCAGGTTTTCGTAGGCGGCTTGGCGGCAAACGCCCACACTCCCTGTTGGATCCGCAAAGGGCCATTGCAAGACAGTGGTCGATTTTGGGAGCGCGGGTAGACTCACACAAGCTTCCGCACAAAGCGCGACGACTGCGTCAAATTCCGCTAGCGGCAGGATTTCGTCCAGGCTCTTAGAGCGCTGCCCGCTAATATCCCAGCCCTTGGATTGGGCGTATTCCCGCACACCGCTATCAACGATGCCGGCCGGCATGGCCCCAGCGCTTTCAAAGTAAAAGTTCCCCTCGCGGTCTAGTCTTTTTGCAACCACCTCAGCCATTTGGCTGCGGCAGGAGTTCGCAACGCAGACAAAAAGCACTTTAATGGGCCGCGCCACAGATCAGTTTGCCCTGGCGCTACGCGAAGACGAGGCCTTCTTGCGGGCCTTGGCCGGAACTTTGGCAGCCTTCGCAGAAAGCCCGCGATCTCCAGGAAGAAGGGCCTGCCCAATAAGAAGCCCTCCGAAAAAGGCCTTGTTCACGCCATTTAGCTTTGAGAACTGCTGCAACGTGCTTTGAACTTGCTTGCGGTTCCAGCCCGACTGCTTTTCAAAGGCCCTCTGCGCCCTGTCCCAGAGCTCGGGAAGCTGCGTTCGATCGAGCGCGGCTCGAATTTCAGCCAAGGATTTGTATCTCTTCGTCATGATTCCCCCAGAAGCTAGTCCGACCAGTCATACAAAACTCCAGCAGAATCGGCAACCTATAACTCTATGGGAAGTGCCGCCTTGCACCAAACTCGGCTTCGACACGTTGGTTTTTTTGAAGTATACGATGCGGATGTTCTCGTTGCGGCACAAAACCCCATTGGCGTGGGCACACAACGCCATCCTGGACATGGACGCCCTGCTCCTCGATCACGCCGCGTGCGAACGAAAGGCGGCCGCGATGGGGATGTCTTTTGTCGTGAAGTACCCCGATCGGCTGGAAATCATCGACCCGCTCATCCACTTTGCTCGTGAGGAGCTAGAACATTTCCAACAGGTGTGCCGGCTTCTCGTCCGTCGAGGCCTGGTACTGGATCACGATGAACCGGATAGGTATGTAAACCTTCTCCACAAGAAGGTGCGTACCGGGCGGGACGAACGCTTTCTGGATCGTCTCGTCGTAGCGGCTGTTATCGAAGCCCGCGGGACCGAGCGGCTCGGTTTAGTAACGGACGTTCTAGAGGATCCTGAGCTCAAAGCCCTTTACCGCCGCCTCACGCGCGCCGAAGATCGGCACAAGGATCTCTTTCTAGACTTGGCGACCCACTATTTTGAACCCGCCGCTATTAGCGACAGACTCAGTTATTTCTTGGATGAAGAAGCCATAGCGATTCAGGCGGTACCCTTTAGAAGCGCCATCCATTGACAGAGGCTATTGCAAAATATCTTAGCTTGTACGCGGAGCCCGAAAGCACCCAGCTCAGCTTTCTCCACTCTCGACGCTGGAAGCGCGTGGTGGCCATCCCAGCCCGAAGAGAACAACTATGGCTTCCCACATGCCTAAGAGCGCTCGTGCGTGCCGCCGACACTACCCGAGGAAAAACACTCTGCGTACTTGTCCTAAATGGAGAGACCGAGGCCGCCGCCCAGACTTGGGACGCACTCTCATTAACAACGCTAGTAACAGGCCCCGAACCGCTTTCTCTGTGTGCGATTAGCAAAACACTGGACGTTCTATGTGTGAACCGAACGGGCGATTTTGCCTTTCCCAAAAAGCAAGGAGTGGGCCTAGCTCGCAAAATTGGTTGCGATATCGCGCTACGCCTCTTTGCCGAGAACCAGCTGGATGCTTCTACAGTCCACACTACCGATGCCGACGTGCAAGTACCCCTTGAATATTTTGAGATCCCCGCCGTTGAAGGGGTCTCGGCGTATCTTTACCCCTTTCGCCACCGCGACCTGGAGGGCGGCCGCGACACGGCCCATGATCTGTACGAAGGTTTTCTGCAATACTACGTCGAGGGACTAAGACGAGCAGGCTCTCCGTACGCGTTTCATACGATCGGTAGCACCCTTGCCATTTCTCTGCCCC
>JAGQZV010000132.1 GCA_020435295.1 Bdellovibrionales bacterium | reverse complement strand
AAAGTCGTCTTCCCATGATCCACGTGCCCAATTGTCCCTACGTTCACGTGCGGCTTGGTGCGCTCGAATTTCTCCTTCGACATTCCTCTTCCTCCAACTGAGCCCACGACGGGACTTGAACCCGTGACCTCTTCCTTACCAAGGAAGTGCTCTACCGCTGAGCTACATGGGCGTGAAAATGCAAAAAAAACTCAGCCACACTTTACCCGTAGAAACAAAGCTTTCAACAAGAAAATCACGCTAGATTTCAACAAGGTGGGCCGGAATCCTCAAGTGACAGGGCCGAAACCACGGGCGCGGCATACATACGAAGGTAAAAAGGGACGGCCGCCTCCGCGTCGGGGCCAAGTAGCGCGAGCTCACCCCGCATTCGGTCGAGAAAGGCCTCCTTATAGGCCAGGTCATAGTGATCTGCCATGCGCGGGGTACCGGCAAGAACGTCAAACGCGACGTAATTAGACGGGAAAAGGTGATACAGGCGGTGGATATGGGTGTCCAAAATGCCGCAAAGCGATTTCAGCTGCTCCGATTTCGCTTCTTCGCAATGCACTTGGTCCCATACCGGCGTCCCCAACTCTTCCCCCACACTAATATGGATACGCCCTTTGGGACCAAGTAGGCCTACGGACACACTCTGCGCATCTTCGTCCGGCGCTTTCTCATATTCACCGGACCTAGCCCGGTGTAGTTGCTCTCGAACCTTGAGGGGACCACAAGGTTCATACTCGTAGGAGACTGCAACGGGACGAATGTGCAAAGCGGCTAAGCGTCCCACCCATTCTCCTTCACCTTCCAAAGCCAGCATCTTCAGCACCCCGGCCTGGGTCTTGTCTACGCCGTTCTTGGTCCGCCCCTCTCGCTGGGCTATCCAAATGGAGTCTTCTCCAGAACGGATCTCATCGTGGATGTACCGAGAAAGCACGTGCGACCACCGCAAGAGCTCTTTCTGCGCCAGATCCCGCTTCACGATGACCCCTTTATTAATCTTAAGGACGTACTTCGTAAAATCGTTGAAGAGCAGATTGTCCCCCAAGCAAATCTTGAGAGTCCGGTGACCCGCGTTCATTAGCGCAAAGGAGAGCAAGGCCGAATCCGCGATGATATCCCGGTGGTTAGAAACATACACATGGCGCCGCTCACCTGAAATGGACTCTAGACCGCTTACTTCCAAACCGTCCGTCGTACGGTTCAAGAGCGACTTTATCGCTATGGCAATAATCGTCCTGTGAAAGTCGCCGACATTTTGCACCGCCTCGCCCATTTTGAGAAGCTCGTCTAGGCTAGTGTTAGGAAAGAAGCCAGCAACAATCGCCGGCAAGCGATCGCTCTTCATCAAGTGATTAAGCACCTGGAGATACTCTTTACCTTCATAGGGTGCTATCTCTTTTATGTCAGCAGGATCGATAGCGTAATTCTTCACACGTCCACCACTTCGTAATCATGGCCCATCAGAGACAACGATACTTGGCCTCTAAACTCGTTTCGACTCGCCGAAACAACAAATCGCGCACGGGTAGCAGACTCAAACACGTCGAACACTTCGTTAAAGAACAGAATTTTTTGCGCCAAACCATTCTGACGGCGGATCATGACGGCTGTATGTTTTGGCTCGCCAGTTCGCTTATCCTTAAAATACTGTACCCCTGCAATTTCGGCTTCGATCAAAAACCGTGGTTCTTCGAAGCCGTGACCAAATGGCTTTAAGGTTTCAAGTTCTTCGGCCAAGCGAAGTTCGGCCAATTCCACAGGTAGAGTGCAATCATACTGGATGGTACTCTCCCACAGTTTAGGAAGTTCGCGCTGTTTGGCTGCGGCATATTGGTTCAGCTTCTCGCGAATGGCCTCTTCGTTTCCTAAGTCGAAGGTGAAGCCTCCCGCAGCACGGTGCCCGCCGAACTTGATGAAGAGGTCCCCGACCGCCTGCATCGCCTCAGTCACATCGAAGCCAGGTATCGAACGCGCCGACCCCTTCCCGCGCCCATCCTTGCGCTCAAACAGCCAGGTGGGCCGCCAATAGGTTTCTGCAATCTTACTCGCCGCAATTCCCACAACCCCCGGGTGCCAATCGCCACCCAAAAACAGAACCGGATCGCGCAAAAAGCGTTTTGCCTCGGCACTAGCCTCCCGCACAATCCTCGCCTGGATTGTCTTTCGTTCCGCGTTACAACTATCCATGTAGTCGATAAGTTGCGCTGGGTTCTGCTCGACGAAAGCTCGCACCACTTGATCGGCATGCCCCAGTCGCCCGACAGCATTGATACGCGGCCCTAGCCGAAAACCGACATCTTTTTCGTCCATTCCACTCTGCAACGATGCCGCCTCACGAAGCTGCCTTAGGACAGGACGGCGGCTGCGCATCAGCGCCCGTACCCCCAGGCGCGCCAACTCATGGTTGACTGGGTTTAAAGGGACGATATCGCAGATCGTTGCAAGACCTGCAAGAGCGAGCAAGTCCGTCCATAGCTCTGGACTTAGCGAGTAGTACTCGGCCAAACGCCGCAGCAAAACAAAGGTGATCCCACACCCACAAAGCTCTTGATACAGCTCTTCCGGGTGCAACTTTGGATTAAGAATAATACAGTTTGGCATTTTGTCCGGCTGTATCTTGTGGTGATCCGTGCAGACAAAACCCACCCCACGCGCGGCACAATAAGCAGCTTCTTCGTTGGCCGTAATACCGGTATCCATGGTAATGATCAGTTCGGCCTTTTCGTCTTCGACGAGGTATTTGACGGCGTCAAGATTCAGCCCATAGCCTTCTTTGAAGCGGCACGGAATGTAATGAACAAAGTTTGAGAAACCGATGGCCTGGAAAAACCAGATCCAGCTCACGCAACTCATTGTGCCGTCCACGTCGTAGTCTGCGTAAAGAGCGACCTTTTTGTTTTCTGCGATGGCCCTGCGAATCGTATGGAGAGCCGCCTCGAGTCCATGGTCACCATAGTCCAGTTTTTTGATCGGCGAAAAAGATCGGTTTTCAAAAAGAATGGCACCCAGTTCTGAAAAGTCTTTCGGAGTTTTGGGTACGCGGGCTTCCCAGTGCTGGAATCTAAAACCCAAAGTGACAGCTCGCTAATAAAAGAGTGACAAAAGTCGAGCTTGCGGTATCCCCTGCGGAATTTCAAGCCTTTCTAGGAAGTTCCAAAAGTAGATAGGCACCTTTTGGAACCCCGCCCCAGTTTGACATGTTGCGCTACCAGGTGTTTTATTGGGGCAAAGAGCGGGGGATTATGGGGGCACGAGTAACCGTTATAGCCGCCTTGGCGGTGCTTCTTTCCACATTAACCAGTTTAGCCGGCGAAGTGGTTGTTCGGTCGGTACAGCGTTCCTGCGCGGCTAGATTGCAGGCCGTTACCCATGCGCAAGGAGAATACAATTATAAGGTAGTGCGCGAGCAACGCGAAAACACCAAGCGGCTAGAGAGTCTAGACCTGCCCGACTACCGCAGGACTCTACTCAACACATATCTTACGTACCCGCTGATCCGGTCCATCGCCAACCGGCGAATAGGCGCGGACAACGAGTTTGTCACCCATTTGCACGAAAGCGAATTTAGCTTTCAACACCTCACTCTTATACCAACGGACGATACGGGCGCGCTGGTACTCATCCGAGGAAGAGTATTGATGGGTGAAAGGACTTTCGAATTTAGTGTGGATGGGGAAGTGGTGCTTGAGAAAGGAAGCTGGGAAGGCTTCAAACAAGGTAAACCCACACAATTTGCTTTCACAGAATCTGGAGCCTGTGCCCTGGAGCGTGCGCTTTTGGGTGGTGAGAACTCTCTCACACCTGCAGCGTGCGCCCACTTAGTGCAGTACATCCGAGGCGCCTACGGGGACTTACCTCCTATTGACGTAGACTATTCTAGCGAGCAGCCTACTCCGCTACTAACCGGAACAATTAAAGCAATGGAGTTCAGCGGGTTTAGTTTGAATGAACTCGTAACGGTTCGTTTTGGAGCCTCGGACCCTTCTGGATCCGAGGCCGAATGATGAGATCTAGAGCTTGTCGTTAATGATCTTTGCTTCGCTCTGACATGTACTCGAAAAATCCAAGTCTTTGACTTCCAGTTCTTTCAGTTCGCCCGGCAGCAGCGCCAGCCGGTGCAGGCGATTGGAATGGCACATGGCGATAATTTTCAACTGAGAAACGGAAACAATTTTCCCCGCAAAAACCTGTTTGTAGGCCATGCAGTTAGACGAATAATCAAGAGCAATGGATTTGCTGAACTCTTCACCGCTCGCGCTGATCAAGCTGACATTCATCACGTTAGAACTGCAAGAAAAGGTCGCTTGTGCCCCTCCCTCGACTTGACCTCCTTCAAGACGCCTGGAGAGTTCTCGAATCAGGTCGTAGTTAGAGACCGACTCAAGCCCGGTATTGGCGAAACTTGTGCCCGACACAAGAAGAGTGGTGAGTAAGATTCCTAATAGTTTCATTTTGCCCCCAAATATATTTCTTCTGACGCGGTCCCACCCGCGTCTCTTTTTACACATAGAGACAAGAGCCGCACCCGTCAAAGCAATATTTCAGGGGGAACTAAACTACGTAGAAGAGCATGCAACAGAAATGGCAGGTACTACCCGCCAGCACGAACAGATGCCAAATGGCATGGCTATACTTCATCTTCTTGCGAGCATAAAAGACCGTTCCGAGCGTATAACAAATCCCACCCGCAACGAGCCACCCAATACCCGCGAATGGCAGGCGCTGCATCAGCGGACGAATGGCAACAACGGCTAGCCAACCCATTCCCAAGTAAAGAGCAAGGGACAATCCCCGAGACTGAAGGCGTGAAAACAGTTTGAGTACGACTCCGTACAGTGCAAGCAACCAAATGACTCCAAAAATCACCCAACCCCAAACGCCCCGAAGCGTAACCAGCATCAACGGTGTGTACGTTCCGGCTATCAGAATGAAGATGGCACTATGATCCACAATCTTGAGGATTTGTTTCACGCGAGGATCATGAAAGGAATGGTAGAACGTAGACGCCAAGAAAAGGAGCACCAGCGATCCACCATAGATGCTAAAACTCACCACACGCCACGCGTCTTTGGCGTACGCTACCAGCACTGCTAACGCCGCAACACTCAGACAAGCGCCAAGTCCGTGGGTAATGGCGTTGGCCAGTTCTTCTCTTCGCGTGTAGGGTCTAAATGCAGCATCGCTCATAGGACTCCGTCGCAAGGTCTCGCTGCCAGTTTAGTGACAGAAACAGAAAACCTCAACCCTTAGCGTTAGGCAGCTTATTCACTAGGCAAAGAGTCCATAACAATATCCATGAGTGCCACCCATTTCTCTCGCAATGCCGGATCGGGAATCATGTAATTTAAGTAATCGGGCCGCAGCAGGTGTTCGGGGCCTACGGTGATATTGCTCATGTCAAATGCATTCGGATTGTCTAAAAGCGCATCGCGGATATCCCACGCAAGCTCGTGCGCTCCTGGCAACTCCGCGATGAAGCGAAAGCGCTCCTGCAATTGCGCTACGAACGCCTCTTCATCGACCGCTTCCACCTCAGATTCCACTGGCGCTTGGTCCTCCGTTTTTTCAGCAAGTGGCACCGGATCCCGCAATACCGATGGCAACACTTCTTTTTTCGCAGTCTGGATTTGAACGGTCTGCTCCTCCTCGTTCGATTGCGACGGATTCTGGCTGAGCAACCAAAATCCGCCAAGGACAACAATGATAAGCAGTAGGTAGCGCATCGCGTTTTCCCTCCAAAACGAAGGGGAGGTCCAGAGGACCTCCCCCAAGTGGTTAATTGGCGTTAGAGTTAATGGTCAGACCGCTCGTGCCACTGATGAGCTTGTAGCTGTCGGCATCGCTAAACCCCCAACTTTTAGCAACGTTGTCACTCACTTGCATCGCCGGATCCGCATTAGTCTGCGCAAAGATTGAACTAATCGTGTGACCGAGGTTCCATCTGGAGATAAACACAGGGTACTCCGACGCCGACGCGGTATTCACTTTGCGCGCGCCAATAGCCGTACGGAAGCCGCTGTTACGGAAATTGTTCCGGTGGGTGGAACCGTAGCACGCAAGATTGTACATTAAGCGGAGTTTCGAACGATTCGGAATCGTCTTTAGGTCCGCCTCCAAGTCGGCCGCAACTACCTTGCCGTCATGGAAGTACAGCTTCTCGTCCGCTCCGTGGAGAGATAACACCACATCAATTGCCTTTACCGTGGGACTCGCAGCCGTGTGGCGCAAACAATTTACAAAGTTCGCTTTCGTTCCGTAGGCATCCTGAATGACAGAGACTCCGGAATAATTCCCCCCAAGTCCGGCCTGCCCCATGCTGATGGTTGAAGCATCCAAAAAGCTGTAGAGCCATTTGTATTTGTTGAGTCCAAACTTCTGCAAGCTGGACACCAACACAAGGCGCCGCTGATTCTTGGCTACAGCGGCCGACGAAGTGGTCCCCGCGGTCAGAAGCAGAGCCACTACCGCCAACACCAATCTAGTTTTTCTCATGTTTCCTCCTGGCAATGGGTCCCCATTCGGGCCCCTTTCACTCCTTCACGCGCAGGAGATCCAAAGATTGGCTCACGCCGGCACTAGAAATTGTCGTGTACAATACAGGTAATGCTGAAAGTGTTCGTAACGGTAGCATTGGGGTTGCTTTCAACGGCGCACGCCAAAGACCCGTGGGTCCACATCGAGTACGGGGCAGCAAACGTCGAGTCCGGACAGACTGTCGTCGGCCCCGGGACGCGTTTGCGACTTGAAGTGGCGCAAGCCCGTCTAGACGAACTGGCGAGCACGCACGCGCGCGTCATCTTTTATGTCAATGATTTGGATCCCCAGATGACCGAACGTGCTGGGAATGCGCTTCTCGCTTACGCCACACAAAAAGGATACAAGAACGTAGAAATTCGAGCGCTGGCCGGAAACTTCCTTTCAATGGACTTGCCGCTAACTGACTCAGCGGCGCTACACAACCCCCCCGGAAATCTATTTGACGCTGGGGAACGCACCCTGGCGACCTTCCAAAGGCTCGCCGATCAGTCACGCACCGGGCTTGACGTCGTAAGTTCGGTCAAGCTGTTAACATCCGCCGCGGCGGCCTTTCCGAGCATAACGGATCTCGGAACCGCTGACTTTTACACACGCCCGGATGGGAAAAAGGTGGAAAAACCTGCACGCCGTTATCACTTTGCCCCTAAACGGGATCTAAGCGGTTCGAGATCCGATCCTGATCAAGGAAAGGTGTGCCCAGTTATTTTCAAATCTATCGGCGGCCACTGACTATACTATTCAGCACTCGCCACAGCGCGCCAATACGCCTCACGGCACCACGTTCGATAGGTTTTGTAAGAAATCAACTGACAGCTAGTGCCGAGTCGGCATTTCCGGTTACACTAGGTGTTAATACCCTTGAAACAGTGGCGCTATTGAAACGGTATACAAGCCCTATTCTAATGTGCGCTTTCGCCCTGCTTTTGGCCCGCTGCGGGTCAAACGGCGGTGGAAGTGGAGGTGGAGGAGGTGACACGACGCCCACTACTGTGACGTCTGGTTTGGTCTATCAGCTAGACGCCGCCACGTACGACGGCAGCGCCTTTCCCGCAACAGGCTGTGCCACTTTGACATGGACTGATCTCATCAGTGCGTTGACTGGAACCCTCACCGGCTTTGCGGGCTGCGGGTCCACTAGTGGTTGGAACGGAACCGGAGCGACCGCCGATCCTTACCGCCTCGTACTCGACGGTACCAACGATCGGGTGGATCTCGGCACGGGAACACTGGGCACGAAGCTGGCAGGCGCAAGCGCGGTGACCATTGATTTTTGGGTTCGTTACAGCACCCTGGAATCGGGCAAATACGATAACAACCTTATCTATGTAAGTGTCGACGGGGCAAAGGCTGGGCTCTGGATCAATTTTCGCGGTGACGGAGCCAATGCGGGAAAGTTGCTTATTGCAGGACGCAGCCAAACTACCGACAGCTTTTTGGAGAAGACCGGAGCTAGCTCCTTCGCGAGCGGCACTTGGATCCATCTAACGGGGATTTTCAATTTCGGAAGTGGCGAACTAAATTTGGCCTACGACGGAAGTCTGGAAACGGCTTCTTCTGTGGGGTTCACAGCGGCTACCTATACCCAAGGTACGGCTACGGCGTCCGATTCTCTAACGTACTACAATGCTGCAACCGACTACCTAAATGGCGACATCGCCTACGTTGGCGTCTACAATCGGGAACTCAGCCCCGCTGAGATTTCCCAAAACTGTACTGCTCTTAAAGATCGCTTTCCCAGTCACACGTGCAACTAGCCAACTCGAAGTTGACTCCTCGCGCCACAGCTGGTAGCTGGAGGTTTAGAACCTATTTTTTGGTTGGAGGGCAAATGAAGCATCTTTTTCTAAGTCTACTCTTAGTATCAATTACCGCACGGGCTGCGCACTTAGACATCGCCGAATGCGAAAACGAATCGGACCGGGAGAAGTGCTACGCCAACGTACTAGATGCCAAGCTCTCCCTCTTGCTCCGAAAGCCCAATGGTCACGGCGGAGAAGAAACTCTTCAAGAAATCGGTTTCTACTGGGGCAAGGACTGTACTAAAGACATCATGGGAATTGGTTTTGCTCCAACGCGCTTGACGGCCACCAACCTCGAAGCCGCAAAGCAGGCTTGTGACAAAATCGCTTCCGACGTGGCCAACTTCGGGCGCACTGGGTACGTTGATTCATATAAGATCGGTTCCAAATGTACAAATCCCGATCCGCGCCCAGACAAGAACGACAAAACAGCTGTTAGCCGTTTGTGTTTAAGCGGTATCGCAAACTAGATCAGCTTTGCTGCCTTCGATTTTGGTTAAGAATAGATTCCCTCTGGTAGCTTGTTCCGTACGCTCTTGAAAGCTAGTCTCTCAGCTGGGCCATAGAGCCGGAGGAGCTGAAATGAGACATGTCTTTCTGTTTTTTGTTGTTTTGAGTTTGGCTAGCAGGGCCTTTGGGTCCATCGAGGCTTTTACGTGCACTCCAGAGGACAGCACCGAGACACTAAGTCTGGGAGGCAGCTTCGAACTGAGCGACAGCGTACAGGGCAAAGGTGAGCTTAGTATTTGTCGCGACGGAAGTTGCCAGAATTTTTCCGGAGTCGACTATTTTCGCGGTGCGTGGATGGCTGACCGCTTGAACGTCTATCTACGAGACAAGAGTGGAGCCGTAGCCGCCGGCCTAGTTGTTGACGAGTACTTCTCAGTCGAACCAGGGATAGCGACTACGGGGCAACTCTATGGCATAACTGGTCACCAGCCGATGCAGTGTACCCGCGTGACCACCGACACTCATGAGAAAAACCGTACCTTTTAAGGGCAAGTCCTAATATACTAAGTAGGCTTTTCTAAATCTGATCCATTTTGGGGGCCTACATGGTGAAAAAGACCGGCATTGCATTAGGCGTGCTATTAGGCGTCTTCGTACTTTATGTCGCTTTTAAATCTCCCAAGTACGAATTTTCTCGTGAGGTCACCATCCAAGCGGCTGCGGCAACGATTTTTCCCTGGATTAATAACGTCAAGAAAATGGATGCATGGATGCCCTGGAAAGAAGTCGATCCCAAAATGGTTTTGACATTCAGCGAACAGGAAGAAGGCGTCGGGGCTACGTCTAGCTGGACGAGCGAGGGACAAATGGGAGAAGGCTCCTCCACAATCATCGAATCCCTCGCCAATCAAAAGACAGTATTCGCACTCGACTACGTCAAACCTCAGGCAATGAAGCAAAATGCATCCATCGAAATACTTTCGGCCCAGGACGGAAGTAAGGTACGCTGGACGGTCTGGGGGGAAAATGGCTTTATCGGACGCCTTTTTTGCACCCTCATCGATGTACGCCAGCACATCAACAGCAGCTTCGATTCAGGACTACAAAAGCTAAAAACACTCGTCGAATCGTCTGAAGCAAAATAGAGAACAGTTCTGACTCTCTTACGCTCAAGGGGCCGTGCGCCGCTGGGTAACCC
>JAGQZV010000131.1 GCA_020435295.1 Bdellovibrionales bacterium | reverse complement strand
TCGCGCTCACCGCGCACGCGATGAAGGAAGAACGAGAACGGTGTCTGCAAGCAGGGTGCGACGACTGCCTAACCAAGCCAATTGAGTCTGCCCGGCTGATTTCAGAGGTAAAAAAATGGGCCGCAGGCGGTCGCGCCGCTGCAGCCCAATAGTCTTTGCTTCCCGCTTGGCTTAGAAAAGAGAAATAATACCGATGCCAAGCTCCAGAATATTGTTCGCTGTCGTTGAGTTAATGGAGTTGGCCAAACCAAACTTGAACCAGCTCGCAAAACCCATCCGGAAGCTCTCCGTGACCTTGAATAAGGTTCCGCCGCCCACATACAGACCGGCACCGAACTTGGTGGGGAAGGAGGCGGAAATGTTGGCAAACGGGATGCTGGCAAAACCGCCCAAATCCATATAGGAAAACCCGGAGTCTTTGGCCATCAGCCCGCCGTAACGGAACGAGAGCGCTAGCGGGATATCTAAAAAGAACGCGCCATTGGTTCCAACACCGCGGCTTACAAATTGGAGGCCCGAGGCGAGCCCCACATTGGGTGCAAAATAATACTTACCGTCCAGTCCCGCCTGAAATCCTATGCGGTTGACCGTGGACAGCCCGCCACCCGTAAAGCTAGACACCAGATTCACGCCGACATGCAGACCATAGACAAGCCCAGTGGGGAATTGGTTGGTGGTATTTTCCGAGTCGTTATCATCCGCCCACACCCGAGTCGGGGCCAAGCAGCATGCGACAATCAACAGAGTAAGAAACAAAGAACGCATTCGCGCCTCCTTAAAAGTAAACTTGAACCCCCAACTCCTACCGCAAGACCCTGCTTTTTGCGAAGATTTTCTGCCGATAAGGACAAAAATGATTCGTCAAAAGAACAGTTTTAGACCACCGCGAAACCCGCTGATATTGTTGTTCGTGGCTGGGCTACCCTGTACGATCTGCTCGGTTTCAGCGAGGTAGGTGACATAGGCCCGCGCCACTTTGTAGTCCAAGAAAACAGTCGCTTCAAAACGATCGCCCCAGGTCCGCAGGCCACCTGGATTTTCCAAAGAGGTAAAAAAGTGGCGGTACAGGCCCTCCACGGCCAGTTCCTTGGTGATATAGAGGGTAATAAATCCCCCCGCAAAAAGATTGCGGAAAATGGTTGGCGCCTCAAACGAACGAATGCCCCCTTGCAAGGTGAGGTTCGTACTTTGGACGTAGCGCCCAAAGACACGCAGATTGAAGATTCCCGACCACTCTTGGTTTCTAAACACCTTTTCAAACTCCAAGCCAAAGATACGCGCGTACCCGCCCAGGTTGATGCGCCAGCATTCATCAATAGCACCCGAAGGCTGCCGGCCAAAAAAATAGTCAGCCCCAAGATAGAACTCGTATGGGCTTGGGGCGTTCATTGCAAACCACAGGTCCTGCATCCGCATGGCTGACTTCACTTTGAACCACTCGGCTAGACTCCAACGGTACCGCTTCTTCTCCTCCTGCTTTTTGACAACTATATTAATGACAGTGTCGCCATGCAGCGGAGTGGCAGCAAGGAATCCCAGCACCAGTAAAGGCAGTACAATTTTTGCGGGTTTCATAGAAGCTTTATTGTATCGGCAGGTGCATCGTAGAAAAACAAAAATATTTTCACGTGATTCCGCTTGGTGATGCAGTATAATACTGCTCAATATGAAAACCTTATCCATTTACATCACAATGTTTTTGGCCACCGTGGCGTTGCTTTCGCAAACTGCCTGCACCAAAAAGCAGCAAGCGGCATCCGAGGTAACGGAGCTGAAAATCGAAACAATCAAACCTGGCAACGGCCCCAAAGCCGCCAAGGGGCAGACAGTTTCGGTCCATTACACCGGCACGCTCGTGGACGGCACCAAGTTCGATTCTTCAAAGGATCGTGGAGAGCCGTTCAAATTCACCTTGGGTCAAGGGATGGTCATCCAAGGGTGGGAGCAAGGCGTAGAAGGCATGCAGATCGGCGAAGTCCGAAAACTTACTATTCCGCCCCATCTTGGCTATGGCCCCCAGGCTGTAGGGCCTATTCCGGCTAATTCGACTCTGGTCTTCGAAGTCGAGTTGCTTGAGGCGAAATAGAGGTCTTCGACTGGACTTCGGGGGAAGGTGCAAGCGCACCCTCCCCTAATTGCGCTTTTTTCCACACAATCCCCCCCTTTTTTTTGACGATATTTCCGACGTACCTGCTTAGCGGATCGACAAAATTGAACCCATGGTTTTCCCGCATTCAACAATCGTGAAGAAAACCGCACACGCCCCGCAACATAGCTGCTTCAAAAACCCTTAACATGAATCCATTAGCCACCACGAACCGCATCACGAGATCGCAGATTGGCCCATGAGGGGCGTTTCAAGAACAGCAAACCGCAAGGGGATCCAGCAATACCAGGAGGGTATTCATGAGCGCATCAAGCCGTTTCGGACAAACGACACTAACTGCAGTTGCCTTGCTTAGTTTGGCCGCGTGTGGGGGCCGCCTGAACACAGTGAATGATTTCCACACACAGACGCTGTCAGAGGAAATGGCCTCCACAGCGCAGGGTGAAATTCACGAAGTCATGCAAGCCGCCCAATCCGGAATTTTAGCCACCATCCTCGAAGCCGACGAACTGGATACCGCAACCTGCAAACCCAAACTTAGTTTTGCCCTCGTCGGCATCGGTTTCACATTTAGCGATGATGCCTCCTGCCACCTACGTGGAACCGTGATGCTTAAGCTCTTCCCCCTACGTGCCACGGTCGATTTGGAGGCTGTGGGTATGAAATACGTAGAGCACATGAGTTTTGACGCGGACGTCAGCTTCAAAAGCGATAACGGTATCAAGATCGGTTGGGAATTCTATAACGGTCGCATCAACCTGAAGAACTTCACTCTTCTTCCCATTGATGAACTTGTCCTAAACGGCGTAACCAACGCCACCTTAGTAAAAGGCGCTTTTAGTCTACAGAGCCGTACCAATGCCTTTGACGGCGCCTCAGGCTTTGGCGTCGCACTTAGCACGAATTTTGGGAATGGGAACCATTCGGTTCAAGCTTGTTTGCTCACCGGAGGAGTCGGAAACGATCCCTATGCCGGTTCAGTCACCAGTTGCCTGGCGCTATTGCAGTAGGGCGCCGGGCTATAAGGAGGTCCGACAGTGGCGAAATACTTAGTTGGGGTGGGATTCGTTCTAGGAAACATCTTTTTTGCACATCAAGCGTACGCGCAAAGTACGGCCACAAAAATCATTCAGCATGGTGAACGAACCATGCGTGGGAATACCACCCAGGCATTGATGGTAATGACCATCAAGCGCCCGGACTATACACGGACGCTCAAAATACGTTCCTGGTCCTCAGGGCAGCAGCGCGCTCTGGTAGAGATCCTATCCCCAAAGAAAGAACAAGGCGTGTCCTCCCTTCGCGTAGAGGGTAACATGTGGAACTACCTACCCAAGGTGGACCAAACTGTACGCGTGCCGACATCCTTGATGTTGCAGTCCTGGATGGGAAGCGATTTCACCAACGATGATCTGATGAAAGCTAGCTCGCTCGCTACCGACTACACTCACAAAATACTTGGCAACGAGACAGTCGACGGGCAAAAAACCATTAAGATCCTATGCACCCCCAAACCGGGCGCCCCTGTTGTTTGGGGCAAGATCGTGTATTGGGCACGCACACGCGATCAACTCCCGGTCCAGCAAAGTTTCTACGATGAAGATGGCAAATGGGTACGCACCATCCAGCTAAGTGTTTTTAAGAAAATGGATGACCGAATCGTACCCACACGTGTTGAAGTCCGCACCGCAGAGAACAAGGCCCATCTCACGACTGTAAGCTACGAAAAACTTCTATACGATCGTCGCATTGATCTAGAAATATTCCGAAAAGAACACTTGAGACAGAATGCCCAAAAAGGGCGGGTGATCACTGCTGGGTGGTCATTGTCGCCACTGCGTTAAGGGGGCTACATGAATAGTTTCTTGCTGAAACTCTGCTGGAAAAATCTTTGGAGAAACAAAAGGCGAACGATCTTGGCGGTGAACGCCATTGCGATCGGCGGCGGTTGGCTCATTTGGGCCAGCAATTATATCGACGCGCTAAATCGACAATTTATTGAAAATGCCATTCGATACATGAACGGTCATTTGACTGTCGCCGCTGAGGGCTTCAATGAATATAAGGACGCAGGAAAGTTTATCGCGGATCCAACTTCGATCGAGGATTGGCTCCGGCAAAACCCAAAAGTCCGGGCCTATAGTCCAAAGATCCTAGCCCAAGGGCTCCTTTCTTCGGCTCGAGGGTCATCCAATATCTTCTATATGGGCATCCGCCCCGAAATGGATAAACACACCACCGAATTCCACTCCCGCATAGTGGAAGGAACTTACTTTGAAGGGGAGACAAATCACAAACCCATTGTGATTGGCATTGGGCTCAAAGAGCGGCTCAACGTTCGTGTGGGATCCAAGCTAGTCGCCCTCACGCAAGGGGTAGATGGCAGCATCGGTAACGAGCTATTTTACGTGCAGGGTGTTTTTAATACAGAATCCGAGGCAGATAAATCGCTTGCCTTCATTCGGCTTGAGGATGCCCGAGCCCTTCTCAGTCTGCCCGGCAATGCAATCCATCAATTTTCCGTGATGGCAAAGGATGAAACCAAAATCCAGGCGCTTCAAGCGGAAACAAAAACCGCATTCGCTAGCCACTCGATTGAGGCGCTAAGCTGGATGGACCTGCAACGACACCTGATGGCTTCCATCGAAGTATACAACGCTGCGAACAAAATCTTCATGTTCATCATTCTGTTTATCGCGTCGGTGGGTATTGCTAACTCCATCCTGATGAGCATCATGGAAAGAACGCGAGAATTTGGAGTCATGATGGCCATCGGCACGACTAAGGCCGAAATGGTGCGCATGGTACTTCTAGAAACACTGCTGTTAGCTGCGGTCGGGGTGGTGGTCGGAAACCTGCTCGGCATAGGTATTACCTACTATTTTCAACAAACAGGTTTCGACTTGGCGTGGCTCACCGCAAAAGAAATTCGCATGAACGGCGCACTCATCAACACAGTTAGCTACCCAGCGGTTCATTGGATCCACAACGTAATAGTTACCACGGCCGTGATGGTCCTCTCTGTACTCGCTGCTTTGCTTCCTATTCAACACATTACGAAACTAAAGGCCACAGCCGCTCTCAAAACTAATTAAGAGGTTTCTCATGGCGATCGTAAAATTTAGCGATGTCTCTAAAAGCTATACGGGTCTTGAAACAGCTGTGAAAGGCGTCAGCTTCGAAGTAAAGGCTGGCGAATTCGCGGCCCTTGCCGGCCCCTCAGGTTCGGGAAAAACCACCATTCTCAATCTCGCGGCCGGACTAGACACCGCCAACTCCGGGACTATTTCGCTGTGTGATAAGGCCCTTGAGTCCCTCTCGCGCCTTGACATGGCCCGCTTGAGACGACAGTCGGTGGGGTTTGTTTTTCAAGCGTACAATCTTTTTCCCGTACTCACGGCCCTAGAAAACGTCATGTACCCGTTAGCCTTAAACCATATCCCCCCACGCGAACGCCGTGCGCGGGCGGAGGCGTCGCTAAAAGAAGTGGGATTGGACGGCTTGGGCGGACGCTTCCCAAACGAAATGTCAGGGGGTCAGCAACAGCGTGTTGCGATAGCGCGGGCCATTGCTACCAATCCCAAAATCGTATTTGCCGATGAACCAACCGCCAACGTCGATTCCACAACAGCTGACACGCTTTTGGAGCTCTTCCAGCGGCTAAACAAAGAGCGGGGTATCACGTTCCTGTTTTCTTCCCACGATCCAAATGTCCTTGAGCGCGCGGGACGCATCATTCGGGTCAAAGACGGCCAAATCCTAAACCCCGAGAAAGTGGAGCGACAGTTAAAACTTGTCGCTTAGTTTGGATGATACCCCGCTGGACATTATTTATCGCCGTACTGGGAAGTTTGCTGGCGGCGTCCACCTTCGGCCGGTCGCCCGGGCACTTGAGCGGCGGCTTTTACGAAGCTGAAGATCCGTGGGCTTTTTCCGTTTGGGGTTCTTTCAAATCCATTGCCGCGTACGAGCAGCTGCGCCAAACCAATATTTACACGGCAGACTCCATTCCCTTCGCTGAGCAACGCCTGCGTTTAGGCGGGGCCTTATCGAAGGGAAACTTTCGCTTCGAATTCGCCAACGAGGTGAACGTTACCGCTCAACCTCCCAACCCCACGGTGGTTCCCATTCCTTACCTTGGTCCCAAGCAAGCTTTCGATCTAACGGCCGAAATCTACACGTCTGATTCCTTACTACTACGAAACCACATCGATCGCGCCTTTGCGCAGTACACGCTCGGAGACTGGGAGTTCAAGGTGGGCCGACAAGTGATCCCCATGGGGATAGGGAAAATTTACACCGCCATCTCCCAAGTCCCCAGACGCTCCTTTGTGGTGGTGGACTCCGAATACCCGGTCACAGAGGATGCCGTTTCCGTAACGTACGCCGGGCCAATGACCTTAAGCGCTCGCTTCTTGCCTAAGGTAGAGGGACAGCAAGATCACAACTTCCACGTCCGCCTCGGAGAACAAACGATGGAGTACGATCTGGTGCTGACTGCCGGAAAGTCGGACGACAAGCTATTCTTCGGTTTTGAAGGGGCCAAAAATGTCGGGGGTTTTGTATTTAGAGGCGAGGCGGTTGCCTACAAGCAAAACAGTGCCACCATCATACAGGGCCTTTTGGGAATGGATCGCGCGTTTACGCCAGAGTTTAGTGGGCTTGTAGAGGTTTTCTACAATGGATTTGGATCCAACGATCCGCTGACTTACAACGTCTTTGAGCAAAAGCACCGATCGTCGCCATACATCGGCCAGCTTTACTTGGGAACCAACTTCAACGCGCAGATAACGCCGCTCTTTGAAGGCCACTTAGGTTCCTCCACTAACCTCAATGACGGATCCACACTCTTTCACCTCTACTTTAACTACTCTTTGTCCGACGAGTTGGATCTTATCTTTGGCCAGTACTTTAGCGTAAGTCCCGATCCTCTTTCCGAGTACGGTGGGCGCATCCCGCTCGGCTTTGGATTTTCCACAGGACTTCCGGATCTAAGCTATTTCGTTCTGAAGTACAGTTTTTAGATCCGGCTACGTTCGCCAAAGTTCCCTATCCGCTTACTTGTCCAACCCCGCATGAGGGCGCAGAACGTAAAGAGTGGCATCGATGTTACTGACAACAACCGTCCCGCTCTTGAAAAACGGGTACACGCTCCACGCCCCGTCAAACTCCGCGACGTTGGAAGTCGGCTCCGTGTCGAAGTAGGCCACTTCAGTGAGTTCCGCTTTACCCAGATCCCCAAGTTTCAAAATCCGAAGTCCAGC
Organism: Bdellovibrionales bacterium; assembly: GCA_020435295.1. Classification (GTDB taxonomy): domain Bacteria; phylum Bdellovibrionota; class FAC87; order UBA2466; family JACKAF01; genus JACKAF01. Next base: position 2,893 of record JAGQZV010000131.1, on the reverse strand, counting down.
GTCGTAATTCGCCTGGTACAACAAGTTTCCAACGACGTACATATTGTGATCAATCGCATTCTCCGTCGAATGGAAGCTACCGACATGCTTGGGGGCATGGAGATCGCTGAAGTCCCAAACGAGAGTCTTCGTCTTGTGCCCAAACTGCATTTCATCTAGCTCATCTCCCAGGAAGAAGTAGCGTTGATCTTCGGTGAGCCAACCCTGATGCGTATAACCAAGACCCGTGTACTTGGAAACGGCGATTTGAGTCGGCTTGGACTTGTCCGTGACATCGACAATGTTAACAGTATCGGCGTTTGAACAAAAACACAGCTCCCTACCCTGATAGCGACTGTCCGGCCCCTTGTAGATCACGCATTGAGCATCGTGAGTGTAGTCCTCTCCATGTGGATCCGCAGTAGGCACGGGTTCAAAGACACTCCGATCCACGCACGTGGAAAATGTCGGGTTTTTTGGATTTCGGATATCAACAACATGCATCCCCGCATCACAGGTATTGCTGCCTACTGCATACGCAAATCCGGATTCTTCGTTAATCACAACATTGTGTACGCTACCAAACTTCGTGTACCGGGCGTCAGCATCAAATATTTCTGGTGCGCCTTCGTGGCCTCGTAAGCGCGTTAGATCAAACACCTGCATTCCATGATCAAATGCTTCACTCACAATGAAAGCATGGTCTTTGTACACCTTTATATCCCGCCAGATGCTATTTTCAGTCGCGGTCCGGAGATCGCCGATGTGCCGGGGGTGCGCTGGATCGGTAACATCCACGAACGAGGTTTTCGAACTAAGCCCCATCAGAGCATATTCCTTTCCCGTTTGCGGATCCGTCCAACCCCAAATGTCGTTTCCCGCCTTAGCCGGGTGCCCTGAGTTTCCCAAGTCGAGGGATGCGGCGAGATCGACGGCCTTGCACGGGTACTCCGCCGCTTTGCCTTCCTTGCAAAGGGCTTGGAAACTCTCACTCCCGTCACCAGTAATAGCGATAGGAGCAGACAAAATAAACAAACCAGCAGCCAGAACAAAAACACATGCGCGCGATGCGTTATTCATTTCTTTTCCTTTTATATTATGGCGGTTCACCAAAACTGTCTTTTCTAACTTTTGTTCTAAGTTTGATTTTGTGCAAGAAAACTTTTTCCGAATGCTAACTTTCGCTAACAAATGTCGCACATCGTGTTAACCCCACCGCTTGTCTAAACTCCACGCCTCCGATAACCTTCCTAACTTACGCCATGTGCGTCATAGTTTTGGGGGTAAAAAAATGAAACATCGATTGTTCTTGCTAGCTCTGATTGCATCCGTTCGTCTTTTTGCGGTACCTGAGCCGCGTCTTCTCATCAACGCCTCTTTGGAAAGTGCGATAAAACCGGGAGCACCGGCTATCCTTGAATTGAAGTATGTCGATAAGGATGAAAACGGAGAAGAGCTTGTGATAAAGGACATCAAAACAGTCATGGGGAAAACCATGCATCTTGTCGTCGTAAAGGCGGATCTATCTTCCTTTGCACACTTCCATCCATTTTTTGATCCAACGACAGGAATTTTCCAAGCACCGATTCACTTGCCTACGGCGCATCCAGACAACCAAGACTCGCTTCGCGCTTTTCCAGAAGCCGGTGAGTACCTGATCTATACAGAAGTGAAATCCACCTCCAAAGGCATTCTCTTGCACGCTCTGGATCAAAAAACTGCAGGTGAGGCTACGTTTAGACCACTCCACCCGGACACGCCGCAGGCCGATGGAATCTATGTCCATTACCTAGATGAAAAAGGGCAAAAAGCCGAAGCGGGAGCGCGTTACCGCACCGAAATCAGCATCTCCCAAACACCGGGCGAAGGAGGTGACCTATTTACGTTCGAATTTCTTCTGAAAGAAAAGACAAATTCTGGCTATAACGAAGTGGAAAGCTTGCAGCCGTGGTTAATGATGGGCGGGCATGCTATTTTGCTGAGTAGCCACGGAGAAACAGCGAAAGATAGAGTCTTCGCGCACGAACACTCCGGTCGCCCCGAAAAGGGAGGGCGGTTGCACTTTTCTTATTTCGCGAGGGGCGGCATGGCACCAGATCTCTACCGCATGTGGATGCAATTCAAACACAAAGGAACTGTTCTCACATTGCCGCTTACTTTCGCCTACCCGCTCCAGTGATTAGCCGGAATGGAACAGCGTTGTAGCTAGATTGATACAGCCAAAAGCCACGTTTGGGCCTTCCCAAGCGTGGTTTTTCTTTTTTGGTCTGGCATGGAGTTTGTACCTCTAGCTAAATGAAAGCGAGGAACTTCCATGAACAAAGATCAAATTAAGGGAAATTGGGAACAAATCCGTGGTGACATTAAGAAAAGGTGGGGAAAACTCACCGATAATGACATCATGGAAGTCAAAGGCAATCTGGAGAAACTTCAAGGCAAACTTCGCGAATACTATGGTTACACAAAAGAACAAGTTCGCCAGCAAATTGAGGATTTCCAAATAAAGTCCCACTAAGTCAAAAAAAAGGCCCGGGCTGTCCCGGGCCTTTTCTGCGTTTTGCTGTTGTCGTGTTTTACTTCGCTCTCGTGTCGTGAACCCTATTTCATCTTCGCAAGTACTTTCTTGTTTTCTAGAAACCACTTGGTCACGGCGCGTTTCTGCTTCTCCTCGGTCACCGTTATCTTGGTGGGAGAGGTTGTTGCAAAGTTGCAACCACAAGCGTCGTCCAAGAGCTTCACGAAAGCCTCCTTGATTTCCTTACGCTCCTCAAAACCCCAGTCAATGCTCTTCTGATCCTCATCGGGCTCGAGAAGTGCAGCGGCCTTTTCGCGAGACTTCAGCTCGTAAAAGAACGCCGGCAATCGCATCGTAACTGCCTTGGTAGGCGCTTCGACTTCCTCCTTGGGCTCTTCA
>JAGQZV010000130.1 GCA_020435295.1 Bdellovibrionales bacterium | reverse complement strand
GGGTAGTGGGCCGTAATCTTCTCCACTGCCTGCTGGAATTCCACCGGATTGGAATACCCGACATAAATGTCGCCGATTTGGAACAGCCCTACCGGCACCTCCAGGGTGACTTCATCTTCAATCAGCCCGGCTTCTTCCAGCCTGTCAGCGAGGTTCGCCCATTGGGAAGAGGGCTTTTTCACGTGGGAACGTGCGGCCTTAACGGTGAATTTGGGTGGCTCAGCGGCCTCATTGGCGATTTCCGGGCCACACTCAATGGCAAAGGCTCGAGGCACCAAAACAAGCAAAAGCACAATAATTCCAACGAGGATCTTCACGCCCTTGCTCTAACAAATTCTGACAATTTAGGGAAGCCCCGTCGCTACTCTCTGCGGCAAGTTGGAGATAGCGTATCGCGGCTACGGGCTCTGCGCCTTAATGCTCTATCTTACTGCTGAAGACTCGCCGATCCTGATTTATGGATCACGTTATTAAGCTCTACCAAGTCTTCTGCGAGCGCTCTCTCTATGAAGTCCCGGTTTACCTCCGCGACCATTACTTCACCCACCTCTTTGTTGACAGAGCCGTAGAAACCCAGCGCCCGCATCCCTTCGATCTGCCTAAAATTGTCTTCCGTTGGGCTTAAGAAATGCACCTTCTTCACGCGGTAACGATGAATCAAGAATAAGTGCATCAGAGAGATTAACCGTCGCTGACGATACTCTGGGACATAGTTGTTTTGATCCCGCACAGACAAAATAGAATTGCCCCGGCGATCCTGAATGTTGGTGAAGGTAATATCCGCAATGCGGGCTTCGCCCTCTCCAAGAATAACCATCTCTAACAATTCCGAGCTCGGAATAGGTCGCAGTTTTACTTTTAGGGGAGACGTGATGGCGTTGTGAGTCGCCCATGCTTTCATCCATGTTTCGAACAGGGTTACCGGAACTTCGGTGTTCACAAGGTGTTGGTGTTGTGTAGAGCCCTTGCCCATCGCTTTAGTGGTAGCGGTTCGGCCGGACACCGCAACGAGGGCTCCATCCGATCGCGGGCCGCCTACCAGCGTTTGGGGCGTCTTGTAGGGTGAATTGAGCAATCGTAACCTGCGTTGCAATTTGGCGAGCGCCAACATTCCATTTTCCCGCAGAGCCGTCGAGAACTCCTCTGCGGCCAGTCCATCAATTTGATGACCGCCATAGGTTATAAAGTTAAACACGAAACCCATCTTTCCGAGCTCCGTTGGGAAATTTCTCATTTCGACATCGGTCATCCCGGTGGTGTCCCAGTTAAAAGAGGGCGACAAATTGTAGGCGAGCATCTTGTCCGGATACACTGCATGGATAGCATCTGCGAAGACTTTAGCATCAGCCAAATTTGCAGTTTTTGTTTCCATCCATAGCAAGTCCGCATACGGAGCGACGGCCAACGATTTCGCAATCGCGTAGGGGATGCCGCCCTTGATTTGATAATAACCCTCAGGAGTGCGGGCCAATTCGCAGTCCCACGGCACGTCAAATCCCAATTCCCGCACTTTGATCTTTGCCTCCTCGAAAGAGACGGATTTCACAAAACGGCGCCACTCCTTTTCAGGCATTCCTGACGGACCGCCCTCGTCCGATCGCTGTGCCATCGCATCGGCGACCGCATCCTCGTAGGTCTTGATCCCAGCGTCGGATTCCCAGGTGCCGTAAACCATGGAGGTGACTTCGTTGACGAGTGCGTTGACGTCCCCACCGGATGTGACGAACTTCTGGCTGCTCAAATCGAGCTGTTTGAGAATCCCAACTTTGGTCATCCAGGAGTAAGCTTTTTCGTAGGCGGCGTCGGAAAGTCGGAACAGTTCGTGCCCATTTACGTCGCTGATTCCGTTATCATGCATACGTTTCAAAATGGCGGCGCTAACGGCTTTCAGACTGGGTACGCTTAAGTTAGTTACCCCCAAAATAAAAGGTTGATCGCGTTCATCGAATTGGCCATCGAGTAGGTTCGCAGCCTCGGCGTCGGTCCTCGCAACGATGATGCCTGGTACCCGCATTGTATCGAGCTGAAAGCGTGCCGAGTTCAGGCGCACAATCTGCTCGTAGATGGGAACCAATACCTTTCCACCTTGGTGCCCGCACTTTTTGCAGCCCGGCTTCTGGTCTTCGATGTGGTACCCAGGTACCCCCACTTCCACAAAGCGCCGGATGAGGTTGCGCACATGGGCGTCTCCGCCGTGGCCGGTATCTGCGTCCGCAATGATCATGGGCGTAAAATCAATCGGCTTGATGCTTTTTCTTTCAGCTTCCGACATTCGTGTGCGGCTGAATTTTTGGTTTCTATCCGCGGTTAATAGAGCGCGCACCACGGTTGCCGCCTCATCAGGCACCTGGCTGAGAGGGTAGCTCGCCAAATCAGGTCCGGGATCTTCAGTAAGTGAGCCTTTTGCCGAAGTAGCCCACCCACCGATATAGATAGCCTCGATCCCCTGCCTTTTCATTGAGACTGCTTGGCCGGGTGAATAGGGTCCGAAGGTTGTAATCTGTTCCCGGCGCGCAAAAAGTTCCTTGAGCCGCGAATAAAAGCGCTCTGCTGCCTTCCTAGCAACAGTATAGCCTTTGTATACTGCCCCCCTTTGTTCCTCTACTTGTCTGGCGGAATAGATTCTCTTTGTATCTCGAAACCGGGGAGCGTTCATCCACTCGGCAGTTTCTTGGATTTCCTCCTCAAGTGTTTTTGATTCTTTGGCAAAAAAGGAGTCGGAGCCTGCCACGCCAAAATCCAGGTTTTCTGTGATTCTCTCCCCGCGTTCAATGAGTGTATGAACATACTTGTCGATGCGGGATTCGGCTTCAGAAAGGTTCTCGACGTTGAGGGTGATGTTTAGGAGATCGATGTACCAAGGGATCTTAATCTTGCAATCAACGTAAGCTTCCACGGCAGCTGCGGCGATGGGCAAAGTGGTCTTTTTGGAATTGTCATGAACATCTCGGTTGTCCGCACTGAGAAGCTTTTCTACTTCTTCTTTCAGTAGCGTCTTAAAGATATCCATCCTAAAAGCATCGCCGGCTTTTACACCCACACTCTTGTCGTCTTCCGTGATTCTCGCCCGTTTGTGGATCCATTCCCAAAGGATGCTAAGTCGAATTTCGCCCGTCGCCATGTCCTCCATGAGATAAAGGACATCATCGTTTCCAAAAAAATCAGCGGGTTTCAGTGCGGCGGCGGCAAAGCCTTGGCCAAACGCGTTTCCGTACTGAAGAGCAACGCTCAACAAATTGCGCGCCCCTTGAATAGTGCGGGGGGCGGGTTCCAGTTCTGTCAGAAGTTTTTCGTCCTGCTCAGTATAGGTTAGTGGTGGGAAGGATCGCCCCATTTGGTTGTCCTTGCCCACTTCCTCCCAAACGGGCCGAACAATATGAACCATCTTCCAATGCGCAACCCATTTTCCGGAGGCGCCAGCCTCTTGCTCTCGTTTCGCACCTTGCAGAACCTTTTCCATGGCGCGTTTTACACCGTCAGCGGAACCGACGGGGATGTTGGGCTCCATTCCCCCCTGCCAGAGAGCAAAGGCCCCTTTACTGTCCGGGGTATTGACCGCTCGGCGTACCCGATCCTCGTAGTGCTTCATGTACCCGTAGGTCATGGGGATCGATTCAATGTTGGGATTGATGAATTCTTTGTCCCAGGCTAGTGCGTCCGCGACGGAATTAATATAGTCCCACCTGCCGGTGTTAAATCCCACAAAGTGCAGCCCTAGAGCAGCACGTATTTCCATGAGCTGGTAGGTGGCTTCTAACTGCTCGACGAGAACATAAGCTTTGATGGTGCCTTGCGCCAAGGCTAGGTACTCTTCCAGAGACGAAATCATGTCATCCCAAAGCGCGGCTTCTTCCGCCGTTTGAATTTTCGGCAGGTAGAGCACGATTGAGGCGTTTTTTTCTTGAAGCACCTTATAGTTGTTCAGCACGTACAGGGTTAAATCTACAATAGAAGCCCCCAGGGGTGCTCCGGACGTTTCTCGCAAGTGCCGGTCTTCTAGGTGCAGCCCGCGGCATCGAAAAAGAACTGTCGTGAAATCAAGTTGGGTTTTCCAGTCCTGAATGATTTCCCGCTTCAGGAAATCTCTTGCCCAGGCGTTCATCTCTGCGGAGACGGTTTCTGCGACCTGCAAGAATACCGGATCGCGATGAAGCGCTAGTTTCAAGTTGCGCTGATTGTCTAAGGACATGCACCGAATTTGTCCGAGGGCGTCTTCTCCGTCGAACATCCAGCCATCCGCGCCCGACAGTAACGCGTAGGCTACGTTGCGCAGACTTTTTTCCAGCGGTGCATTGGGTTTTGCAGCGGGGCCGGTTCCCTGCACCCACTGCCGTTTTAAATCGTCCGGAATGGTAGCACCTACAAACTTTCCAGTTCGGGCTTCCTTCGCCAGAAGATTCGTCCGAGGAATGACGCTGGTTTGGTCCAGAAAAGCGATGTGTTGGCGGGTCTGAGCCCGGCGCTTGCGGGTTTCCATCCGCTTGGTCATCAAGGCCTTTTGATCACTGTTGAAGCGCGCCATGTGGTGCAAGGCGTCAACAACCTCATCCGAAAAAAGATCTGAATACTCGGTAAAGACGTTCTCTCGAAAACAAAGTTTTCCTCGGACTGTGTGGTTCGCGTCGCTCATCGCTTCCCCTTTTATAAAAGCCAGGCTCAATTCCTGGCGGAATTAGAGCTCCTAAGGAAGTTATGACAAACGTAGAGCCATTTCGAAAGGAAAATAGGATTCCATTTCACAAACCAATGGTTTTAGGTGCTTAGGGGTGCTGTCGCTGACAGCTTGTCGGTTATTGGATACTATGAAATTTTTACAAAACGAGGGAAACGGCAATGTGTAGATTCTTGCTCCTGATTCTGGCGGTGGTCTCCCACTCTCTGTCCGCCAACGCCAAAATGGATTTTTGGAACACGCAGCGAAAGGGGACAAACTTTTTCAACGAAATTGAAACGCTCGAACGTTTTCGTAGTGCAAAAAAAATCGGCGTTGAAGTGGTTAGACTTGTCTCTAATAAATGGCCAAGCACACAAAAAGGAGCGAAGACCGGTGATTTTCTCTTGGGACCTAAAAATTCCTACGAAGGTTTGGTAAAAGAGGATTTGCAACAGCTAAAGCATGTCTTGAATTGGGCGGATCAGGTGGGTATCAAGATCGTCCTTACCAATCTTAGTTTGCCAGGCCTGCGATGGATTCAGCACAACGGTGATACACCAGACAATCGCCTCTGGGAGGACTTGCGGTACCACAAAGAGGCGGAAGAGTTTTGGCGCTCTTTAGCTAGAGAGTTGAATGGCCACCCGGCGGTCGTTGGGTACAATATTCTTAACGAACCCCACCCCGAAAAAGTGCCTCCTCAATTCAAGGATTGGTACTTGGGAGATTACTCAGCGTGGTATAAGTCGATTGAAGGAACCCCGAAAGATCTCAACCTATTCCATAATCGAATAGCGGCCGCCATCCGCAGCGAGGACGCCGAGACACCAATAGTCATTGATAGCGGCTTTTATGCCACCCCTTGGGCCTTCGAGATAATGCAGCCGCTGAACGTTCGTCATGTCATTTACTCTTTCCACATGTACGAGCCCTATGCGTTTACTAGCTACCAAAACAAGGATGGCAGCGGAAAACAAAAGTACTTTTATCCTGGTGACGTACCCATTGGGGAGAGCGAACCGGCGCCAGTTGTGACGTGGGAGGCGAAGGAGATTGACTCCTTCTTGCAGCCCATCCGTGATTGGCAAATGCGGCATCATATTCCCTCAAATAGAATCTTTGCCTCCGAATTTGGACTCTTTCGCGTGAATAAGGGAGCGGCCGAGTATCTTCGCGATGTTCTTTCAGTGTTTAACCGGGAAAAGTGGCATTGGGCATTTTACTCATTTCGAGAAGATACCTGGGCAGGCATGGATTACGAGCTGGGTTCTCAGGTGCTAGCTGCCGAAAAAAAATACCCGCTCAAGGAGAGACAAAAATACTATCTGCAAAACCCTATCTTTGACACGTTACTAAGAGGGCTTGCACAATAGGGTCATTCTGCGCGGATCAACCCAGTTTCCTGGGGAAATTCATACCGCGTGCCTATTTGAACCACTTCCTAGCGCTTGGCCGTCGGTGAGGGCAACCTGGCCAGCAACAGGGCCTGCGTTTGCCATGAGCAAGATCTTCTAATGCCCTTTTGATCCGTTTCGTGCGAGTGTCTTCTTTTTTTGCGGATGTCACCCAACAAATCCACTCATTGCGTGCAAGTGGCGTCAGATCTTTCCAGGCAGCTTTAATCGCGGAAGTGGAATTTAAGGCTTTACCTAAATCGGTCGGTACTTTGTGCAAAGGTCCAGCAGGCTTATTTTTCTTTGTTGTCACGATATTTAGACCCACGCAAATTATAGCATGTCGAGTGGGGGAAGGGGCTCAGCGTTGCGATCGGCTTTTTTTAAGAAGATAGATCTGGTGAACGGGGCCACTTTTTCCCCACGCGTGACAACGGTGTACGGAATGCGCCATCCCTGTCGCCGCAAGTCGTTTTTCAAAGCTTGGGTCCTTGTTCGAGGACCAAAAGGCGGCGATTCCGTCTTTCTTAAGGCAAGTTAAGATCGCCTCTAATCCGTGCTCGCTATAGAGGCTCCCATTGTTTTGGATAGTAAAAGCGGTAGGCCCATTGTCTACATCCAATAAGATGGCGTCAAAGCCGTTGGGGTATTTCTTAATCACGTCTTTCACATCTGCATGCAGGACAGTTACCCTGGGGTGTTCAAGGGCGTCGTAAGAGAGCCCGTAACTGGGTTCGCGATTCCAGGCAATCACGGCCTCAAGGAGTTCCGCTACGACGATTAGCTTTGTGGTCGGAAGGGCGCGGAGCGCAGCCTTTAGTGTAAACCCAAACCCTAGGCCACCGATGAGGATTCGCGGGGTTTTGTTTTTTAGCTGCTCGCAGACAATCTCGGCAAGACGCTCCTCGGATTGGTAACGCCGGGTTGTCATCAATTCTAGCCCGTTTACACGAATGGCGTACTCGCCGTCGCGTTCGCTTAATGTCATCTGTTCGCCGTCAGGAGTGACGGTCTTGTCTATCAATGTCCAAGGTTTCATAGCAAGCCCGAAAGCCGCCAAGACTAGTCGGTTCGTAGTTAATTCACAATCCTTTAGCTCCTTCAAGTTCAGCGGCCGAAAACTGCGGTAAGATAGCGAAATGAGTCGCTCCGTATTCCTAGTCGTGTTTTTCCTATTTTGCGTACCGGGCCTCCGCGCCGAGGCGCCACCCGCGGCTCCGCCCGAGCTTATGATTTACGATCGCGAAGGGATGACTCCAGAAATCTATCGTGGCTCGATGCGCTATCTTGATGCATTGGTGGAAGCCAAAGGGGCCGATTGTCTTTTTCTTTTTCCCGGGCGCTCACTGACGTTTCTTTCCATTCTGGGTGAGGCACATGGTCTAGCCACACTGACGTTGCCCGGCTCCGCTCTCACGGATCTTTCGCCCCAAAGCTGGAACGATCCGAAGCTGGCGCCGAAGTTGCTTTTGTACCAAGAGCTTGTGACTCAAGACTTGAAAGAGGCGCTCAAGGGCGGAAAGCAAAAAAAGGTTGTCATCGCCGACACCGGAGATACCGGTAACTCGATCCTTTTTATGCGCGATCTCATCAAACGGATAGCCGACTCGGGGAAAGTACCGGGGCTTAAGCCTGCCATGGTGGACGGCGTGTATATTCCCGTACCAGGCTTAAGAAGTGAAGCGGTGGAAAGACTCAAAAAAGAGGGAGTCGACGCGCTGACACTGGACTTCTCTGCGGCAAAAAAGGGAACACCCCAGTATGAGGCTGCCAACCAGATGAAAGTGGATGATTTTTACTTCCACCAGCAGTTTGCAAGCCAGATGGCTGGCCAAGGTGCTAGTGTCCTTCGTTTTGATCCCCGTGAAGTGGAGCCGACCGATAAAGTGTCAGTGGAAGCGTACCGGGTACGCTACCGCGACAGGAGCAATCCCGTACACAAGATCCTCAAAGACTACATGGGAAGACTCGAAAAACTGTTCCCCGTTGTTCCTCTCTATGCAGCGCCCTGGCGCAAGGCACCTCCGCCGCTGCTTCCGGGCAGTTGCAACAGCAATTATGCGGATATTGCGGCGTAGTAGTTCCCACGACAACCATGGTTGAAGACAAGAGTCTTATCGATCCGCAGATGCTAATCGAAATTGAAGCCGACGCAGTTGTGTAGAGCCGCGCTCCAGTCTTGCTATGGCGCGCGTTGGGCGCGTGCTTGGCGTGTTATTTCTACTAGATAGTCTGGGATTTGTCCGCTTCGGTGTAGCGCTTCCACCTGGTCGTAGAATTCCTCGAAGTGAGCGTCTTTCGTGAGAAAACCCTTATCCATCAGCAGCGCTGGCTCATTTCCGAGAGCCCCGTCGAGACGAACGACTTCGGCGATCACGTGCTCTAGGCGTTCTTTGGGAATCTCGTACCCACCGTCAGATCGAAAACGGTCGATGGAGTAAAGCGAGCTTAATATCTCTAAAGCCACCGTGGAATCATCGTGAGCCGTTAGCTTCCTACCGTACCATGGATCGAAGTCCGAAGCGGGCACCGAACCTTTGGCCATAGCGTCGTGCCAGTCCGCTACCGAATCAAATACTCGGCTCCATTCCAACATGGCGGAACGATCGGGCGTCCCGCTGTGCTCGGCTGCGGAACTGTAAAGCGGCATCGGACCGTAGTCTGTCGAAACCGCGACGGGCGGAATGGGGTCTTTGTCGGCAGCGTGGCGGATGTCCCGGAGCGTGATCCGCAGCGCGTGGATATCATCGCGAGGCGACGGTGGATTTCCGCGTAGTGTATTAGGCGACAGGTACTTAAGAGTTCCTGAGGCCCCGACCGAGCCCTGGGCATCGCGATTTAGAGCGAGCCCATAGTCTATCAACCCTGCGTCCCCGGAATCGTTCACTAGAATGTTGTCGGGTTTGATATCGCGATGAATGGTTCTGTTTACGTTGTGCAGGAGCGCGACGCTGTCGAGCAGGTTGTTCACAAAATGGGCATGGCGGTCGGGACTGTTTTCGGGATTGAGAAACTGTTCCCTGATGCGCGTGGAAAGGGGCGGGGCCGGTTCTCCACAGCCAGGGCATTTTTCAAAAAGAGAACCGATCAGTAGGACTTCGCGGTTGCCGCTGCGTTGGTATTGAAGTTGGGTGGTTTTTGGGTACCAAACGGAAGGGAAATAGGAAAATTGTGGCGCAATGGGTGCTAAGTTGGCTGTCGCTCCAACCTCTTGAGTCAAGTCCCCTGGCAAGTGACCTTCCTTTACGACGTATCGCGATCCTTCCTTTTCCACAAGATGCACGGTGCCGTAGCTTCCCGCTCCGAGCAGACGGACTACTCGATATCCCGCTTTTTCCAGAGCGCTGACGGCGGATTCGGAGAGCCCTTTGCCAGCGAGTAGGTGCCGTCGCAGTGACTCTTCTTGATTCGTTAGGGCATGGTACCGGTTTTCGATGATGTTTCGAATGGACGTGGGAGAGGCGTCTTGTAGCAGTTCAGAGATGTCGCGAGAATCTAGGCCGATATTTCTTAGAGCGACGTGACACTCTAGCGTCGCAGTGGGGCTAGGTGGCGCAAGTGAATCCGCGCAGAGCAAGCGGGTGAGCGCAAATAGAAAAAGTACTAGTTTTTTGCCCCTCGCCACAATAAGGATGGAGTATGCAACGCCGAGGCCAGATGGGCCGCCGCGTGATTCTGCGAATTCTGTCGGAATACACCTATGTTGTATGCGGTGTATGCGGTGTATGCGGTGTATGCGTATACGCCGGGTGTTAGCGAAAAGCGTACGCCGCTATCACGCTTCTATCGGCTCTTTTCCTTTTTCGTAGAGTTTGTAATACCGGTATGAGTAATAAACCGGAACTAGGGTGGGCAATAGGATGAAAGCGACGGCGAAGCCCACGGTGGAGTAGAAAAAGGTGACGGCCATTAGTAGTACACCAAACGTAACCATTAGCTTGCCCGCAAATCGGTGAGTAGCTTTCCAATTGGCTTCCGTCGAGAGGGTCCACGGGACGCGAATTCCCATAAAGAAATTTCGCTCGGTCTTACCAAAAACGTTTCCAACCACGATTAAAAATAACGCCATCCCCCAGGAAAAATACTTGGCAAACGTGACTTGGCCGCCCGGATCGGTCACCATTCCTATGTGTATACCCAACAAGAGTAGGCCCGTACCGAAGACAATGGTGTCCATGGTTTTTTTGCTATTTGGCATTGAGAACTTGTGGGGGGATATTTTTACCAAGGCGTTGATGAGCACGATCAACCCAGCAAATACCATGGGCAAAAAAATAACTACGAATTCTTTTGAGGAGTATTGCGTGGGTTCCCCGCTAAAATCGAATTTAGTGGCTATAGTAGGAGGAAGGGTGTCATAGAAGTGGAAGCTAATCGCTGCCATTCCCAACAGCGTCAACATACTG
>JAGQZV010000129.1 GCA_020435295.1 Bdellovibrionales bacterium | reverse complement strand
CAGTTACGGGGCGATGCCGATGAGCTCATGTTGGTGTTTGTCGCTGACTCGCTAAAGGATAGCCTGCAACGTTTTGTAGAGTGGGAACAGTCTAAGGGAGTTAAAGTACGGGTTATTAGCTTCTCTGAGGCAGGCGGTACCAACAAAGCCCTTCGCACCTACATTCGCGACTACGTAAAGAACACCGCCGTAAAACCTAGCCAGCTTCTTTTCGTGGGTAACAAAACCACTCTCCCCGTTGTGATGGCCTCTACGGCCAGCGGCCCGGCTGCGACCGACTACGAGTACGCGCGTTTTGATACTCTTGATGATATTCCGGATGCCCTGTACGGCCGGTTACTCGCAGATTCTGCGGAAGAAGTCAGCACGCAAATTGACCGCTGGATCGCATTTGAAAAAAACACCACCCCTACCGTCGACTGGTATAGCCAGGGTGCCACCATCGCAAGCAACGAAGGCTCCGATCCGAGTGACAAAGAATACGCCGAGTCGGTTGCCACAGCGCTCACGGCTCACACCTACTTAAAGGTTGATCCCTTTCTGCAGGGCGAAAACACCGCAACGGTAAGAAACATTACAGATGCCGTAAATCAAGGCCGCTCGTGGATCGCATACTTTGGCCACGGCGACGGTACCTCTTGGCCGTCCACGAACGATGATTTTAACGTCGACTCGATTCGCACGGTTCAAAATGCAGACGGTCGCCTACCTGTCATTATCGACGTCGCCTGTCTTAACTCCGCCTTCAACAAGTATGAGCCTGTTTTTGGCAAGGCGTGGGTTACACAGCAATCCCAAGGCCAGGCGGGTGGCGCCGTAGCGTTTTACGGGGGAGCCGTCATCATCTCCTGGGATCCGCCGGCCATCATGTCGCAAGGCATCGCCAAGGCGCATTTCGAAAAACCCGTCCACTCTCTAGGAGGCAGCGTTTTCGCTGGGCAGTTGTACTTGATCGAACAAAAAGGGACCGGGGACGAAATTATCGATAACCTGCGCTGGTACAATCTGTTTGGAAACCCCTCCATGTACATGCGCACCAGCGCCCCCGCTGCGCTCTCTCTGGCGATGAGCACGCCGGGGGGCTCGAGCGACGCCATTCGCCTTATAGCAACGGATCTCAACGGCAACCCTCTTGCAAACGTGCGGGCCAGTCTCCGCCAGCAAGGAAAGGATCCGGTTGCAGTTGCCTACACAGATAGCGAAGGCAACGCAGAACTCAGTTTGCAAAACACCGTACCTTCGATTGAAAAAACGATCACGGTGAGTGGCTACAACATGGAAACCCAGCAGCTCATCGTCCCATAGTTTCATTGCCCAATACGTCCCCAGTGGGACTAAACTCGGAGCCGCACTCTCCGGTGCGGCTTCGAGTTGTCCCTCCCGTTGCTCTCAACTCTCCTAGTCATTTTGAACAGTTTTCGTTACCCGCCCTTAGTGTTAGAATTTTAACGACTTTACTCTTTCAGCACATATACCATTATCCTTAGGCAAGGGGGCACCATGGGGAAGAAGATCGTCGGTTACTTTATCGTTTTAGCAATGCTCAGCGGGTGCGCACACCCGTTAGGCGCATTATTCACGGGCGTGCAGTACCCTATCAACGCCACCGCGCAACCTCGCGGCGATAAGATGGGCGAAGCCTGTAGTATCTCCATCTTGGGACTGATCGCAGTCGGCGACGCCAGCATCGATACCGCTCGGCGCAACGGTCGGATCTCTAAGATTACGTCGGTCGATGGAACGAACTTAACGCTACTCGGCTTCTTGTTCGCTCAGCAGTGCACGGTCGTCCGCGGAAAGTAAGTCCCGGCACTCTTGCGGGACTTTTTCTAATCTGTGGCGTTTTATGTGGGTGTAGCCACCCCGTGGGGTTATTGTACGCCACGGTTCAATCACCCCGGCGGGCCACCTTCCAACCTCGCGGCAGCAAAGAAGGCAAAGCGTGTTCCGTTTCGGTTTTGGGCCTGCTCGCCCTGGGAGACGCCTCCGTCGATCGCGCTCGCCACAATGGACGCATTTCAAAGCTTGAGGAGGTCGACCGGGAAAGTTTCTTTCTCTTGGCTGGACTCTACGCTTCGGAATGCACTATCGTGCGGGGCCGTTAGACGCGGAAGAAGAGATCGCGCGCTCGGTGGGTTTACGCAGCACCCAAATCGACGGACAATGCTTGCCGGTGACCCAAAGCTCGCCATCATGGTACGCAATACCGTCCACAACAGGACAGGATTCAGGATCCGGAAGCTCAAAGAAGCCGCTTACTCTTCCCGATTTCGGATCGATCCTGAAAATCTTACCCTTATGCGCCGTGAAGCTCGAACTCCAAAGCCCAACGCCATCCCACGCTAGGTCTTCAATGTCCTTGATGGAGGTCTCTAACTCTCGCACAACCGTCCGGCTCTTGGGATCCCAGAAGTAGATCTTTCTGCTGAAGTTCCCTGTAAAAATGAGGTGCTTGCCATCGTGAGTAAGTCCCCATGCGTGTATCTCCGGGGTCGTCCCTACCCGCTCGAAGCTGAGGTTTCCATTCTTCAATGTACCCGCATAGATGCCGTTGTCAGAGAAACTTACGTTCCACAACTTTCCTTGAAACCAAGTGAGACTTTCGCTGTATTTTGTTGCCGGCTTATAGGTCGCAACAACGCGGCCGTCGGTAGTTTCTATTTTCACGATCTGTTCGGGCAGGGCATGCCACAAGAACTTCTCGTGATAGCTCAGGCCTTCGGAATACCCACTATGCGGAAGGCGGCGAAGGAACTCCAAAGTCTGGGCCGAAAGCACCGAGCCGCAGAATAGTAGCAACATCATCAAAGCCGTGCGCATACCAGACTTATCGGAAGGTATGGCGTCACTTTGTGAGGGCTTTTTCACATAGTGACGCCATACCTTTGCGGACTTTTTGCGGCACCCCGTGCCGCCCTAGGGCGTCACTTTCGTCCGAAACGTCCCGAAGCTGCGGCGCAGAACGCGCCGGTAAGCGCCTCTTATTGCAGGAAAAAACTCAAATTCCTTGGGAGCAAGCGCCGTGGCACACCCCTTGCTCTAAAGAACTCCATAGGCTGTTTCAGCGGAAGTAGAGGAGAAGGAATCAGGAGTCGCTAGACGCGCAAAACGATTTTAGTCTCATCTGACTCGCATGAGTCAAAGGTAAACCAGAGACTTTCGACGGTCCTTACCCTGATATCCCATTTACCCTGGAACGAGATTTCATGCCTTAGACCGTCGTCGTTCGCTCTGGGACGATCAAGAAACAATCCCCGAGGTTTCTTGATGGTCATGATGTCGGTGGCCGATGCTCTAAGTGGGGTGTTCGCCTTCGGGCTTAGAACCCAATTTGGATCATCGGCCGCCTTTTTTTTTTGATTTCCCGATTACCCTCGGCGCGCATTGCCGAGTGCGATAAGTATCAATAGGAAGATAATAAATACAACGATCAGGATCTTAATAAGCAGCCACCAATCCCATTCCGAGTCCCGCTGCAAGCGTTCTTCTTCCGCCTTTGCGACGCCGAGCGTACTTTCCCGCTTGGCCAGAGCGGTCGCTGCCTGTTCGTCGCTTCCGCCGGCTTCGCTGGACTTGCCACCGCCACCTTGGCCGCCACCGCCGCCTCCACCGCCTTCACGCTCTGCATCGCCATAACCACCCGCACCGCCGCCGTAATTTCCACCAATGCGCCCGCCGCGCGCGTTCCCTCCGCGGGCATCACTTCCTTTTTTGTCTCCGCCCCCAAAAAAGCCTTTTTCCACAGCAGGACTTCCCGTCCCACCGGCAGATCCACGACCGCCCGTGCGCCCTCCGGCCGCACCCCCACCGCCGCCGACACCCCCGCCGGGCACTCGCACCCGAGGTGGATCTCTCAGCTCGGGTGGATCTTTAAGTTTTCCCGTCCCGATCCCAGTTCCTAAATCCGGTGGGCCTTTTAGTTCCGGCGGCCCGCGCACTGTGCTGACCTTAATTTCTCCTGGCGCCGCGATTTCGTTGGGATCTTTTATAGGAGGTGGAGATTCCAATTCTTTAACATTGATATTCGGCTGGCTTTCCTGACTAAACCACGAGTTAGGAATGGTGGGTTTTCCGGTGCTATTATCGGAATCCTGCGCAAGTAGTGTGACAAGCGACTGCCGATTGTTGAAAAGCGACTCCTGAATCGGTGCCCCAAATTTATTCATCACGATGGGTACAGCAATCCCCGCAACGAGCGCGATCATCATTAGATAGTCGACGACACCGGCGCCACGCGACCCACGTAGAATGGATAAGGCCTGTTTCATTCAATCACTTTACGAAAAAGGGGCTCAAGCTAGATGCGAAAGGATCTTACTTTGTATTTTATCAAATTCGCCGTTTGACATCACTACAACAATGTCACCGGGAGCGAGGGATTTGTTGAAGTATTCCAAGAGGGTAGCCGTATCCGCAAAGGACACGGCTTTTTTGCCGCGATCGTTGAGCGCAGCGACCAGCTTTTCGGGAGAAAATCGATCCGCCTCGCCAAGTTCGTTCGCCCGGTATGGGGATTTCACGAGCACTTCATCGGCGGTGTCAAAAGATTCGACATAAGCAGTTTGGTGCACGTTTCTACGAGCCGTGGCGGAACGTGGCTCAAAGAGCGCCCAGAGTTTACCCGTGGGGTAGCGAGTACGAACCGCCTCCAACGTGGCTTTCACTTCCGTCGGATGGTGCGCAAAATCATCCACCAGCACGTTGGGTGATTTCAAAAGGATCTGCTGACGGCGACGTACCCCACTAAACGCACTCACCAGAGGGCGGATCTTATCGATGGGCTGCCCCAGATTCGCCGCACAAACAATACCTGAAAGCAGATTCATTAGATTATGCCTGCCGAACATTGACGTCTGGAAATTTCCCAAAGACTGCCCCTTAAACAAGACTTCGAACTCGATCCCGCTCGGGCTCTCCGACGTCTTTCCCAGAGACCACATCGCTTGCGGACTCTCCCCAAAAGTTTGCACCGGACACAAGGCGTCGGTAACTAACTCCATAACGGTCGGGCTGTCGTAGCGCGCAATGAGAAGCCCATCCCCGGGAAGCAGACTGATGACGCTTCTGAAAGACTCTTTCACATGCTCTAGGTCCCGGTATATATCAGCGTGATCGAATTCCACCCCAGATAGAACCAAAGTATCGGGTTTGTAATGCAGGAATTTGGCTCCCTTATCGAAGAAGGCGGAATCGTACTCGTCGCCCTCTCCTACGAAGACCTTACCATCCCCTTTCCTGCTACCGCGCTCCAAATCGTGCGGGACACCACCGATAAGATAGCTCGGGTTGAGCCCCAGACGATCCAGCAAAAAACTGATCCAGCTCGTTGTCGTCGTCTTCCCGTGCGTCCCTGAACAAACAACCGAAGCACGATCCTCAATTATTAGTCGACGAACAGCTTCAGGAAAGGATACGAAGGAAACCCCTTTACGTATCCAAGCCGCCGCTTCGGGGTTTTCTTTGCGAACAACGTTACCTATCACAACAAGATCGGGTCGAAGTTTTTCGGTGGTCTCGGCACTAAAACCCTCGATCATCTGCACATTCGCTTTGGCGAGCACAGATTTCATGGGATCGTACAGGGCGCCGTCGCTGCCGCTCACCTTGTAACCGGCTGCCGCAAGGGCTTCGGCGAGTGAACCCATGCCGACACCACCCACTCCAACAAAATGTATTTTTGTCAGCTCCGCGCTCATTGGATCCCCCAATACTGCATCGCCTTGTCATGGATTTCGGGCCGCCACTCGCGGATTCTCTCGTCCACTCGCAATGGGTGCACGCGATTTGAATTAAAAATCAAAAAGGCCTCGTGTTCGGGATCGATCCAAAGCGAACAACCCGGATATCCCAAATGGCCAAAGCTCTTTTCAGAGAAAAGCGTACCACAACTTGAACCGAACGCACTCTTTAGGTCCCAACCTAAACCCCAGTCCCCTTTTACTTTTGGGCTTCGGGCAATGAACCGCTGCGCAGTGGGCTGGCTTAGCCACTCAGACTCCCCTTTTAGGGCCAGCAGCCACTCTCGGCAAAAGGGCGCCAAACCACGCGCCGTTGAAAAGAGTCCGGCGTGCCCGCAGATCCCGCCTAGCGCGGCAGCGTTTTCATCAAAAACATCCCCCCAGCAGGGTTGTTTGCGTTTAGAACGATACTCAGTAGCAGCTACATGCGCATGACTCTTCAGCGGACCGTACACGGTTTCAGCCAACTCCAAGGGTTTGGCGATCCGTGTTTTGAAAGCCTCTCCCAGCGGACCGCACAAGTCTTCCGCCACCAACGTCAGCAACCAAAAGTCGACATCGCTGTAAACCGACTTTTCTTCCACCGGGCCCGCCACGAGTTTTGCAGCCTCGCGCTCACACCACTGCGTAAGCGTTTCCCCCTTCTTCAGGGTTTTGTGTAAGGGGTACCACCACACTAATCCTGAATAGTGGCCAAGGAGCTGTTCTAGCGTTCGATCTCCTAGCGGATCTGCGGAAAGTTCTCCGATGAAGTGAGAAACGGGACGGGAAAGATCCAAGCCCCCAGCGTCTACTTCAAGCGCAAGCAAAGAAGTGGTAGCGACAACTTTGGTTATTGAACCAATGTCAAAATAGGTACCGGAGGTTACGGCGCTTGCGCCCGGCCAGTAGGCGGTTTCGCCACCCCACAAATGAAGTTCCTTCCCCCGGCATTCCCCGTAAAGTTGGTATGCGGAAAAAACGCGCTCGTTAAGAGCCTGATCCAGACGTTGTTGGAGTGCTTTCAAGGGTGCCGCCATTTTCTCTATAGATTGCTGACAAAGTCGTCAGAGTTTGCACACCTTCTTTACGGTGCGGTCGCTCCACCATTTCGAAGGCGTAGAGTTGGCCATAATTGCTCAAGCAATAGAACCAGCCGTCTTGGTGGACAGAAGCGGGACTGCTAGTACCGGTCCCCAGGCGTTCGGTCCAGAGGACTTTACCGGTATCCGGGTTTAATACGTAGAGCGGATCGGCAGACGTGGGCACTACTAGCCCCCCCCGCACCAGAGAAGGCGCCATTCCAATCCCTCGTAAGATGGCCGTCTTCCAAAGGACCTTTCCGGTCACCGCATCGACGCTATAAACGTGCTTATCTAAACCGGAAAAGAACAGGCGGTTGTTCTCTACAAGCACGCCACCATAACTTCCAACAGGAAGGCGCCACTGAATGTCACCCGTTTGTCGATCCAGACTGTACAAGCTGCCGTCATACGTTGCGGTGATGAGCTTGTCCGCATCCACATAGGGCGTGGTATCCACATCGTAAAAGCGAGAGCGCTGACGCAGTCGTTTTTCCCACCGCACTTTGCCCGTCTCCATAGAGAGCGCGACCATATAGCCGTCCGCAAATCCCTGATAGATCTCCGCTCCAAAAATCACGGGGGTTGCGGTCCCCCGTATCGTCATTTTCTCATCCCCATGCCGAGCGTACTGCCAGAGTTCTTCGCCCTTGCGCTCGCTATACGCGTACAACTCGTGCGCTGAGCTCATGGCAAATAGTCGCGAACCGACTTGCACAGGCGCAGTCAGCCACTGCGAACTGACTTTTTTCTGCCACACCACATCGCCGTTGCGCGCTTCCAGTGCGTACAGATTTCCCAATGTGTCACCGACAAAAAGCTTGGATCGGCCGTAACTAAAAGCCCCATCAACAGGGGCTCCGATATTGCGGTGCCACAACACGTTTCCCTGTATCCGGTGGAGCGCAAAAATATCTCCATTAAGAGTAGCGTAGTAGAGAATGTCGCCCACGATTACCGGGTGGGATCGTTCGCTAGGGCGGTGCTCGAAGCGGTAGTCAGCGGGCTTTAGATTCACCCAGCGGTTGAACGCCGCAAGTTCCGCATGGGCCCCAGAGGCAAGCAGAAGAAGAAAAACTAGAGTGCTAACGGCCTTCATGCAATACCCTATTTACCACTCAGTTCTTTAATGAGCGGGCTATCGATCGCGCGTTGGTAATTCTTTGCAAGACGTGCGTACTCGGTTCCAGCAAAGTCCTTCGCAACTTTGTCATAATTTTCCTTGGCTTTGGCGGTGTCCCCGAGCAACTCGTAAAGGCGACCGACATTAAGCAGAGCCAATCCTTTGGCTTCCCCATCCACGCCGGCGGCTGCCTCGTACTGCGCTTTGGCATTTTCTCTGTCGCCACTCAACTCGTAGGATTGGCCGAGATTAATAAGGACAAGTTGGCGCTCCATCGGCAGCAAGCCCCCGTAGCTGAGCGCATTGGAGTACCACTTCACCGCAAGGTTTTCGCCTGCCGGTTTTTCTTTTTTGGGATCTTCCACGGCAGCCTTAAGTTCAGCGAAATAGTGATCCGCTAAATCGATGGCAGCTTGAAAACGAGGCCGAAGATTAGAGGCACTTTCGAAAAATCCCGCCATCGCCGCCCATTTTTCCTCCGGTTTTTCCATCTTGGACACTTCTAAATAGCCGAGCCACCCCTTGTCCAATTGCCGTTGGCTCCACCACGAGAAGGAATAATAGACGGCCGCTGTGGCGCAGATCAAAGCGACCAGGGTACCCACCGTTTTTCGATGATCCACTAGGACGTCAACAAAACTCCGACCTGAGGCGACAAACTCGTCAGGCTGTTTAAGGGTTTTACGGTCAATCTTCGGCGGTTTTCCCAAAATGCTTACCTCGCGCAAAAATAAAAACGCTTCACCCTACCAAATCCCGTGGTGAAGTCAAAAAGGCGAAAAAGACCCAATCTGCCCGGTCTTTTGGGGCCCCAAGGAAAAAACATAATTCCAGTAAGTGCCCAAGATTACAATGTTTTTATCGGTTTTTTGGCACTGTCTACTTTCCAGTTATCGACGCACCCGCGCCAAAAGCGATATAATTAAGAAAAGTCCTGTACTTAGATTACTGCCAGAAGCAAAAAGAGGGTCCCAGTGCGGAAGAGTCTAATTCTCTGCCTACTCGCATTCTGCCTTTTCGGCGCGCAGACTGTGCGCGCTGAAAGCCAAGATGATGAATACTTGGGTGTCACCGATCCGTTTGGAGATCCCGCCGCGTACGAATTCGGAGAGGATGAGCGAGAGGACAAGGAGTTTTTTCACCTCGGCCGCTTCCTAATGGTGGGCGCCAACGTGGGACTAGGCATCTTTACTGGGGGCCTAGGAACCTCCGTGGCTCCAGCGGCAAACTTTGGCGGCAAACTTCTATACTTTTTCGATAAGCGACTGTGTTTTGAAATCGCCGGAAGCTACGGCAGTCACTTGGACACGGTTGTTCCCAATCAGACACAAACTATTCAGATACAATATGACGTTATCACCATTACAGGGGGCTTCCGCTACTACTTCGATACCCAAGCCGCGCCGCG
The DNA here is from genome assembly GCA_020435295.1 of Bdellovibrionales bacterium. Lineage (GTDB taxonomy): Bacteria > Bdellovibrionota > FAC87 > UBA2466 > JACKAF01 > JACKAF01. The sequence continues at coordinate 1,168 of JAGQZV010000129.1, read as the reverse complement.
AGCCGTAGCCGTCGCAAACCCATACCTCGCTTTTGGGGGCGGCGCCTACATCCGGCAGCTAACTGTCCTATCCGGCGCGTCCGCGAGTAGCTCCGACACAAGCCAATTCGGTCTCTATGGCGGGGGCGGCATCGAATTCCCCATTTACCGCGGCAACATCTACCTCGGACTGGATGCGCGTTACCATTTCGTGTTCTGGAGCGACGACGGTATCCAAGCCCAGTACCCTGCTGTCGATCGAAGCGGCGGGATTTTCATCCCACAAGTCACTCTCACTTATAATTTCTAGCGCGAACCAATTCGGCTACCCTTCTGGCGGTGGTTGCTCTATGGTTCTCGCATGCACAGCTACAGCCTTCGACACGTGCGCGCGTACTGGTGGTTTTGGATGCTGGTGGTGGCAACACTATTTGCATACCCTAACCGTCTTGGACTTAAAATCGATCCCGCTTTCTACGGTACCCTCACAAAACATGTTCTTGAGAGTGGAGAACTGTGGCCGCTTCGGTTGAGTACCGATCTATTTCCTGTGTTCTATGCGCACCCCCCGGGCGTTATCTGGTTCATGACCCCGTTTGTAGGGTTGTTTCCAGAGGCGCACTTCGGCGTCCATCTATTCAGCCGTCTTTGCGTACTGCTCACTTATTTACTCCTGGTTCAAATCGTCCAAGAAAATACTCGAGAAGGAGATCGGGGCATCGTCTTTGGGCGCGCGGGTCTGGCGGTCACCCTCCTCCATAGTTGGATGCAATGGTTGAAGTACGCGGGCGTGGGGCAATTGGAAGGTCCTGAGAGTCTCACTCTACTCGCAAGCTTCTTGTTTTTTACGCGAGCGGATCGTTTCGCTTACGCAAGCAAGCCCGCGCTCGTTCTTTGCGCATTCTTCGGGTTCCTTTTCAAAGGCGTTTTTTACCTTCCGCTCTTGGCCGTTGTTTTTGCTTGGGCGATCGCGCAAAAGCGACTCAACCTGCTCCGGGCGGTAAGCGCGGCGGGATTGGGTGTCCTTCTCGCACTCGGGTTTCTTTTCTCTTTAGATAAGCTCTACGGCACTGAATGGACTAAGCAGTATTTCTTCACGCAAGTGTACAGTATGACAGTGGAAGGTTTTGACGCCTACAACCGCCTGTATCACGGGGGTGCGGAGCCCCACACCGGACTCTTGCAAAAT
>JAGQZV010000012.1 GCA_020435295.1 Bdellovibrionales bacterium | reverse complement strand
AATAAGCGCGCTCCACTGACTGGCCCCGCTCACGCACGCGACGTCGTGGCGGTTCTGGAAGCGGGAGACCAAGCGCTTAAAAGCGGGAAGCGCGTCGCCGTAAAGCAAAAGGTTTCCGGCCCACACGTGTTTCAAGTCCCCACTAGAATTCGCTCGATCGCATGAAAGTACTCATAGAAATCGGGCATCCGGCTCACGTACATTTCTTTTCCCGGTGTATCCGGACTTTGAAGCAAAAAGGACACCAGGTCGTCGTCGTTACACGAAATAAGGAAATCACCAACCAGCTGCTAGACCAGGAGGAAATCGAATACCGGTGCTTATCGACTCCAAGACGCGGGAAGTTGGGTCTACTATTTGAACTACTGGCTAGATGGTTTCATATTACGGAAATCATTCTGAAAGAAAAAATCGATCTCGCGGTAAGTATTTCCGGCATTTCTACCAGCTTCCCAGCCTGGTTCACCGGAATAAAAAGTTATACTTTTACCGATACCGAAGATGCGAACTTAACCAACATAGTTGCTTTTCCGTTTAGCTCACAAATCGTCACCCCAAGATTCTTTTTGAAAGGTCTAGGGAAAAAGCACATCTGTTACGATGGACTCCATGAACTTGCCTATCTCCAAGAATTCGATCGAGAAAAAGCTTCGACTATTCGACGCCAACTAGGATTCACTGAACCCTACAGCATCGTTCGTCTCGTCTCGAATGATGCACTCCACGATCACGACACGAAGAATCTGGACACCCCAGGACTGAGGCGACTCATTTCTGCTCTTTCACGAAAGGGCAAAGTCTACATTAGTAGCCAGACTCCGCTCAGTTCAGAATTCAGAGACCACCAACTCAATATTCCCATTACCCAAATTCACGCCGTTTTGGAAGGGGCCCAACTTTTTGTGGGGGACAGTCCCACGATGGCAGTGGAGTCTTCCTTGTTGGGAACCCCAGCTTACTTGGTTTCGCCACGCATTCCTCGCTTGGGCAACATGGTCCATCTCGATAGAGACTACAATTTGCTCAATTGCTACCTCAGTTGGAATGATTTTTGGGTGGCTTTTAGCGGAGTTACGGAACTGCGGCACTTGAAACAAGAATGGACGGCGCGCTCCAACAAGTTCTTACACGCCTGCCCTTCGGTTTCGAACTTTGTCACGGACATGATCTTGAATGCATAAGCCAACCAAAAGTCGCTTGAGAAAGTTAGTGGCACTTCTGGCATTTATGGGTCTACTCTATGTGGGATGGCGCCACTCAAACGCAATTGACTGGACGCGCGTCCTGCTCGCCCCACATTGGGGGCTAACCTCGCTTTTTTTCAGCTTCTTGACGATCAGCTTAAATTTTAGGATTTGGCTTCGCCTCCTAAACCGAAATGGAGAGGACCTCGCCATTGCGGATGCTTACCGTCTGTACTCTCTGGCTTCGCTTAGCCGATATTTGCCGGGGGGGCAAGTATGGCAATATGCATCTCTAATCAAATTCTCCGAAACGCCAGAAATGAAGGTGCGCACCGCTTCTTCCCAGTTTTTTGCCACTCTTTGCGGGCTCTCCGGCGGGTTCCTACTTTTACTTCTGAATCTAAATTCCATAAACCTGGCAAAAAACGGCCAGGCTATCGCCTTGGCCGGTATTTTCCTTGGTCTACTCGTTTTGGCGTTCAACGTTCGCGCCTCACGAGAAAAAATGTCTTCGGTACTGTGTTGGCTGACTCGGGGCAGATTTCCGGAAATACCTAGAATTTCAGCACTTGATTTTACTTCCGGCATTCTGGAATCAACGATCAGCTGGGCGCTTACATGCGGATCCTACCTCGCCTTGTGGGTTCTGGCAGGGCAGACGGCTACCCTTGAAGTCTTGACCTTCATCATGGCGAGCTATGCCGTAGCGGTACTTGGCGCATACATTAGCTTTGTCACTCCAGCAGGTTTGGGCGTACGAGAGGGACTATTTGCGGCGCTGCTTAGCCTCAAAGTCCCAATGGGCGTATCCGTATTTGTTTCGCTTGCCGGAGGGCTCTCGCTGTTTCTTGCCGAGATATTTTTCCTTAGTCCTTTTCTCGTCTCTCACTTGCTAAACGTCAGACGAGTCCCTTCTGAAGAGCGATAGAATGCCAGTTCCATGCAGTGCACGCCCAACTCCAAGGGTGGCGCTGAAAGACTAAATTGCGGGTACCGCACACATTGATTGACCCGTTCCAGCTCCGTCAGAGTAGCGTAGCGCTGCGGACGGCCCACCCACACAGGCTGATACTCTTTTTCTACAAGTGCCTCTCTAAATTCAATTCCAGCTTTCGAATCGGGATCTGCTTTCCCTGCAAAAAGCAGCGGGTACCCATAGGCCGTCGCTAATGGAGCAATGTACGTTAGCTCCCTCCAGTCGTCTGTCTGCGCCACCAAAACTTTGCGCCCTCCCTGCGAAAGACGGCTGGCGGCACTTTCGTAAACCGAGGCCGTTCCACGCGCCACCTCAGCATGATTGATCAGAAGGAGCACCCAAACACCCCAAATTAAACTGGACGCATAGGCCGTGCGAATCCAAGGCCTTCTTCGTCCGACGTACAGACGAGCCGAAGCGATCGCCATTCCCAAAATGGATAGAGGAACAATTTCGGTCAAAAAGCAGCGCTGTAGATACACTTGCAGAGGAAAGGGTCCGAAATAATACACAAGGTAAAAGAACAGGCAAAAGGGTAAATACGCCTGCAAAAAGAAACTCTCTGAAAGAGGGCGCCGCTGTAGCCAGCTCGTCCAGCCATAAATTCCCAAGAGAAAGACTAACGGTCCGATGTAAAAAAGTACTGAGTCCAAGTTGAACTCTACGAAGGGGAAGCCGCCTATCATTTCAGGAAGGTAAAGCAAAGTTTTCCCGTAACGTAACCCTAAACCAAAGAGAAGCGCGCAAAAGTATGCGCCTACCATCCAATGCCGGGAAGCTCTATATCTCGATGATAGATGCATGCGGCTCCCCAATACCACTAGGGCAAGGCTCAAGGCTGGGAGCATGACAGGAATGAGCCATGAGTACGGTAACTCCCAGTTTGCCCCACTCACTCGTACCGCCACTCGATCTACTACCGAGGCCACCAAGCCGCTGACATAGTGGGGGGCCACTTGGCACACGGTTGCCCCCATAACGGATAATCCCAAGAACAAACAACCCCAAAACGCCCAATCCCCTCGGGACTTTTCATTTTCCGCATACATCAAGCCAGCCGCTATCGCAAAAAATGGGACGTACATCAATCCCGTTGCCCGCGCCGCCATCGCAGCGAGTAGACACCCCAAGAACCACCAACGCCACTCCCAAAATCCTACCGTTTTGCGAACGCTAACGTAGAGCATTCCCAAAAAGAAAACCTGGGCGAGCGGTTCCGACAAAGGCTCTCGATAAAGCGGGGCGACTAAAGGACAGGTCACGTAAAGAAGAAGAAAACTGAAGCTCCAGAGATCGGAAATTTTTAACGCTTGCAGAGCCGCAAAGAGGAGAACCAGCGAGCAAAGCAGGTGAAACAAATTTACCTTTACACCATGCTCAGGCCCAAGGAGCGAAAGACCGACAGCGTACCAAACCGGCGCACCAAAAAGTCCATGAAAGCTGCGTACTCCCTCTCCCTTTGGGTGCGGATACAGGCCAAAAAATTCAAAGCCCTTAGTCCCTTGCAAGTATCCTTTTATCTCCGGGATCGACTTTAGTTCTAGGGTTGGGTCGTGAAACAGGAATTTGTGCTGAGTTCGTAGATGGTGTGCCGCATTGAGATACACTCCCGAGTCATGGGTCGGAAAAAGATAATTGACGCTGTGCCACTGCAAGCCAACCCCGATCCCAAAGACGGCGGCAAGAATCGCCAACTCGGACACTTTTAGATCCCAGCGAAAAGAAATCGGGCGGTACCAGAACCGTTTTGCAAGGTAGTAGAATGCTGGCAGTCCACACACAAGAATAGACGCTGTGTGTGACGACACACTCCAGTGATCCAGCCAAACTAGTGGCACAACAGAAAGCAGGACGACGAGCTGCGTCGCGAGAAGGATAAGCCCCAACTCCGCCAGGCTTAAAACCAGCTCATCGCGTCGATAAAACACATAGCGCCAAGCAAGGCCTGTAATCAACGCAACCAAAAGAAGTATTAATGGCATGGTCCCATTATAAAGCACGCCGTTCTGCCCACCGAGAACTCTACAAAGCGCGCCGCATCATGGAATATAATATAGGGACCAACCTTCTTTCCAATCCGGACAAGGGATCCCTGAAATGTGTGGCATTGTAGGCCTATGGAACGCGTTTGCTTCTCCTGATAGCTACGCCCCAACTATTCAAAGAATGGCGGGCGCGGTGAACCACCGAGGCCCAGAGAGCAAGGGGTTTGCACAAGGAGACAACTGGGCCCTCGGTCACACGCGCCTTGCCATCATTGATTTGGAGAATGGTACCCAACCACTTTGGAGCAGTGATGGATCGCGTGTCATCATTGGGAACAACGAAATCTACAATGCTCCAGAACTTCGGCAAGTGCTGCAAAGCTTGGGCAGCAGATTCCAGACGGGATCGGACACTGAAGTAGTGCTAAAGGGCTGGGAGATGTGGGGCTACGATGTCTTTGCCAAACTTAATGGCATGTTCGCGGTGGCCATCATCGATATTCCAAAAAAGCTGTGCATCCTCGCCCGCGACCCAATGGGCATCAAACCGGTTCACTACACTCGAGTGGGCAATGGCTACGCCTTTGCTAGTGAAATCAAATCATTCTTTCGAATCCCTGGTTGGAGCACACAACCCAATCGAGATGCGGCCCATCTTTTCATGAACTTCCGCTACATCCCAAACGAGGAGACGTTGTTTTCCGGTGTTTATAGGCTTGCGCCTGGTAGCATTGCGACCCTAGATGCTCACTCACTAAGAATTGAACCTTACTTTGAGTTGCAGCCCGCGAAGGACACGGCCACGAACGAAAGAGAAACAATAGAAAAACTAGAAGTTCTTCTCGAAAAAGCTGTTCGACGCCACCTCGTATCTGACGTCGAAGTCGCTAGCTACTTATCTGGAGGGATTGATTCGTCCCTCGTCACATCTCTGGCGTCCCGCTTCAATCCAGGGATACGCACGTACTGCATGGGATTTGGGGAAAGTACTGATGAAAACGAGGATGCTGCCCTGGTAGCCCGAACGTTATCTACTCGACACAGGGATCTTCACGTCGGTACAACACCCTTAGATCGCTTTGCTGAAGTTATCTGGCACGTCGAAGAACCTAAAATCAATTGTTTGCAAGGGTACGTGCTCGCGGAAACCGTCGCCAAAGAGGTGAAAGTCGCGCTCTCCGGCTTGGGTGGCGATGAGCTTTTCGTGGGCTACGTTAACAACGATATCTTGCTACCGATGACAGTTGCCTCCCGCTTCCTGCCGACGGGGCTATCGCGCAGTTTGGCCCCCATTCAGAAATTTTTCCCTACCCTAGGACACCAACACACATTCCGAGCCTTGGAGTTGGGCTTGAACTGCAACGATCCGCTTAGCTACTATGCAATCCTAAGAAACTCCTTCGATCATAGCCCATTCCTACTTCGAGAAATCTACGCCTCACCACTCCCGCACTGGCGAAACTATTCCATCGAGGCCTTGCGTCCTTACTTCGATCAACAAGATCCCGATATCTTGAACGCACTGCTTCGCCTAGAGGCCAAAACAAAACTGGTGAACGATTTTCTGTTGACAGAAGATCGAGTGTCCATGGCTCACTCTCTTGAGGTACGCACCCCATTACTCGATAAAACACTAGTGGAATTCGCGTTCTCTCTTCCGTCTTCCGCGAAATACCATTTCCGACAGAAGAAGATGCTCCTCAAGCAAGCAGTTACAAACTTGTTACCGGCTGAAATTCTTAATAAAAAAAAGTGGGGATTTTCTTTCACACCTCACCTTTTCTTTGAAAAGCAACTCCGCGACTTTGCCAGAAACACTCTAACCAGACGGGAGGTCCAAGATCTGGGTTGGTTTTCATGGCCTTGGATTGACAGAGTGCTTAATTCCAAACCGTCTCCTAAGCTCAGATGGCACTACTTTAACCTGTGGGTGATGGCGGGCTTTCACTTGTGGCACAACACATTTTTCCAAAGTAGTAACCGTGACCGATGATGAACGAACTTTGCACAAATGCACTTAAGCATTTTGGCCAGTGGTTGGGTCTTCCCTTTACCCAAGCCGAACGTTTACTACGCCCTCACATGCCACAGCTATCCATTGAGTTAAATCGCTTAGCCTCTACTCTCTACTACCCTCCAGGGCCCAATTCACGCAATAAATCCTTTCAAACTGCACTAGCCGATCGCTGCATGTGGCGAATGGCAAAACGGATCGGCGTCCGACCCAAGCCTTTTTGGCCAAAACAACGCCCTTATGCAATTTGTGTTACCCATGACATTGATAGGATTTTTTCATCGGTACACGGTCTCAAGCATCTTACAAAAGCTCCCATCCGAGCGTTGAGATCATGGATCGGTGACACGCGATCTACGCTGGACCCCACTCGACACGAACAAAACCCCTTCTTCAATTTCGACAGAATGATGTCGCTAGAAGGCAGCTGGGGTATCCCATCTACGGCATACGTATTATTCGAAAAACGCAGGTTTCTTTTTGCATTGAAAAATATGGAGTGGCAGCACTTCGTTGGTGTCTACTCGCCAAAGAAGCTGCAAGCAAAACTCCGCACGTATCAGAATTTGGGAAATGAAATCGGGCTGCATGCCTCCTTTGACTCTTGGCACGACCAAGCCGCTCTGGCGCGCGAACTCGATGAACTTCGAGCATTAGGAATACGGGAAGTGCGCGGCATTCGAAATCACTATTTGAACTTCGATCCAGAATTCACGAAGTCCATTGTTCCCCAGTCGGGGATTTCCTACGACTCCACGATGGGGTTCAATTTTACTAGCGGCTTTCGTTGCGGCACCAGCTTCCCCTTTCGACTAGGCTATGTTTGGGAGCTTCCCTTTCAACTGATGGATTCCGCGCTGCGAACGGAAAATCCGGAGCAGAAAGAAGCAAGCCAAACCTGCACCCGACTGCAGGAAGAAGTACGCCGCTTAGGGGGTGTACTGGTTCTAAACTGGCATTTCCGCGTCATGAATGCCGACAGTTTTCCGCAAGAAGTGCAATCTCTTTACAAGATGGTGGACCAGGGACAGCACGATGGTGCGTGGTTCACAACGCCAACAGAGCTTATTCGCCACTGGGAGTACCGCACCTACGAAGACATCAAATCAATTGAGATGGAACACAACGTAACTGAACAGTCCAGCATGCAATTATAGGAACGACTATGTATAGAAACAATAAAATCTCACTCGTCATTCCGGCCTATCGAGAAGAAAAACTGATCGATCAGACTCTGGCTGGCATCCCTGACTTAATCGACAAAATCTACGTTGTAGATGACTGCAGCCCAGACAACCAAAACACTGTGATAGAAAAATGTGCGCAAGGGGATCCTCGTATTCAATTGATTCGACACGAAGTAAACCAGGGGCCTGGAGGGGCCATCATCACCGGCTATTTACAATCCAGCAAAGATAAATACGATATCGCTGTAGTGGTGGGTGGCGACTTCCAAATGAATTTAAGCGAGGTGAGCCGGTTTTTGGATCCGATTATAGATGGCAACGCCGATTATACGAAGGGTAATCGCTTCCTGCGCGAGCAACTGGAAAAAACCATTGGTAGCATGCCCAAGCTTCGCTTAATCGCAAATTGGTTAATAACCGGACTTACCAAGATGGCTTCCGGTTACTTTAATATCATGGACGTTGTGGACGGATACACTGCGATAAGCAAGGAGGCCATAGATACAATCAATTGGTCCCGAGCGTGGAAGCGCTACGGGTACCCGATGGATTTTTTAATTCGCCTAAATGCATACTGCTTTCGTGTAAAAGACATTCCTCGTAGCGCCATTTACCTTCCCGGTGTTCGCCAATCTCAGATCAATGGGTGGAAGTATGCCTTCCAGGTTGCCCCCATGCTTGTTCGAAATTTTTTATGGCGACTCAAGTTTAAGTATGTATACCTTGATTTTCACCCTCTAGTTCTTTTTTATCTTTTGGCATTTCTTTTGGTTCCGACGGGATTACTCGCCGGCTTGGGACTTATTGCAGATAAGGTGTTTTTCGAGGGCACTTATATCACTGCGCCTCGCACCATCCTGATCGCACTTTGCCTAATTTCCGGGTTTCAATTTTTTCTCTTTGCCATGCTATTTGATCGTGAAGAAACCAAGTAAACAAACAGCAGCGGAAGCACTTAAGGGGCTAGAGCGCTATTGCCGCAATCGTGATTATTCCGGCTACAGCAAGTTTGACGCTCTAAATTCACCCATTTTGGAAAGAGTATTTGGTAGCTTTTCATTGGGACGCCTGCTGATAACCCAGTTAGTAAACCGTATCCCGCTGCCCTTGCGACCTTTGTTTGGTGTGCGAAAAGGCCGGAACCCCAAGGGGGTTGCCAATTTTGTCAAAGGCTATTGCCTCTCCTATTCGGTTTACCGTTCGGCCAATACACTTGACGCCATCAAAATTCTTTCGGACTGGCTGCTCGCCAATACGTCAAAACGCCACGGTGTCTATGACGGAGAGGGCACAGCGTGGGGATACCACTTCCCATGGCAGAGCCCGGGCTTTTTCGCCCCCCGCCACTACCCAAACTGTATCGTGACGGTGTTTTGCGCGGAAGCGTTGCTAGAGGCCTATAAACTCACACAAGAAAGCCGTTTTCTCGCGGGTGCGCTGGGGGCTGCCGAGTTCATCACCAAAGGCCTTCCTGTACTGGAGTCCACGAGCGAGCACCTTTGCATAGGCTACGTCCCCGCGCCACTTCGGTGGCGTGTCATCAACATCAACGCCGTAAGTGCCGGTTTCTTAGCGAAGCTGGGCATCAGAACTCAACGTGCAGAGTACGTTTCAGCGGCAAAACGAATGATCCGCTGGGTGGTGGCCGCCCGCAATCCCGATTATTCCTGGAATTACACGAGTCCCAAAAGCCAATCCGGCATTGGGCCGGACAACTACCATACCGGCGGAATCCTGGATGGCATTGCGGACTACATGCTAGCCACGGGGGACTATTCCTTCGAGCACGAGTACCGTAAAGGGTTAAGCTACTACTCGCAAAATTTCTTCACTATGGACCGCGCACCGAAATGGCGAGCTCACAGGAACTTTCCAAATGACATTCACGGAGCAGCCCAAGGGATACTGACCCACTGCAAGGCCGAACACTTTCAACCGGGTCATTTGGCTTTTGCAGAAGAAATTTTGGCATGGACGCTTTCGCACATGGTCGGACCTGATGGAAATTTCTACTACCAGAAGTTCCCGTATTTTACCTGGAAGTTAGATCTTATGCGCTGGTCGAACAGCTGGATGTTCTGGGCTATGAACTCGTATCAAATCCTCGTAGACAAATTCGGCTCTGTGTCGCAACGAAAGAGAACTTATGATTCCACGTTTCCGTCCACCCCTAAAGTGGAAGCAAATATTTAGGATCCTTGGCAGCGGAGAGCCCTCTTTACAAGATTGGGAAGCCCGCCTTGCCCGAGCGGCTGGCTACACCCAAGCTGTATGGTTTCCCTACGGCCGCGTGGCCGCTCAGGCTTTTTTCGAGTGCCAAAAAGCGACTCCGTCTGCCGTTCTCTCTGCTTTCAACTGCTCGGCTCTACTCGCAGGGCTTCTGTCTGCCAACGCAAAGGTCCACTTTGTCGATACAGAGCCGGAGGGATTCAATCAAGATCCGGACCTGTTTCTCAGCGCACTGAGGGTATCCAGAAAACGAACTGGAGTAGTCGTTCATCAGTGGGGGATCGATCCAAGATTGTCATTGGACTCCACACCGAACCCTCTTTTGCATGACAAAGCGCTGTGCGACTTCCAAAGCCCGGTTCACAACCTAAAGCCCTCGGACGCGGTACTCCATAGCTTCGGCTGGGGAAAGCCGCTAGCAAGTCTTCACGGAGCGGCACTGTTTTCTAATGATGAGGCGACGGCCGCAAAATGGCGAACTTGGCGAGCAGCACGGCTCTTGCCGCCTGCACCTTCAAGGGAGTTGCTCGAATGCTTCGCGCTGAAGGTGGCTTTCCAACCCATTCTTTTTGGCGGAGTGTATCGATTGGCCGCGTGGCTTCCTCTTGCAAGACAACTTACTGGCAACACAACGGGCGGCGGCATTGCACTTCCAACAAATTGGAACAGACGAGTATCCGAGGGCGTCTTTCGAATGCTGATGGATCACATTGAAGCGCAGGAAGCAAATCGCAGTCGCCGCATAGAAATGAGTCAATCTTACACGACCCAGCTGCAAGCACTGGCTCCATACGTAAAACTCCCCCCCGTACACACCGCTTTGTCTCATTACCCGATCCGAGTTCGGGATCGAGACGCTCTCCACGCCCACCTGCTTCGGCGTGGATATTTTACGAGCACGCGTTTATTCGCCAATCTACTCTGCGATCTCGTCCCATCTAACAGTGTTAAAAAAGATTTTCCGAACGCTCGTCGCTTGACTGCCGAAACGCTGCACCTGCCACTGTACCCATCGCTAGGAAGAACGGAACAAACCCATATCGCGGCCGCCATCTCCGGGTGGTGCCATCTACAAAGGAAAGACGAATCATGCTACTCAATTACCACGGACGTGAATTCATCGACCATCCCGAGCTGAGTCTTCCCGAAAAAGTTTATGTGTGGCTCTTCGGGGTTCCTGTAAGCGGCATGCGGATTCGACTGCGCCGAATCTTGCCAGCAATAAAAGGGGATTTTAAGTCAATCATTGATCTTGGCTGTGGGAAAGGGGTCTTCACTTTTGAACTGGCTCGACGCTATCCGCATGCCTCTGTGGTTGGGATCGACTTGGATGAAGCCCAAATCCACATCAACAATCAGATAGCCAAAAAGCAGGGAATAAAGAACCTCCGTTTTGAGGTGCGGGACATCCTCAACCATGGCTATGATCACTGTTTTGATCTGGCGGTTTCAGTAGACAACCTTGAACACATTGAAGACGATGTGGAGGCAATCCGAAAAATTCGATCAGCGCTTCGGCCGGGAGGCACTTTTGTTTGCCACGTCCCCACCCTAAAACGAATTTGGATCTTTCGAAAGATAGGAACGAACGTCGATGTCCCGGGGCACGTTCGTCCTGGATACAACCAGGACGACATCTCCCGGAAACTCCAGGTTGCAGGCTTTAAGCTAGATAGCGTTTCCCAAACCTACGGTTACCTGGAAACCGTCTCGAACAACCTCAGCTACCTTATTACGGGCGCCGCGCAGAAAAATAAGTTCTTGTACGCTTTGGCGTTTCCAATTCTGAACTTCATCGCGTGGTTGGGGCGAAGACAAGACCCTGCAGGGAGGGGCGCAGGCGTTCTCTCTCTGTGTACAAACCCGAGCTAAAGCGCCTCCGTCACCAGCTCCCATCGACGATCTCCCAAATACACGGTCCAGCCACCCTCGAAGGGAAAGTGATACGGCATTTTCCAGTCAAACAAATCTTTGCTGTAATAGCCAAGTGCATGTTCTGTCAGAGCATCGACGCTTACCACTGGCAATCCATGGCGCGACTGTAGTGACTGTTGACGCCTCTTTTTGGTTGAAGACGGTTCCACAAGCATAAGTTGGCTCCCGGGTCGCAACACCCGAGCAACTTCGCGAAGCAGGAGTGGCCGGGAAAGGTCCCGCAAAAACGTGTACAGGCCTACTACGACATCCAGGCTCTCAGACTGAAGATCGATCCGGTAACCATGTACCTGGAAAACCGCATCCACGATACCCGCGGTGGGAAGTAGGCTCTGCTCTCCTTCAGAAAATTCCAGAGCCGACGTGTGGTGCCCCATGATTCCTAGTACGTGGCCCATCGAAACGAGTCCACATCCCATGATGGCAACATTCCTGCCTGAACACAAAAGTTCAGAAGACAGTGCAAACAAACGCCTAAAGTGTTCCTCAGAAACCTCGTTTGATTCCGGACGGCCTGCTCGGAAACGGCGAAGATATTTATCTAGCATTCTTCTATTCTAAAGGTATGGCGTCACTTTGTGAATCCACACAAAGTGACGCCATACCTTAGGTACCTTAGGGTGCTGCGATCCCGAGCCGATCGGATAGCGTTTTGATTTCTTGCAGCAAAAATGGCCAGTCTGCCTCGTCGATATTGAACACGAGTTTATTGTCAGGTGTTACCGCGTAGCGTTTCGGAGCCGTCCGGATCAACTCGATGATTCTCTCTGGCGTTACTGGTGTAGACGGAGCAAAAAGCAACGATGCCCGTTTGGGTCCGCAGCTCATGTGAGTAACGTGCAAGCGTTTCAAGTACAATTTGATGCGCATCAGTCCAAGCAGATTCTTCACCTCCTCTGGAGGTGTTCCGAAGCGATCTCTGATTTCGGTCTCGAGATCCGCAATACCATCCTCTTCGTCCACACTAGCAAGCCGGCGATACAGGTTAATTCTTTCACTAATGTCAGGTAGATACGGCTCCGGAAAATACGCCGCAATCTTAAGAGTTATCTCCGGCTCAATCTGCTCTTCCCGCATCTCACCCTTTAGATACCCGACTGCTTCCTCCAAAAGTTCAAAATACATATCCACGCCGATCGCGTTGATATGCCCCGATTGCTGCTTTCCTAGGAGGTCCCCCGCGCCACGGATCTCCAAGTCATAGCTGGCCACGTTAAAGCCGGCCCCCAGATCCGCATAGCGTTGAATAACTTGCAAGCGCTGCTTCGCGTCCCCTGTGAGTTGCGATTCTGACGGAACCAGTAGGTAACAGTAACCGCGCTTCGCCGCACGGCCGACACGACCCCTCAACTGGTAAAGCTGAGCCAACCCAAAACGATCGGCGCGATCGATTAGAATGGTGTTGGCGCGCGGGATATCCAATCCTGACTCAATGATCGAGGTAGTCACGAGAACTTGGCTTTCACCCTTGTAAAAGGAGAGCATTTTTTTCTCAAGCGTGTCCCCGTCCATTTGGCCGTGGACAACTTCAAATGTAGCTTTCGGCAAAAGCTCTTTTAGCTGATCAGAGACGTTAAATATGGTTTCAACACGATTGTGAACAAAAAACACCTGACCTTCGCGCGTAAGCTCGTTCGAAATAGCCTCCGCAATGACTTCGTCGGAACGCCGACAGACGAATGTTCTAACGGACATTCTATCGGGAGGCGGAGTTGTTATCAGGGAGATTTCTTTGATACCAGTCATTGCCATGTTGAGCGTACGTGGAATGGGGGTCGCGGTCATAGAAAGAAAATGGACTCCTGCTACCATTTTTTTCAGCCGCTCTTTATGGCCAACCCCGAACCGGTGCTCTTCATCGACAACAACAAGGCCCAAGTTCTTAAATCCAACGTCAGCGGAAAACAAACGGTGGGTACCCACCACGATGTCGACTTTCCCGTTCGCCAGTGCTTCCAGCGCAGCCTTGTTTTCGGCGGGTTTGCGCATTCGCGACACCATCTCGATACGTACCGGTGTATTTCTGAAGCGTTCCTTAAAACTCTCATAGTGCTGAAACGCCAGCACCGTTGTCGGTACGACAACACAGCTCTGACGCCCTTCAGAAGCCATTCGAAAAGCTGCGCGCATCGCTACTTCCGTCTTTCCATAGCCCACATCACCGACCACCAAACGGTCCATGGGGTGCTCTTTGCGAAGGTCGTCAAGCGTATCCTCAATCGCTGTCAATTGATCGGGTGTCTCGTCGAACTGAAACTCCATCTCAAATTGGTGGTACTCTTGCCCAGGTGCAGGCAGCGCGTGTGCTCGCACTAACTTCCTTTGGGCCTGGATCTTGATAAGCTCGCCAGCGAGTTCTTGAACTGCCTTCTGGGCCTTGGCTTTTGCTTTTTCCCAGCGTTCGCCCCCCATTTTATCTAATGCGACCGTTGCCCCTTCCCCGCCAACGTATTTTTGGATCACATTGAGGCGGTAGGAAGGAACATAAAGTTTGTCCCCATCTTTGTACTCAATCAAAACGTAGTCGTTGGGTACACCCAGAAACTGCATCGAACGCAGTCCCAAATACCGCCCAATGCCGTATTGCTTATGGACGACAAAGTCTCCTTCTTTTAGCTCGCGGAACGACGCTAGTTTTTCTCCGACTTTCGATCGTGAACTCCAGCCAGCACGTACGCGTTTTTTCTTTCCGAAAATCTCTTCTTCGCTAAGGAGTACGAGCTTAAGCTGCGGAAAAACAGCACTCTCATTGAGGTTTCCCTGCCAAAGATGGATCTTCGAAAAATCCGCCCGGTAGATGCCGGGAAGCGCAGAGGTCTGCTCATCGTGCATCTCCACACGCATCGAATAGGGTTCAAAAAGCAGGCGGAACCGATCTTCGTGCGTATGGGTGTGACAAACCAAATGGATGCGGTACCCCTCACTCATCCAGTTTTTGAACCGCATTGCAAAACCTTCGAGTGCGGGCTGGAGACTACCTTTGCGGTGCGCCGAGCTGCGCTCCGTCTCTAACGAGAGAGGCTCGGTGTGAAGCACATGAACTTTCGCGCTGCCCCCCTTGTCGAAGTCCTCAAAAAAATACGCTCGCTCTTTCTTAAGGTGTGCAGTAAGGCCGGGGGCATCGACAAAAAGATCGCCCCCTTCTGCTATGGGTGTGGGATCCCTTTCAAAGAGCTCTAGATTTTTTTTGAATCGGAGAAGTTCCTGATCACAGCCCAGTTCTAATGTCTTCTCACCGCCATCCCAAAACCAAATGGCATCCGGGGGAAAATACTCTTCCAATGCGCTGGATCCGCCACTCAGCAGCGGAAACAAAAAAGCATCCTGATCCGGCAGGCGCCCCAATTCAAGATCCGCAATCAATTGATCGCGGTCCACCTTGTTGATGCCAAGCGTATCCAGCCGTTGCTTAAGTCTTAGGGATGCCTGTTGAAATTTTTCGCCGTAGGGAAGCAAGCTCTGTCTAACGGGTAACACCCAACCTTCATCCACCGGGTCGAGAGAACGCTGGCTCCTAGGATCGTAGTGGCGCAACGCCTCAATCTCGTCGCCAAAGAACTCCAAGCGCAAAGGCAAGCCGTGGGCCGGGGAATAGATGTCGACCACACCACCTCTCACCGAATACACGCCCGGATCGTAAGCAATGGGCTGCTTCTGGTAGCCGCACTCCCGGAGTTTTAGCGTTAGGTTCTCCCGATCCATTTCCAGGCCGGGGCGTACAGAAAACAGCGCATCTTCGAACGCGCTTCTCAGCATAGCCTTTTGCAGTAGGGAGGCGGTCGTCGTTACAAAAATTCTACGCTCCGGATCCCAAATCGCCTGGTAGAGTGCAACATTTCGCTCCGCGATAACTTCAGCGTTAGGAAAAAGGCCTTTGTAATAGTCGAAATCTACCGGCGGAATGTAGTGCACGCGGCTCGCCGCTTCGGCTCCCAAGAGAAATTTTAGGTGATCGACAGCGGCGCGGGCCTCTGCTTTCGAATTAAAGACCGCGACTAGGGTCTGAAAAGATCGGCGGTAGACAGAAGCAATGGCAAGCGCCCGCCCCAGAGCTCCGACGCTCGTAAACCGGCTACCGAATTCAGGAAGGCTTTCGCCCTCCGAAAGCCAGCCTTCAATGGGTTGGGGAGTGGTTTCGGACATCGGCCGGAGTCTATCACACGAAGTCCCATTCGACTTTCAGGTTTCGCCCCATCAGCTCGGTCAATGCACGTTTGGGCGTCTGTCCAGTGTACAAGATCTTGTAGACCTGCTCGGTCAACGGCATTTCGATTTTGTCTTTCACGGCCATCTCGTAAGCGGCTCGCGCGGTAAAGGCCCCTTCAGCGACCCCACCTAAATGGGCAAACGCCTCCTCCAAAGATTTCCCCTGCCCGATCGCAATCCCCAGCCGTCGGTTTCGGCTTAGATCGCCGGTACAGGTGAGCACCAAATCCCCCATTCCAGACAAACCCAAGAACGTGATCGGGCGAGCCCCCTTGAACGTCGCCATACGCACAATCTCCGCAATACCTCGGTTGATGAGTGCCGCCTGTGTGTTGAGCCCCAGCCCCACACCGCTCGCAATGCCAGTCGCTACAGCCACGACATTCTTTAGCGCTCCCCCCCACTCCACCCCACAAACATCGTCGGACGCATAGCCGCGCATGTAGGGCGTCGAAAAAAGCCTCTGCACTTCGGTCGCTACCGCAAGATCGGTGCACGCGACGGTAATGGCTGACGGAAGGCGCTTGACCACTTCTTCCGCAAAAGTCGGCCCGGAGAGAACCGCAAACGGCGACGTTGGAGAGAGCTCCGAAAAAATCTCGCTAATGCGCTTGTAGGTGCTCTCTTCAATACCTTTGGACGTATTGACGATCCACTTTCCAGCCAACAGGTTTTGAAGTGGGGCAAAGACGGCGCGAATCTTCTGCGTAGGAATTGCGCAAACTACCACATCCGCCCACTCAATCGTCGCGGCCAAGTCACCGCTCGCGCGGAGCTGGCCGGAAAGCTCGAAAGCGCTCAGATAGCGCGGATTATGGCGCGTTGCGTTAATGCCTTCTATTACATTTGAGTCTCTCCCCCAAACCGTCACGTTGGAGCCGGCGTCGGCAAAAACGTTTGCGACCGCTGTCCCCCAACTTCCCGAACCAATGACCGCTATCTTTTTCTGCATTTCCATACTCCCTGCCTACACCCCTTTTCGCGCAAACGGTAGTTTTTGGAGCACTGCATAGGGCATTAGACGGGCGGATACGGTAAATTAAAAATGCGCCCCAAAAAAATCAAAGGAAATTAAATGCTTAGAAATTTTTGCTTGGTCGTTGGCCTGGCCCTGATTTTAAGTGCGTGCGGGCGAGATCCGGAAGGCAAAAAAAACCCCCTTAACCGCGCGCCCGTTTGGCAGGCCAATCCGCTTTACCTCCCCATTTCGTGCATCTGGAAGGAATACCGCTTTAACTTAAATCTTAGAACTAGCGATGCGGACGGTGACTTACTACGCTACGAACTGCCGCACCCACCATTCGCAGACATCACCATCACGGAACCGGGTGCACTCAATTTTTTCCCGGCGGAGTTCCTACTAGGTGATTATGTTTTTGAGATAGTTGCGTTCGACGGAACTGTTAGAACCTCTACGATGGCTCACCTCAGAATTGACGAGTGCGATCGGTAAAAAAGCGCGCCAGTGCTGCAAATCCTCTCTGAATAGAGCGTTGACAAGACAAGACCCCCCACGTTAGTTTTCACGAGATTTTATGATTTCAGGTACTTAGGAGTCGTGTATTTGCGGCCCCCAAGCGCTTCAAGGAGAAGGGCGCATCGTTGGAAACGGGTTATATAACGGCGTTATGGTTCATCGTAATTTCCGCTCTTACGGTCCCGCTTATGATGGGAATCGGCTGGCTTATCCGCCCAAAAGTTAAGGGATCCCACCTCAAGTCCCAACCCTACGAGTGCGGTGAGCAACCGGTGGGCGAAGCCTGGATAAAGTTTAACATCCGCTTCTATGTCGTTGCCATTATCTTCATCATTTTTGACGTCGAGGTGGCCACTGTGTTCCCGGCGATGACACTATATAAGTCGGCCATCGCTCAAGGAGCCGCAGGGATTGCATTCATCAAGATCTTCCTGTTTATTGGTCTACTGCTTTCTGGGCTGGTCTATTGCTGGGTACGAGGCGACCTGGAGTGGATCAAGGGCGCTGCTCAGGGAATTAAGCCAAGGAAATAAGTAACATGGATACGGCATCGTTTGCACATTCGTTACAAGGCTGGACCGGTGGTGGGCCCCTTTGGGTATGGGCGGCGCTGTCAGCCTTCCTTATTATATATCTTATCGCATTGCCGTTCGGCGGGTTTGCCACCTACGTTGAGCGCAAGCTCGCGGCCGATTTTCAAGACAGAATTGGCCCGAACCGAGTGGGCCCTTACGGGCTGCTCCAGTTCATCGCTGACGCCGTCAAGATGATCAGCAAAGAAGACTTTATTCCGGCCGGGGCGGATCGCTTTCTATACAACTTGGCTCCGCTAATGGTAGTCGTCGGGGCGTGTGCCGCTTTTGCGGTGCTTCCACTTAGCCGGTACCTAATGGGTGCGGACGTCAACATCGGCATATTTTACGTTCTCTCCATTTCCACCTTGGTAGCCCCTGGCATCTTGCTCGGCTCGTGGTCGTCAAATAACAAATGGTCGCTACTCGGAGGTCTCCGGGGTGCCGCGCAGATCGTAAGCTACGAAATCCCGGTCGCACTTTCTATTCTGCCTGTTGTGATGATCTCCGGCACGCTACAGATCGGAAGTATCGTCGAGCAACAGGGGTGGGCACCCGGTGCAGAAAACGCTGCCGCCTATCACTTTTGGAACGTCTTTCACAATCCCTTTTGCTTCGTTGCAAGTATTTTGCTTTTCATCGGGGGCCTCGCCGAAACCAACCGCATCCCCTTTGACTTGCCCGAGGCCGAATCGGAGTTGGTTTCGGGTTTCAACACCGAGTTTTCCGGCATGCGCTTTGGCTTGTACGCGCTGGGAGAATTTGCGGAAATTTTTGTGATGAGTGCGATGATCACCGCCTTGTATTTGGGCGGGTGGCACATCCCGTTCCTTAATCTGGAGTCTTTGTTCATTAAGCTCCCAACCGGGCTGATGGCGATCATCCAATTGGGAATGTTCTCAATCAAAACACTTAGCTTGGTTTTTGTCGTCATGTGGTTGCGCTGGACGCTCCCTCGCTTGCGTGTCGACCAGTTGATGGGCATGTGTTGGAAGGGGCTGGTTCCACTAGCCTTAGTCAACCTCTTTGGCACTGCCGTTTGGATGTGGGTATTTAACGGGCGATCGTTGGCGCAGCTCATCTTTGGAGTGGCAGGGCATTAAGATGTCAGAAACCGCAAAAATCATATTGGTCCTCTTCCAGTTGCTGACCCTAGCCTCCGCGCTACTTGTCACGTTCAGCCCCAACATTCTTTACGCATCTATTTCGCTGCTTTTCGCCTTTCTTGGCGTCGCAATCATGTTTTTGTACGCCGGTGCTGACTTTTTGGCGGGCGTGCAGGTAGTCGTCTATATCGGTGGCGTCACAATTCTGGTCCTCTTTGCCATCATGCTCACCAGCTGGATGTATCAGGTAAAACTGCGTGATTCTCGCGGCAAACTGATTGTGCCTTTGTTGCTCGCTCTCTTTGGCCTGCTCCCGTTCCTCTATCAAGGAGCCCAACACCTAGCGAGTCGAGTCCTGAGGACCGTACCGCCGGATTTTCAAACTTTTGCATATTCTCCAAAAACCAACGCCGTTGGAGAGGCGCTGCTTGGCAATTACTTGTTGCCGTTCGAGGGGATTACAGTATTGCTCCTCGGCGCTTTGGTGGGCGCTGTTTGGCTTGCGAGGCCTAAATGAGTTTTCTGGACTGGGCAACGGGTTTACACGGCTATCTATTCGTTGGAACCATCCTGGCCACCCTTGGTATCATTGCGGTCGTCTACCGTCGCAATTCAATCGGCGTGCTGCTTGGCATTGAGTTGTTACTTAACGCCGCCAGCATCAACTTTATCGCTTTCAGTAAATTTCGAACGGCCGCCATTGATGGCCAGATCTTCGCGCTCTTCATCATTATTATTGCAGCCGCTGAAGCCGCCGTGGCACTTGCCATCATTCTTCGACTGTATAGGTTGCGCGAGACAATTGACGCAGGTGAAGCCAATTTGATGAGGAACTAATGGTTCAGAATTGCATCTGGATATTTTCGCTACCACTGATCGCGTTCGTACTGCAGGCCTCTTTGGGCAAGAAACTGCCACGCCAAGGTGACTTTATTTCGGTCATCGCCCTGCTCGGGTCTTTCCTCCTGGCGCTGCCTATTTTTCTTCAGGTTGTCAGCACGGGAAATATCTCGGAAGCGGCGTCTTTTACGTGGCTATCGTTGCCCCTGCCTATCCCTGATTCTTTCTTGACCTCGCATCCGGGCATCAGTGCACCAACGTTCAATTTAGACATTGGTATTCTACTTAATAACCCGACCGCTATCATGCTCGGAATGGTGACATTTTGCTGCTTCCTGATTCACCTTTTCTCGACGGGATACATGAAAGGGGAAGATCGTTACAACATGTTCTTCGCCTACATCTCGCTATTTTCCGCTGCAATGTTAGGCTTGGTGGTCTCCGACAACCTGTTCACGTTCTTCATGTGTTGGGAAGTGATGGGTGTGTGCTCTTACGCTCTTATCGGTTTTTATTACAAAAAACCCTCCGCGATCAATGCCAGCATCAAGGCCTTCATGACGACACGTGTGGGCGACACCTGTTTCTTTCTCGGCCTAATGGGCTTATACATTGTTTTCGGGACAAGCAATTTTTCAGAAATCTACCAAGGACTCCAAGGTGGATTTGCCGAGGGCAAGACTATCTTAGGCATCAGCGCCCTTAGCTTCATTGGATTCATGATCATGATGGGAACCATCGGGAAATCTGCGCAGTTTCCATTGCAGATTTGGTTACCCGACGCAATGGAAGGCCCCACGCCTGTCAGTGCCCTTATCCACGCCGCTACGATGGTTTCAGGCGGTGTCTTTCTTCTCATTCGCATGTTTCCGATTTTGGAAGCTGGCCATGTGCTTCCCATCGTCGCGTACGTGGGTGCAATCACGGCGTTTCTCGCAGCTATGGTGGCCGTGGTACAGACGGACATTAAGAAAGTGTTGGCCTATTCCACCATCAGCCAGCTCGGCTACATGGTTATGGGTATCGGGGTTGGTGCTTTTGCGGCCGCGTTTATGCACCTGATTACCCACGCGCTATTTAAGGCCTGCCTGTTTCTTTGTTCCGGCAGTGTCATCCATGCCGTCCATACACAGGACATGCGCGAAATGGGTGCGCTGCGAACAAAAATGCCGCTTACTTTCCTGTCCATG
The DNA here is from genome assembly GCA_020435295.1 of Bdellovibrionales bacterium. Taxonomy (GTDB): domain Bacteria; phylum Bdellovibrionota; class FAC87; order UBA2466; family JACKAF01; genus JACKAF01. Next base: position 16,270 of record JAGQZV010000012.1, on the reverse strand, counting down.
CTTATCGCTACACTCGCTATTTCCGGAGTGCCTTTCTTCTCCGGATTTGTAAGCAAGGATCGCATCCTCGGGGGAGCATTGGGGTACGGGATGGAACACCAGGTGCACATGCTGATCCCAATTTTAGGTTTCGCCGCCGCATTACTTACAGCTTTTTATATGTTCCGGCTGATCTACATGACCTTTTGTGGATCGGCTAAAGACGAGCACAAACACACGCACGCACATGAAATGCCTTGGAACATGGTCCTACCGACGTTGCTGCTTTCGGGGCTTTCGCTCTCAATTTGGTTTGCTGGCCCCACCGGAATTCACGGGCTGGACCCTTTTGAGGTCCACTGGTTTGATAATGCCGTGGCGGCCGCACAAACCCAGGCAGGTATCGCTCTCCATCATGGAGACGAGCACATCGCCCACACGGCGCACAGTTTGGCGTTGGTACTTTCGCTAATTCTCGCGACAGCGGGCATTTTGCTAGCGACGCTCACTTACCTTAAACACGCCATCTCGGCCGATGCTTGGAAGGCCCGCTTGGCGCCGCTCCACAAAGTACTCGTGCACAAATACTATTTTGACGAGCTCTATATTAACGTCATCATCCAACGTGGACTGCTGGTGTGGAACAACCTACTCGCGCGCTTTGACGATCGTGTTGTGGACCGTATTTTGGTTGACGGCTGGAAAGATATTTCGATGGCTATCAAGGCCTTCATCGGAAAGTTTGACGATTTGGTCGTCGACAGAATTTTTGTGGATGGAACGGGGTATGTCACTGCTGCCGGTGGTTGGATTCTTCGTCGATTCCAAACGGGACGTGTACAACAGTATGTCATCCTGTCTTTGATTGGTTTTAGTGTTGCCTTTATGTGCCTGTTGGCGGGCCCTAAATGAGCTTGAGATAAGGCGGCGTAGCAAAGCTGCGAAGTCAATGAGTGAGGAACGCGTATGCTTAGTTGGATGATCTTCAGCCCTTTGATCGGTATGGCGGCGATCCTGGCAATGCCCAGAAACCGCCCGGACATGGTTCGCTGGGCGGCCGTCATAACCACGGCGGTCCCGCTTGCCTTGGGGGTGATGGTATTTAGCCAGTTTGACCGATCGACGGCGGCTATGCAGTTCGTAGAACAAGTGAGTTGGATAGCTCCTTTCAACATCGAGTACTACGTTGGCATCGACGGCCTAAGCGTCCCGATGGTACTGCTCACGGTTCTTCTCTCTTTCATTTGCATTTTCGCCTCGTGGAACATTGAGAACGGCGTAAAGGGCTACTTCTCCATGTTTCTGCTGCTTGAAAGCGCCATGCTGGGCGTTTTCTGCGCGCTAGATTTCTTTCTGTTCTTCGTATTCTGGGAAGTCATGCTGCTGCCGATGTACTTTCTCATTGGGATCTGGGGGGGTGCCAACAAGGTCTACGCCGCAACGAAGTTCTTTCTCTATACCTTGGCCGGTTCCGTTCTCATGCTTCTTGTGATGCTGGGCATGTACTTCACCACCGAACCCCACACCTTCAATCTTTTGCACCTTGCGAACCTGCACCCGTTTTCGACGTTGACGATGAACCTATTCGGTTGGCAGTTGCCGATGGACAAAGTCTTCTTCGTCGCTTTGTTTATTGGATTTGCCATCAAGGTGCCCATTTGGCCCTTTCACACATGGCTGCCATGGGCGCACGTAGAAGCCCCGACTGCGGTGTCCGTCATTCTGGCAGGTGTACTGCTGAAGATGGGGACGTATGGCATATTGCGTATCAGCTATCCGATTTTGCCTTCCGCGACTTTGTGGGCGGCGGATGCCATGGCGATTCTCGGTGTCATTAGCATTTTGTATGGGGCTTTCTGCGCAATGGCGCAAAAAGACCTCAAGAAACTTGTGGCGTACTCTTCCGTGTCCCACATGGGCTATGTTGTTCTGGGAATGGCAAGTCTTACCACCGCGGGCGTAAACGGCGCTGTGTTACAGATGTTCAATCATGGAACATCCACGGCCATGCTGTTCTTGCTTGTAGGTGTCATCTATGATCGCGCACATCACCGTTGGATCGTAAAACCTGACGGCAGCCGTGGTTTCGGCGGTATCGCATCTGTAGTTCCGGTTTACACGGGTGTCATGGCAATCGCCGTTTTTGCGTCTTTGGGACTTCCTGGTTTGAGTGGGTTTATCAGTGAAGCATTGGTCTTTCTGGGTGCCTTCTCTGTACCGCGGTTCCAGATGTACGTAATTATCGGCTCGCTCGGTATCGTGCTTGGTGCGGCGTACCTACTTTGGATGTTCATGCGGGTGTTCTTGGGACCGCTCAACGAAGAATGGAGCGGCCTTACAGATATGAACTGGCGGGAGCGCTTTACGCTAATCCCTTTGACGATCTTGGTGGTGGTGCTGGGTGTCTACCCAATGCCCGTTCTCAAGCTGATGGGCACCACAGTAGCTAAGCTTTTGACGTCGCTGACGTAAGCGGAGAGTTCATGAACGGAGAAATTGTACAGAACCTTAAGCTACTAAGCCCTGAGCTGGTGCTAGTATTCTTCCTCGTCGTGTTATTTACGGTGGACTCCATTTGGGAGCAGACGAGGAAGAATTTTGTTCCCCTTGCCGTAGTGTTTGCAGCCTGCCTTCTTGGCACCGTTGCCACCTGCTGGGTATCCAAAACAGCGCCCACCGTCTTCTTCTCTGGCCTCGTGGCAAATGATAATTTTTCGGCATTTTTCCGCTACGTTTTCCTCTTCTCTTGTGCGGCCGGAATGTACCTGGCATTCGGTTCCAAGGAGCTGGAAAAGCAGAACCGCATGGAATTTGCTCTCCTTATCGTGTGCGTAACATTCGGCATGTCCCTAATGGCCATCTCCACGCACCTTCTGATGCTCTACATTGGCATCGAAACAGTCAGCATCTTGTCTTTTGTAATGGCAGGATTTAAGTCCGAAGACCTGCGCGCCAGTGAAGCTTCGTTCAAATACTTTATCTTCGGCGCCTTTGCTTCCGCGCTTATGCTTTACGGTTTCAGCTTGTTGTACGGTTTGACCGGTAGCTTGCAATACGGAGAAATCGCCCAATATGTACAGGCGAACCTGGGCAACATGCCTTACTTGCTCCCACTGAGCCTTATTTTGGTTTACTCAGGCCTTGCCTACAAGATTTCCGCTTTCCCCATGCATTTTTGGACCCCCGACGTGTACGAAGGCGCTCCTACACCCGTGGCCAGCTTCTTCTCCGTTGCTCCGAAAGCGGCAGGCCTTGCTGCAATTCTTCGCTTCTTCCTAGATATTTTGTCCTATGATGCGGCCTCTGGAAGTTGGAAAGCCATTGGCGGCGAGCAGCTCGTATCGGTTGTTGCCGTGCTTTCGGCAATTACGATGACTGTCGGCAACCTCAGTGCCATCGGTCAGAACAGCGTGAAACGCATGCTTGCCTATTCCAGTATCGCCCACGTCGGCTACATGCTGATGGGAATTCTGACATTAGACACGTTCGGCTTAGGGGCTATCCTCTTTTACATCATCGCCTATTGCGCGATGAACTTTGGGGCGTTTTGGGTCGTCAGTATCGTCGCCGATTTGAAAGGCAGCGATCGTTTGGATGCTTTTCGCGGTCTAGGCTGGTCGATGCCCATCTTAGGCGTCACCATGGTGATTTTCCTCGCCTCGCTGGCTGGAATTCCCATGTTCTCAGGATTCATCGGAAAGATGCTGATCTTTGGTGCCATCGTAAAAACTCCCGGACTACTTTGGCTGGCAGTTTTGGGTGTGCTGAATAGCGTAGTGTCACTCTACTACTACGCAAAGATTTTGAGAGAGCTTTGGTTGGAAGGCCGAGAGCCGGGAACTGCCTCGGAACTTTCCATCTATCACGGAGTTGCTTTGGTGGGACTTGCCATCCCCACGGTGGTGCTCGGACTTTGGTTTGCGCCGGTCATCCATTTTGTGGAACGGTCGATTGCCACCATTTTGTAGCCCCGCATAGTCAAGGAGTCCCTTTTTGGAAGCATTTCTGCCCATAGGAATTCTTTTTCTGTTTGCTGTTATGCTTTGTGCTGGGATTTACGTGCTCACCAACCTTCTTGGACCACGTATCTTCCAAAAGAACAAACTTTCCACGTACGAGTGCGGCGTACAAAACCCTCTCTTTGAAACGAACGCCCGGCTTCCTTTTAAGTTTCGCTTTTATCTTGTCGCCGTAATTTTTTTGCTTTTTGACGTAGAAGGCGCCTTCTTTCTCCCGTGGGCTCTAGTTTACCGGGAATCTCTGCAACTAGGTGCCAACCTACTCATCGCGATGTTGGTGTTTAGCGTGTTTATTATTCTGGGACTGATCTATGTCTTCCAGAACAACTATTTGAACGTTGATTGATGATGGGCAACTAATGGATTTGACTGAACTCAGCATTGTTTCCATCAAGACCCTGCTAATCTATGTAGCATTCATTCAAGTTGTGCCGGTCATGATTTGGGTGGAGCGAAAAGGCGCAGCACTCATTCAGGACCGCCCCGGACCCAACCGCGTGGGGCCCTTCGGAGTTTTTCAGCCGATCGCCGATGCCTTGAAATTCCTGTTCAAAGAAGACCCGGTTCCCAAGGAAGTGAACCGGCTGCTCTACAACCTTGGCCCCTTCTTGATACTGTTGCCGTCGTCGCTCATCATCGCCGCAATTCCAGTTGGCGATCGTGTCGAGCTGTTTGGTCGTGACATCCTCCTTCAGGTGGCTGACATCGACGTCGCTTTGCTTTTCTTTCTCTCCATCAGCTCCCTTGGAGTGTACGGGATTCTTTTTGGCGGTTGGGCCTCAAACAATAAGTACTCGCTTTTGGGGGCCATGCGTTCTTCGTCGCAAGTTATCAGTTACGAAATTCCCATAGCTCTGTCCGCCGCAAACGCAGTCATGTTCTACGGCACTTTCAGCTTGCGACAAATGGTAATGCAACAAGAAGGCGTCCTCCTGGGCTTTCTCCCAAACTGGGGAATCTGGTTTCAACCAATCGGGTTCTTAGTTCTTTTTGTCGCCCTCTTCGCGGAGACGAACCGGCTGCCGTTCGATTTGCCGGAGTCCGAGGCAGAACTCGTCGGGGGATACCATACCGAATACGGCAGCATGAAATTTGCCGCGTTTTTTATGGCCGAATACATCAATCTGGCCACCGCCTCGGCACTACTAGTAACCCTCTTTTTTGGAGGCTGGCACGTGCCTTGGCTGAGCGATTCCTGGCTGCTGCTGAAACTTGGATCGCAAAACGTGGTTGCCCTGGTTCAGGTCGCTATGTTCCTTGCTAAAATTAGCGTACTGCTCTGCATCTTCGTTTGGGTGCGCTGGACCGTGCCGCGTTTTCGTTTTGATCAATTGATGCATCTCGCGTGGGGGAATCTGATCCCCCTCGGTCTTGCGAACATCATTGTTACGGCAATACTTCTGTATTTCTTCGAGGGACGATGAGAGAAGTATTCTTCATGATCTTCAGTATTTTCACTGTGCTCGCGGCACTTGGAGTTGTTGTCAGCCGCCACGCCATTTTCAGCGCCTTTAGCCTTGTCCTCGCGTTTTTTGGCCTCGCCATCCTGTACCTTCTCTGGGGAACTTCGTTTGTTTCTATGCTGCAGATCCTCATCTACACTGGGGCCATTGTAGTGCTTTTTGTATTTGTCGTGATGCTTTTGGATCTCAAGAAGGAAGAAACACTAGACTCTGCAAAAACGGGTCCTCTAGTGATGGCTGGCCTATCGGTTTGGTTCTTCTCTCTCCTTATCTTGCGCGCTTTGAACCGAGCCACGTACTTCAAAAGTACAAACGTGGAGGCAGCCTCGGACATTAAGTCGATTTCGACGCTGCTGTTCAGCAAATACCTCTGGGGCTTTGAAATTCTCTCAGTATTTCTTTTGGCGCTGATTGTTTCGGCCTGCGTGCTCGCGCGGGCGGAATACATGGAAAGGAAGGCTGATCAATGATCCCCGCCTCCGTACAGATCTTGCATTGGTCCCACTACGTGGCCGCCTGCCTTTTCGCCCTTGGAATGTTTGGTTTTTTGATCCGCAAGAACGCCATTGTTGTCCTGATGTGCATTGAGCTGATGCTAAACGCCGTTAACCTGATCCTGGTGGAAGTCTCCATGCGCTCAGGTCACCCAGAGGGACTAATCTTCGTGATATTTATTATTACCGTCGCCGCAGCCGAAGCTGCCGTCGGGCTTGGCATCATTCTGAATCTCTATAGAGCCAAGGGGACTGTAAACATCGATGCGTTCAGAGAATTGCAAGGATAGGTGCAGGGCTAGATGATGGAATTCTTGTTACTCAGCATGATCTTGATTCCGCTCCTGGGCAGCATACTCAACGGTCTCCTGTTGCGTTCGGGCTCTCCGGCACGTACGGGCACACTCGCCTCCACCGCTGCGGGGCTGTCCTTTTTGGCGGCGCTATTGCTTTGCTGGAACTATCTTTCCACTGGACAGATTGTAAATGTGAACTTCGAGTGGCTGCGAGTCGGTGGGCTGAACTTGGCCTGGGGCTTTCGATTTGACGCCATCACCGTACTCATGTCCTTGGTTGTTACCGGCATCGGCACATTGATTCACATATTCTCAATCGGTTATATGGACGAGGAGCCGACTCCATATCGTTTTTTTGCGTACTTGAATCTTTTCTTATCCGCAATGCTCATCCTAGTAACGGGTGCAAACCTCCCCGTGATGTTCGTCGGCTGGGAGGGTGTGGGGCTGTGCTCGTACCTGCTCATTGGTTATTGGTATGAGGACATTAAGAAGGCTGACGCCGGAATGAAGGCCTTCGTCATTAATCGGATCGGCGATGCAGGCTTTCTCATCGGCATTTTCATGCTATTCCAGATTTTTGGCACGGTGGATTTCGAGTCCATGAAGCTGATTGTGGACGGCTCCGGATCACTTAACGTCCGCTGGTTGCAATTTGCCGCATTCTTTTTGTTTGTGGGTGCCATGGGGAAATCAGCTCAGATCCCTCTTTTCACGTGGCTACCCGACGCCATGGCGGGCCCCACGCCGGTCAGCGCACTTATCCACGCAGCGACCATGGTTACCGCCGGTGTGTACCTCGTGGCGCGCATGGGATTTCTCTTTCGAGTTAGTCCGGACGTCAGCCATTTTGTGGCGACGATTGGATGTGCCACCGCCCTTTTTGCGGCTTCCATTGCGACGGCCCAACGGGACATCAAGAAGATACTAGCCTATTCCACTGTCAGTCAGCTCGGGTTCATGTTTGTAGCACTCGGCGTGGGAGCGTACAGTGTTGCGCTCTTTCATGTCATGACACACGCATTTTTTAAAGCGCTCCTTTTCCTGGCTGCCGGTACCATCATCCACGGCCTGCATGGCGAGCAAGACGTCTGTAAAATGGGAGGCCTGCGCAAGCACTTCCCGGTGACTTTCATCACAACGAGCATCGCGGTCGCGGCCATCTGCGGCTTGCCGCCGCTTTCCGGCTTCTTCAGCAAAGACGCCATCGTATTCGCTGCCCTGACGGGGCCATATGGCGGCCCGTATCTTTGGGCGGGCCTAAGCCTAGCCTCCCTGTTGACGGCCTTTTACATGAGCCGCTTCTATTTCCTCGTCTTCTTCGGCGAGTACCGCGGGAATGCACACCCCCATGAGGGCGGTTGGGCCATGAAGCTTCCGCTGATGGATCTGGCCATTGGAAGCGCCGTCGTCGGCTTCCTGGGAATGCCGCACGGCTTGCACGTACTTCCCAACTACCTGGATCAATTGCTGGTACCAACAGTCCCCGGATGGGAAGAAGCACATGCCTTTTTGACGGAAATCCAAAGCATGGTGGTGGCTGTAGCGGTTGCCTTGACCGGCATTGCAATTGCCGCTTTCTTTTATCTACCTAATCCTGCACGCAGTGACAAAGCAGCGCCCAAGTTGCTGGCCATCGATACCATTTTGAAGAATAAATACTGGGTAGACGAGCTGTACGAAGTTGTGTTTGTTGTCCCATTTCGTTTTTTGTCAGGCGTTGCAGCCCGCATCATTGATCCCCGTGTGATCGACGCGGCAGTGTTGTTTCCAAGCCGGCTCGCTAGAGCAGGGGGTACACTCTTGACGTTTATTCAGTCTGGAAGCTCTCAGTTTTACTTGTGGATCATGTTGACCGGAGGCTTGTTAGTACTCTGGCAAGCTCTGAAGGGATTGATAGTATGAGCACCCTTCTCCCATGGATGGTAGTGCTGCCCGCGGTCGCGTGCCTCTTTTGTCTAGCGGCGCCGGAGCGTCTTTCCAAGGTGATTGCAATGGGGAGCTCTCTGGCCGGACTCCTACTGGCAGGCGTACTGTACACCGAGTTTGATGCTTCTAATGCCGCGAGCATGCAGTTTCTCTATCTGGCCCCCTGGATTTCTCAATACCAGATTCATTTTGGATTAGGGATCGACGGACTGAGCTTCCCGCTCGTGCTGCTCAGTAAATTCATGATGCCGATTGCTATCGCCGCTAGCTGGAACCAAACACACCGCGTGCGGGCCTTCATGGCCTGTTTCCTACTTCTTGATACCGCCATGACCGGAACGTTTTTGGCGACCGACATCTTTCTATTTTATGTGTTTTGGGAATTGGCTCTCATCCCCATGGTTCTCATTGTAGGCGTGTGGGGAAGCAGTGAGCGCGTATACGCAGCCGTCAAGTTCTTCCTCATCACCTTTGCAGGAAGTCTCCTCATGCTCGTAGCCATCTTCTGGGTGTTCATGGCCCACCAAGAGCAGTACGGATTTTACTCTGCGGAGATTCGATCCTTTTACACTCTTAGTTGGAACCACGGTCTCACGTACTTTGGGTTAACCGCACCGGAATGGATTTTCTTGGCATTCGCCGTTGCGTTTTGCATTAAAATCCCACTCTTCCCCTTACACACCTGGCTGCCCGATGCGCACACGCAAGCCCCAACGGGAGGCAGTATCTTGCTTGCCGCCGTGATGCTAAAGATGGGAACCTACGGCATTCTTCGGTTTTGTGTTCCTATTACGCCGGATGCTTTCCATACATTTTCCCCGTATCTTGCCGCTCTTGCACTCGTTGGCATTCTGTACGGCGCGTGGGTTGCTTTCCAGCAGGCAGATGTAAAAAAACTCGTCGCTTACTCCTCCGTAAGCCACGTCGGCTTCATTGTGCTAGGCATTTGCGCAATGAACCCGGAGGCACTGACGGGGGCCATGCTCCAAATGGTAAACCATGGCCTGAGTACGGGCGCTCTCTTCTTTCTAATTGGCGCCCTCTATGAACGCCGACACTCCAGACAACTCAGCGATTTTGGAGGCCTCGCGAAGCAACTTCCGTGGTTCGCATTTTTTCTGGTATTTGTATCCGCTTCTAGCATGGGCGTCCCGGGTCTCAACGGCTTCGTGGGAGAGTTCCTCATTCTGCTTGGTAGCTTCAAAGCCAACGCCATTTGGGGCTTTGTTGGGGTGCTCGGTGTGATTTTCGCTGCAGTCTACATGCTTTGGATGCTGCGCGGTGTGCTGTGGGGACCCTTGGCTAGCGAAGAAAACAAAAGCCTTACTGATTTGAACTGGCGCGAAACAGCTTGCTTGACCGCCGTCGGCATCTTCATTGTTTGGCTGGGCGTATATCCCAAACCCTTTATCGACAAAATGCGGGCCACTTTAGAAGCCTATTGGAAGCAGGAACCGACGATCATTACTCTGAAGGTGGATGAGAATTTATGAACACCTTAGTGACGCAATTCTTCTTCCCTTTGAGCCCAGTGCTTTCCATTGTAGGCGGAGCGGTTTTGCTAACCGTGTTGGAGTTTTTCCCCGAGGCGCGCCTTCAGCGCGTCAAAGCGAGCGTCGCCGCGTCAGCCACATTACTCTCCATTGTCTTCACTCTGCTGCTGTGGGCGACCGGAAGTTTTGAAATCTCGAGTGAAGTAGTAGAAACATCAGGGTGGTTACTAGAATTTAAGCGCACCTACCGCCTCGACGTTTTCACTTTGGCGCTCTATTTTGGGGTCGGACTTTTTAGTACGCTTGCGATTTTCTTGGTTCACTTTCACTTCCAGCACCGCAAAGGCCCGCAAGAAATCTATCTCCTGCTTCTGTTTGTGATCTCGGGAATGCAATTTTTGGTCTCCGCCAATAGCCTCATCATCCTCTTCCTTGCCCTGGAGCTTATGTCCTTGCCAACCTATGTACTTGTAGCCACGCATCGTAGAGATCCAAAAAGCTGCGAGGCTTCACTGAAGTACTTTTTGTTCGGAGCGTTTGCCTCAGTACTCTTTGTGTTGGGTGCAGCGTTCTTATACGCCAGCTACGGCACGTTGCACCTGGGATTATTAGCCGAACGCATTCAGGTCTACCTCTCCTACGAAAACTCACCGTTTGAGCTATTAGTCTTTACCTACGGTGGTCTCACACTTCTCATGATTGCAGGTGGTTTCAAGATTGGACTTGCTCCGTTTCATATGTGGGTACCAGACACCTATGAGGGGGCGCCAAGTGCGGTCACAGGTTTTATGGGGAGTGCCATCAAACTTGCGGGATTTGCACTGTTTGTTCGCCTCCTATGGGGGATCTTCATCCCGGTTTCCTCCCATTGGGTGCCTGTGCTCAATACGCTCGCTATCATTTCTATGTTCGTAGGGAATCTCGCAGCGTTAGCACAAACCAACCTCAAGCGAATCTTCGCGTACTCGAGCGTTGCGCACGCCGGGTACCTGATGTTGTGTGTTACGGCCGTGGCGCCCTTCGGGCCCAACTTTGAAGCGCTCTATTACTACTTAATTACCTACGGATTGATGTTCCTGGGCGTTTTCGCCGTCATCGAGCTGCTCGAGACCCGGTACCAGAGCTCCGAGCTACATGAACTTTCCGGAATGGGGTTCACGCACCCGATCTTGGGAGTCTGCTTGTCGATCTTAGTACTTTCGGGGGCCGGGATCCCCCCTACGGCAGGATTTCTCGCCAAGTACTTTGTGTTTCTGGAGGCTGTAAAGGCCGGGCACACCTTTCAGGTAGTACTTGCCGTCATTAGCAGTCTGATAGGGGCTTTTTATTATTTGCGCGTTTTGGTCTATCTCTACATGCGGGAGAACAAGCGGGAAGGTATTCCGCTCCTACGCGCGCCAACGGTATTTGTCTGCATCGTGTTCTGCGCGCTATCGATGTTGTACCTCGCGGCCGTTCCCAGCTCGCTCACGTTTGGGCCTTAAACTAAAGCACCAAACCTAAGGCAGCAGCCACTGCCTGCGTGTCAAAGAATGCAGAACCGGGACAACGATTCTCGACCAAGGTCTTGATAATCGCTCGTACTTCCGCCGGAGATTTCCCCTTGAGAATATTCTGAAGCGCCTCAGGCATTAGCTTCATCGCGGCAACAATCATCCAGGGTTCAGGCGCTTTACCATCTTCTGGACGCCATTCCGGGTTGACGGTCTTTAGTGTTTCCACCCAAGCATCATGCAATTTGCGAAGGGCTGTACCAGCAGTTTCGTTGTCCTTGGTACTGGCTTTGCCGAAATAGTCGATGAAGTCACGAACCATATCAGGGGTTCCGAAACGCATAGTAAGTGCAGCGGTAGAAAGCACGGCAGTTTTGTCTCCGTGTTTCACTCCGTCGCCGGGCTTGCCCGTTGCCACTACGGGACGCGAACCTGTCGACGTCAAATGCGTAGCAGGACCATCCAGTCCTGGCACCGAAACATCGTCCCCAGCAAACGCGAGAGCTTGGGCCTTCATGCCCTTCACGAACTCCCCAAGACGGGTCATGCTAATAGACTCAGGATCCTCGTGCCGGAAGTAGTCAACCACTCCGCGGTATGCCATTTCGTAGGCAAGCTTGAGTTGCCCTTTCAAATCAACTTTTCCCGGATTCGCACTCTCATCCACTCCGAAAGATCGGTTGAGTTCCTTTAGCGCATCCTGTCCGGCCTTGGGAAGCAAACTGTCATCGGCGCCAGAAACGCGCTCAAAAAAGTTCTGGTGTTCCTGGTCCATTAGACGCTTGGCCAAGTCGGCGCGGCTAATGATCGCAGACTCATGAGCAGATACTTTCGCGATGTTTCTAAGGACCTGCTCCATGTCCCCCTTATATTTCGTCAAAATCTCATCCTGAGTCCGTTCCAAACGGGCTTGAGCGTCCATCAATCTGGCCGTACCGTCTTTCGCGGAAAGCGTCCCGTCGCTCATCTGTTTCCGAATGTCCGCCATTTCCGTCAAAATTCTGGAAGTTTCCTGGCGGTGTGCCGTAACGACAGAATCCGTGGGGTGAAGGCGGGAAAGGTGAGTATAGAAAGTCTCATAGCGCGCTTTCACTTGATCCGGCGCATTGGGAACATGCTGCCCGTAGCGGTGATAGGCCTTCGCCGCAGCGGCGGCGTCGTTCGGGTTCTTAAAGAGTTCCGCAAAAGCGCTATTGGGAACGAGCCCAACAAGGACAAAAAGTGAGAAAATTCCTAAACCGCGAAACATGTGTTTGCTCCCTTACTTTCCATTCGGCCCAGATAAACCCCGGGCTCACAAAACTTGTTTCCAGTCTGCTTGGGTGCAAAGGCAGTACCAAGTAGCGGCGTAAACTTCAAAACCATGAGGCCCTCTGGTTTCCCTAGAAAAATCAGTGGGTTCTCAGGGTCCCGTGTGTTGGAAACTCCGTCGCCAGCTCTAGGCGAAGACAAGATGCGTACGTTCAGAGTCTTTACACCCGTGCCCAAAAAGGGTGATGCTTTTCATTGATTCCAACTACCTCTTACGTTTCGGCCTGCTGCGTTAAGGATTTAGCGAAAACGGGGGGTTTCGACCGGCAAAAGATCGCTATGATCTCTGGTGCTTGGCGAATCCCAGGCTAAGGGTGTCAGGCGCCCATACAATTTCTCGCCCATTTTGTCTCAGCGCGAGTCCGTGTCAAAACTCTGAAATCGTAAGGCTTTTGCTGAAAAATGCCGATACGACACCGTGCGGCATATTCCTTGCGAGGGTATGAGCATACGGTTTTTTTGCCGCCGTCTGGGTACGGTGGTTCGAGGGGAAATGAATTTAACGGGCTACATCTCGCGCGCATTTGCCGCGTTGCTATTTTTTGCCGGGGTGTCTCTCGCACAATCACCCGGTTCGGGAACTGCGGCGGCGACGGGCAGCCCCACCGTTCCGGGCCACGCAGGCCCCGTTACTCGCAGCGGGACGGGCGAAGATCTGGCCTCTCTCATCCGACAGCCGCTTCCGGCGGGCAATACCGATCGTGCTAAGGCGCTCCAAGATCGCGTCAGTCTGCTTCAATCTGCAAAGAAAAGTCTCGATACCGACATCGGAAACTTGCGCGCTCTTGATCCCAGCCTACAAGAGCAAGAACTTACCAAGATCACCAACCAGCACGGCTCGTTCGTTAGCTCCCTCGGCGAAGTCATCAACCCGGCGATCCCGTTCCAGCAACGCGTCAGCAACTTGCAGACAGCTGCGGGAACGCGCATGGGGGAATTGATCACTCAATACCAGATTGAACTCGTAACGCTTGAAAAGCAGCGCGGTAGGCGCGAGCGCAATGTGGATTGTTCCGGCGAGCTCCAAAACGATCCCGACGGCAAAAACTTAATCTTCGCCGATGATAGGGAACGCGCCCTTGACCTATTTGGAAAAAGCGACAAAGCCAAAGAAGCCCGAAAAACTTACCTAAACTCTATGAGTCGCTACCTCGGCGACGTAATCAAGAATTGTGACGCAAACTCCAAGCTCGTTCAGACTATCAAGGAGCGCTTCCCGCGCCTCAAACACCCGTTCCGCAATATCAAAGAGGAGGATTTCTCCCAAAATCTGAACGCACTGATAGACTCTGCGATGCTCATTCTGGATTTTGAAGACAAGGACCTTCGGGCTGGCTGGGGGGACCAACTCATCCTCCGCGGTGAAGAAAGCCTCGATCGCTTTGCAGATCGTGCTCCCGTCGAACTAGCCCCGACTCTGAAAAAACGCCTTGAAGACATCCAAAAGAACCCTCGACTTTCGGTGCACAAGGATGCGCGAACGACGCTAGCTCTACTCAGTCCCGACTCAACCGGCAGTTTTAGACAATTTCTCAATTTTAAGACTAACGACTCTCAGGTGCTTCGAGATTTCGCGCGACGTATCGGAGCAAACGATCCTTTCCACTCGGCTAGACCGGTGGTCGCAGGTCAGCACTTCACTAAACCAACCGACATCGCGGCCCGCTTGTACTATGGCCACAGTCCAAAAGCTCTAGAAACGCTGGAATACCGCCCCTCCACCAATCGGGAAGATGCGCGCAAGCAGCTTCTAGCAATGCTCCACGCCACAAAAAAACCCGACTTTGCAGGATTCTTTCCATCAGGGAACAAACCACAGGGGCTCACGCCGCTATCCAGTGAAGATCGAGCAGCTTACCGCCGTGTGATTGAAAAAGCTTTGGCACAAGTAGACGGCGTAAAAGAAGAGTCGTCCGAAGAAAAACCTTACATTGTGCAGCTGACGGAGGAACAGACACTACTTCAAGCCGCCAAAGACGCCTGCGAGAACGATGTGGAGGGCACACTTAGCGACATAGCGGACTTCGTCGCAAAGAGTAGCCAACAACCACTTCCCCCATCGGCGCGAATTCAGCTGTTAAAGACTCCTCGCTCGTACCGGGTACTATTGGCAGCTCTTTCGAAGCAACTTGTCAGAGATAAGAAGACTATTGAACAGGCACCTGCCGACCGGCGAGAAGCACTCGTCGCCAGCTACAATATCGAAAACCGCCAAAAGCAACTGACGGATCTGATTTTTACTCCCAGTTTGCCCAAGCTAGGCGCAATTCTCCACGCCATGGATTGGAAAGCTGTTTTTGATCTCGGTTCTACAGCGGAAGCCTACGCCGACTTTAGCCCCTACCGAGAGGGTGACACGCTCACGCTCAGCAACAAGGAGCAGATTCGGCAAAAAATAATTACTCGCATCCTGGCAGCGATGGAGACCGCAAAACAATATGTGGACGACGACAATCCACGAAAATCTAAGTTTGCTTGCGCGGATTCCAATACCGTAGATCTCGGCACTTTGCTGATGTCGGTCCTGGATGACTGGCACGGGAGTAAGGCCTTGGTGCCGGCCTACCTCGATTCCTGGAAAAACGCGATACTCGGAACCTATTCGCGTGATTTCGCGGACTTCATGCAGGAACTGAATTTATACCACTTGGGCAAGTTCAAACCAAATGACCCCTCCCTGATTGCTGAAAAAGATCGCGCAAGGCGCCGCGGCCTAACGATGGACAGTGGCGATCGCGTCCGCTTTCTCACTCGCCATGAGCTAACGGAAGACGACAAAAAGAAGCTCGCCAACCTAAAAAACGGAGCTCTGGCAGAGCGTTTTCGAAGAGAAAATCCTGCTGGCTACCAGGCTCTGCACGCTAATCCTACCCGATACGGCATCGACGAAGCGACTCGCTTGTACGGAACTTACAAGCCCTATCCCTCCTCACCATTTGCGTCGTCGTACCGCCAGCACCAATTCGCACGAAGCAACGGCGAGTTTGTCGATAGCGCGTTAAGACGTCTAGGTAGCCCTATTAAGTACGATGAAATACTCTCTAGATTTGGTGACTACTATCTTAGACGTACCGGACAAAAACTTCACCACGCTCTACAGTCCTCTCGCGACACCCTAAAACGAATGCACGAGGCCCTGTTAAAGGAGGAGCAGCCAGGCGTCGCTGGCGAACGTCGCAAACGCATCGCGGCTGCAGTACTCGGAAAAGACTACGATCGCCTGTCCGCGGAAGACCGATCGCGCCTTCCGCTCTGGGACTTTTTTGAGTACGTCCCTCAATACGACAAAATAACCCTTACCCGTGTGCTTCTCGAGGACAAGTACGATCTCCCTACGGAGTTCGCAAAGGCTAAAGGAAACAATCTGGCTGCATATTACAAGAGAGAACTCCCCAATGCTCCCGCCGATGTTTTAGCGCTACTGCCGGAGTTGAGAGCGAGAGACTTAGTCATGCTCCAGGAAATCCTCAAAATGTCCACGAAAGAGGATTTTGCGAAGTTCTTGGCATCGCTCACTTCCCCCCAGGGGACCTCGGTAGATCTAGTTCGAAGTGGGATCAAAAGAAAATATCTAGAGATAGATCCTTGGTATCTGGAAGATCAAATACAGGGGCGACGGCAGCTTCACCAGGGCCTTAATACCTACCTCAAAGAAAAAAACATCGATATCAAGCCAGAAATTATTGAAAATCTCAGCAACTACAGCCTCGTCGGCCTCGATCGACTCAAGCGAGAATTGCCCGAAGAGGAGTACTTGCGCTTAATCGGTCTTTTGAGCGATGGCGTAAAAACA
>JAGQZV010000128.1 GCA_020435295.1 Bdellovibrionales bacterium | reverse complement strand
TTTGTTTTAAGGTATTTATGAAACGGGTACAGGTTTACTACGACAAGATCAAAGAGTGGGACGTCGTGGGTCTTCGCCTCGTCCATATCTGAGGCCATTTCCCGGCGGGCCAGCACCCCGCCGAAAATTCGCGGGTGCAAGGTTTTAACCCGCCCGTCCATCATTTCGGGGTACTGTGTCAAGGATTCCACTGCCGTTACGGCCAATCCTGATTCTTGAAGAAATTTGGCCGTGCCGCGCGTCGAATAGAGCTCCACCCCTGCTGAGGAAAGAGCGGTGCACAATTCCTTCAGCCCGGTTTTGTCTGAAACACTGATCAGCGCTTTTTTGATTGGGTAGAGATCCGACATAGTTTCCTCGAAGTTTTCGTGCCTACTCCATTCACCGCCATTGACAAGCCTTTGAAACCCTTAGTTAAATCGTAGGGCTATGACCCCTGGAGGGGCGGAAAGGTGCAAATGGAGTTTCACAACAACATCCTTGAGGCTATTGGTAATACACCATTGGTTCGATTAAATCGAGTTGCAAGTCGGGTGAACGGCGAGCTGTTTGCGAAGTGTGAGTTCACTAACCCCGGTGGATCCATTAAGGATCGCATTGGTTATTACATGGTCGAACAAGCCGAGAAAAACGGCGAGATCCGCCCCGGGGGAACCATCATCGAAGCCACCTCAGGCAACACCGGAATGGGGCTTGCCATTGCTGCTGCTGTCAAAGGCTACAAAAGTATTTTTGTAATGCCCGACAAAATGAGTGAAGAAAAGCGACAAAATCTTCGAGCCTTCGGGGCGAAGGTCGTGATTTGTCCGACCAACGTGCCACCCGAAAGCCCGGAGTCGTACTACAGCACGGCGAAGCGTCTGGTCGACGAGACTCCTAATTGCTACTACGCAAATCAGTACCACAACCTATTGAACCGAGAGACACACTACTACACAACGGGGCCTGAGATTTGGAAGCAAACTGAGGGCAAGTTTGACGCCATTGTGATTGGTGTGGGGACTTGAGGCACAATTTCGGGAATCGGTCGTTACCTAAAAGAGAAGAATCCCAAAGTTAAAGTTATTGGCGTAGATCCCAAAGGATCTATCCTGAAGGACTTTCATGAGTCGGGAAAAATGGTGGAGGCTCACGGCTACGTGCTCGAGGGAATCGGGGAAGATATCATTCCACAAACTTGCGATTTCAAGGTCATTGATCAGATAGTGCGTATTGAGGACAAAGAAAGTTTTCTCATGACCCGAGCGCTTTTGACTCAAGAAGGGATCTTTGCCGGCATGTCGAGCGGCGCCGCCGTAGTGGGTGCGTTGAAGTATATGGCGAGTAAGGACAACCCGGGACGCGTATTGGTGGTCTTACCTGACTCGGGGAATCGTTATCTTAGCAAGGTCTTCAATGACGCTTGGATGATAGAGAACGGTTACATGGAACCGAACAGCGGTAAGACGATTCGGGACTTGATCACTTCGTTGCATAAGCAGAAACAGGTGTTGTCCGCCAAGCCTGAAGATCAGATCGGTTCTGTAGTGAATACGATGCGCGACAAAGGCGTTTCCCAGATGCCGGTGTTCAAAGATGGGAAGCTCATGGGCAAGATCACCGAAACCGCGCTGCTTCGCCCGTTATTCCAAGGCGTGGTTAAGCCCACGGATACCATTGAAGGGCTCGTGGATCGGCACTACACCCTAGTGCGCATGGATCAGCCGATTGATGATTTGAACAATATTTTTACAAACGAACGGCTGGCGATGGTCGAAGAGAACAACGAGATCCACTATGTTTTGACTAAGATCGATCTCATCAGTTATCTGAGCCAGTTGTCGGGAGGTAAGTAGTGAGCGAATTGAACAAGCAGGGATTTAGTACGAAGGCGGTGCACGCCGGGGTGGTGCCGGATCCGACGACCGGTGCGATCATGACCCCGATCTACGCTACCAGTACCTACGTGCAAGCTTCTCCAGGAAAGCACAAAGGCTTCGAATACAGCCGAACCGGTAACCCAACTCGACGCGCTTTGGAACAGTCTCTTGCGGCGCTGGAAAGTGGGAAGTTTGGCTTTGCTCTGTCTTCGGGCTGCACCGGCGTGGATCTTTGCATGCACTTACTCCAGCAGGGAGATCATGTCATTAGTGTGGACGACGTCTATGGCGGAACCGCGCGTCTGTTTCGCACGGTGTGGGCGCACCACGGTTTAGAGTTCGATTTTGTCGATCTCGCCAACCAAGCACTTGGGGACTTCATCAAGCCCAATACCAAGATGGTTTGGATTGAAAGTCCCACCAATCCGATGCTGAAAATTATCGATATCCGCAAAGTGGTGGAAACGGCGGCCAAGCACCAGGCGCGTCCGCTCGTCGTAGTGGACAACACGTTTGCGACTCCGTACTTTCAGCAGCCACTTTCTTTGGGAGCCGACATCGTTCTCCACAGCACTACCAAATATCTCAACGGGCACAGCGATGTGGTAGGTGGGGCGCTTGTAACGAATGATGACAAGCTGGCCGCCCGTCTCGCGCATTTGCACAATTCACAGGGGGGCGTGCAAGGGCCTTTTGATTCCTGGTTGGTCCTGAGGGGGATTAAGACGCTTGCACTTCGCATGGCTCAGCACGAAAAAAGTGCGTTGGAAATCGCCAAGCGGCTTGAAGCGCATGCGCAAGTGGAAAGTGTGATCTATCCGGGCTTGAGTTCTCACCCGCAGCACGAGGTAGCTAAGAAGCAAATGACTGGTTTCGGCGGTATGATTACTTTCTTCATTCGTGGAAACCTGGACAATTCGCGTAGATTTTTGGAACAGTTGAGACTATTTGGTCTAGCCGAGAGTCTCGGGGGCGTAGAGTCTCTCGCGGAGCACCCCGCTATCATGACGCATGCTTCGGTCCCTGCGGAAGTGCGCAAGAAGCTCGGGATTTCCGATACACTTGTGCGCTTGTCAGTGGGGATTGAAAACTTAGAAGATCTTTGGCTGGATCTGGACGGCGCACTGAAGGCAAGCGCTTAGGTTCTAAAAGGTGCCTATCTACTTTTGGAACCTAACGGAGCCAGGGGTTTATGTTTTCGGCAATACCAAATGCCGAGAAGCGCCACGGGTACAAAACTCAAGGAAATGAACTGCGAATAGCTGAAGATTCCGCCTAGAACGAAACCTCGGTAGCTATCTCCCCGGAAGATTTCCACAAGGTAGCGCAAAAAGCTGTAGGCAATCAGAAAGTGGAAGATGAGCTGGCCCTGATAGCGATGGCGTTTGGCGAGCCAGGAAATATACCCGTAAATAAGTAAGCACCCAACAGCCTCATAAATCTGCGTCGGATGGACCGGGATATGTTTGAGGTGCGGATCGGTAAAACTCTCGGGGTGGGAAAAGATCACCCCCCAAGGCATTGTGGTCGGTGCTCCCCAGCAGCAACCAGCGAAAAAACACCCTAGTCGTCCGATGCCAATACCCAAAGCGACGCTGGTCGCAGCAAGATCGGCGTATGCGAGGTAGTTGATTTTCGTAAGGCGGGTGTATAGAACACCGGCAACAAGCGACAGTATAAGCGCACCGTATAAGGTGTAGCCGCCGTTCCAAATGGCAACAATTTCCGTGGGGTGTTGCCAGTAATAGCTCGGATCTTCGAAAAGCACGTGAAACATCCGGGCTCCGATTACTGAGGAAAGAACGACAAGCAAGAAAATGTTTTCAACGTGCTTTGGATCCAGGCCCATCGGCTTTGCGCGACGCAAGGCCTCAAAGTAGCCGGTGGAGAATGCGATCGCTAGCAGGACTCCGTACGTAGGCGGTTTAAGGTGAACTCCGGCGATGTCCAGATCGAACAAGAAGGGCCACATGCTTTGAAAATACCAGAGAAAGCAACATTAGGATACATACAATCACGAACCAGTCCCCAAACAGGACGTACACTGTTAAGGGCGGTTCTTTGGGAATCGGAACAACGTCGTTGACGATCCCTTCGGCGTAAACCGGAGTGGTTTCGCTCATTCGTCCCATCAAGTCTACCGTAAAAGATATCCCAGTGTTGGTGACACGAAAGAGGGGAACACGCGTTTCAATCGCGCGGAATACGGAGAGCGCCGCATGTTGATAGGGCTCAGAGGTTGGCCCGAACCACGAATCGTTGGTGAGATTCACTACTGCTTGCACCCCATTTTTTACGACCTTTCTGTAAAACGATGGAACGATCGCCTCATAACAAACGGTTACGCCGAGTTTGGTGCCATCGCGAAGATGAAAGGGGTTTTGATCTTTGCCACGCTTGAAGTTGGATACCTGGGGAAACCATAAGTAAAGTTTGGGAAACTGTTCACCAAAAGGAAAATATTCACCAAACGCTAGCAAGATATTTTTGTAATAGACGTCGCGTTCTAATACCCCATTTGCAGGATCGAGAAGGTACGCGGCGTTGTAATCGCGGAAGATAGCTGAGTTGAAAGGATAATAGCCTCCTGTAATCAGGGGCACGCCCCACAATTTTACCGCATCGAGTATTTCAAGAGTATAAACACCCGAGCCCACCAGGTAAAAGGGCATGGCAGTTTCAGGCCAGACCACCAGATCTGGAGTCTCGCCTTGCAAGATTTCTTCGGTAAGGGCCTTATATCGATCGATTACATATCGAACACGTCCGCCAATACCGGCACGTGCCGCTACTTTGTCGAGAGATCCGATATTCGCTTGGACGAGAGCAACCCGAAAATCTTTCGTGCGCTGCGCAGAATCTATCCCACGTTGGAAACTTAGTACGCTGAACAAGACGGAGACGACGACAAGACCTGCCGGAATGAACGCCGTAGAGGAGCGCAAGCGCAGCTCCGCGTGTCGCTTAGAAAGCACCCAGAGGGAGAGTGTGCTCCCCGTGCTGTAGATCATGAAGCTGAGAAAGGTGCAACCGGTCCACTCAACCACTTGTACCAACCACAACTGCTTGTACAAGCAATGGCCTGCGTACCAAGGGAACAGTTTTGGAATAAGGTACTCAACAAAAGTGAAGAGGCTGGGTAGCCCAAGTACGAACCAAAATTGAATCCACCGTGGGGACTGTTTCAAGATCGGGCGGCGTCGGTTGTATTCGGCGGCGAGTCCAACAAAAAGTGGAAGATTGAGCGCACCGAAACCGCAAAAGCCCGCGTACAAAAGCGTTGCCACGGCCCACGGCAGATTTCCGAAAACGTGGATGACGTAGATGACCCAATAGAAAGCAACCAGCATGGCGCCAAGAGAGGCCAAGAATCCCAACCAAAAGCCTGTACGAAAACGATCGCAAGACAAAATAACTGCGTTGAGGAGAATCGGGGAGACTAAGCATAACGGGAGGATGGAGAGGGGCGGGAAAGCGGCTACCATGCACACGCCAGCCAAAAAGGCCATGAGTGCTCTATTACTTAATAGCTTGTTCCACATTGGCGACGTACTGGCTGAAGAGTTTAGTTAATTCTTTTTCGGCCGCGGGGGCGACGACTCCCTTTAAAAAAAACGGCAGAGAAAGTGTCCCACTTACTGAGAAATCAAAATTAACTTGGGTAGTGTCCCCACTCGGAGTGAAGCTCCAAGTTCCGTCTAGCGTTGTAAACCCCACGCCCGGTAGGGAACTGACGACAATGCGGTTTCCCTCCCGCGAAAACCGAGTTTGAAACTCAATTTGAATATCGTAGCCTCCGTAACTCAGTGGGCTAAACGCCCAGTGGTAGCGATTCTCTCCCAACGCTTCAGTCGTCGCGAGTCCCGGGAAGTGCGGGAATAGAGACCGTTCAAACTGCCAAAAAAAGTCCATTGTCTGTGGTCCAGGGAGAGGGCTTCGAATCTCATTTTGGTAGTGCATGCCGATCTGGATTGCCATTTCAAAAATACTATCCTTCAGCCCAGGGGCTAGCAACCGCAAAACCGCAATTTACTTAACACCACAAATGGACTGGGATAGGATTTTGCGTTACAAACGTGCGAAGTAATAGTTCGAAGACGTCACCGGAGAATGCGCAATGAAATGGGTTCGGGATCTTTATGATTGGGTGTTGAAGTGGTCGGATTCCCCCTACGGTACGTGGGCGCTCTTTCTAATTGCCTTTGCTGAGTCCTCCTTTTTTCCTGTTCCCCCGGACGTCTTGCTGATTGCATTGTGTGTTGGAAGGCCGCGGCGGGCCTTGTGGTACGCTCTTGTTTGTCTGGCGGGGAGTCTCCTAGGCGGTTTTGCTGGCTACTATATCGGTGCGGTGCTTTGGGAGGTCGTCGGGCAGTACTTTTTTCAATACGTGCCGGGTTTCACCGAAGAGGTTTTTTTTAGGGTGCGGTCCTTATACCAGGAGCACGCCGGGTGGGCGATTTTTACCGCCGGGTTTACTCCCATCCCTTACAAGATCTTTACGATTTCCGCCGGGATAGCGGACATCCACTTAGGCGTGTTTTTCATAGCGTCGTTGGCCTCGCGTTCGTTGCGGTTTTTTCTCGTCGGAGGTGCGATCTTGCTCCTGGGAGACAAAGTAAAGATCTACATCGACAAATACTTCAATTGGTTTGCGAGCGCTTTTACGGTTCTGCTGATCGGGGGCTTTTTAGTTCTGAAAAGGATATTCTAGGTATCGAACTTTTCGGCAGCTTCTTTGACCCTTTGATCGAGATCGCGGCGTGTAATTAGTAGACGCCCTTCGTGTTCTACGACCACGACGTTTTCCATCCCAATGATTGCGACTTTGGTAGCGGAGGGGACTTGTACCAGACACCCCTGGCTTTCTCTAAAAAGTACCTCGCCGCTAACGTTTAGGTTTTCGCCGTCTGTGGAAGCGAGCTGCTCGTACACAGCATTCCACGATCCTAAATCGCTCCAGACAATGTCAGCCGGTAGGACGTAGACGTTATCCGCTTTTTCCATAATAGCTTTATCTATCGGTAAGCTCGCGACATTGGAATAAACCTCATCCACAGTTCCATTTGCGACAGCGGTTGCTAGCTGGTGGAGCATTTCCGGCTGCCAGTTCTCAAACGCCGACAGAATCGTCCGCAGGGACCACACGAAAATGCCACTGTTCCACAAGAAATTCCCAGAGGCGAGGAAAGACTTGGCGCGGGCCTCATCGGGTTTTTCCACAAAACGGCTAACCGAAAAAATTCCTTCAGCGCTCATCCCCCCTTTTTCGATGTAACCATAGCCAGTGTGTGGCTCAGTGGGTGCTATCCCAAGAGTAACGAGTGCTTTTTCGCTACTCGCAAAGTGTACTGCGTTTCTGAGTAGCTCGAGCCATCTGTCGGGGGTGCCCACGTGGTGATCCGCTGGGAATACGGCCATCACAGTTTCGGGTGCAAAGCCGCTTGCTTTTAGAGTCAAGGCAGACAGTAGAACGCACGCCGCTGTGTTGCGTCCCTGCGGTTCGAGTACCCAATGGTTTATTTCCGGGAGTTCTTCGGCAAGCAATGTGCGGTGTGCTTGCAGGCCGCAGACGGCAATGCGTTCCGGCGTGGTTAAGCTTAGGCAACGGTTGTAAGTGGCACGCAGCAAGGATTCGTTTCCGACGAGCTTGAGAAACTGTTTGGGATAGTGTTTGCGGCTAAGGGGCCAAAAGCGGGTGCCGCTTCCGCCTGCCATAATCAAACATACGGGGGACTTAACTAGGGGTACGCCCATAACGATCCTTCAGGCGAACGACATCCTGCAACTGGGGCGTGGACACCTCGAAGACGCGGCAATCTTTCACCGCTATCATACGGTGAATGTAACCAGGCGGGATGTGAAAGCCTTCGCCGGGGCCTAGGGTAATAGTTTGCAAATCAGTTTCCGATGGGCCGCACTCAAACTGCATTTCTCCCGATTCCAGGAAAATCGTTTCTTCTTTCTCTTTGTGATATTGAAGGCTCAGACTCTCGCCCGCTTTGATAAAGAGGAGTTTACCGACGTATTGATGGGTTTTGCCCCAGAGCAATTCATACCCCCAGGGCTTGTCCGTGCGTTGCACCGCAATTTTTGTTCTGTCCCCGCGCACCCCTTCTTGTTTAGCAGATAAAGTAGTCTGTGGGAAACTGAGTTTTGAATAGGGGTTTAGCCCTTGTTTTGATCGGATTTACGAACGAGGTAGTTCTTAACTTCGCCTTTTTGCTTGAGGAACTCGGCATTTTCTTTTGCGGTATCGAAGTTGGGGAAGTACCCGAGCCAAACTCTAAACCAGGTGGCTTTTTTCTCCCCGAGCTGCTTTGCAGACAAGTACGCATGCGGAAAGCCAAGCTTTTTGAGCGACTCAATGCGGGCTTCAGCATCTTGCTTATTGGGGTAGGAGCCAATCTGGACAGTGTAGGCGCCCTCGCCAAAACTAACCGGAGCCGTCGGCAGGGCGTTGGGCTGCCGGGAAGCCGTCTGAGCCCGGGCGCCGGACTCTAGCAATGCGTTGACCTTCGGGTTCTGAAATACGTGATCCGAGTCCTGTTTGTGCTTTTTTTCCAGTAGCGAGTCGCTAAGTGGACTGTAGGGGGTCGTTTTTTTAGGGATGAGTTTTAGCGGCTCAGCGGTGGCGGGGACGGTGTTCTCGACGAAGGCACCGGCGGAGGCCTCCGAGTGAGAGGGCTCGGTAAGGTCGGAAAGACCCGCGTGCCCACTCGTGACGGTGCTTCCGTGGGACTCGGCAAGCCCCTCGCTGTGTACCTTTGGCACTTGGGTGGCGAGTCCCGCGGGCTCGCGCTCGGTGAGGCCAAAGCCGTCGGCTTCCAGCCGGGCGGTAGTAAGGCCTTTGCCGACCAGGATACCCACGGTGAACATGAGCATCGCCACAAATACAAAGAGAGCGAAGATTACGGCTATTTCTTTATGATCGAATCTGAGTGCTGTTTGTCGTGACATGAAAAATATAGAGGACGTTAGCTTAATCATAGCGAAATTCGCGACTGAAGACAAACCTTGTGGCTTGACTGCGGCGGGCTAAAGCACCATTCTGTGGCGCCGTAGCCGAGGAAATGCTCTGGCATTTTCGACGCTGCACCCCGCCGCGGGGCAATGCCCTGACGCGGGGAGTAGATACTGGTGGGTGTAGCTCAGCTGGTTAGAGCATCAGATTGTGGATCTGAGGGCCGCGGGTTCAAGTCCCGTCACCCACCCCAAAAATTTTATTCAAACAATCAAGGTGTTGGAAAAATCGCGCTGAGCCTGAGGGTGACGGGGTTGCACCCACCAAAACGGATTCCACTACCCGAATCCTTTCGATAATTTACCAATCCGACGATAAGAGAAGAAGGGGCACTCTATTATACGGTTGGCCACCACTCTTTCGTTCTTGTCTTTGGTCATCCGCATTCATTTTTTGTCGTTGAGGGGAAAAAAGTGAAAAGGAAACTCAAGCGTATCGGGATAATTCTCTCTTTCGGTGGTTTAGTTTCGTTGGGTGGAGTTTATGGGTTACAGGAGTTTTACTACCGGAAAATCTTAAACCCGGAATTTGCCGAGATACAGTCTCGACTCAGGTCGCACCTCAAGGATTACCTCGAAGACAAGAAAGTCCTGGCGTCTCTGGAGCTGTTTGCGAATTCGTCCAGAGAACGCGATGCCGGCCCATTTCTCAACCCAATAATGGAGTGGACTTCGGGAGTGGGAGATCTCCAAAAGTACAACCAATCGAGTAGTGGCCCACTGGTTTTACCCGTGGGGATAAAAGAAAATCTGGAGACGTGGAAGAATCACGAGTTTGATCACTTGCGGGAAATCGATTTCGGCAAAATCAACATGACTTGGATGGAGTCCATAAGGCGATTCGATCACTGGGACGTCCAGCATAATAGTCCGATAGACAGGATGTACCAAGGAGAAGTCCTGAGTAAGAAAATGGAACCATTTTCCTTTGTTGTGTCCCATCCTCTTCCCGAATTTAAGACGTTACTTCATTGGGTGCGACTGCGTTGGATGCGGGCAGCACAGGACGGCTCTTTTCTTTCGGCGGCTAATGAGACTCGCCATTTAGCGCGATTGGCCTTATCGACTGAAACGCTCGCTGGTGGATTAATTGGTACGGCGATTTTAGGAACCGAAATATGGGTCCAGAAGGAGGTTCTGAAAAGGAAGATCCGGGTACCCTCCGATTGGCAGCCGCTCTCGTTTGAAGTTAAGGGACGTTTGGCTCGGTTTGTTATGGGAACAGCCGCGTACTTTTCTCCATTAGCGGACCCTGAAGTGTTGAAGAAAGCCTTTATCGAGCCACCTTTTCTCGCTGTCACTTGTGGGTCGGTGATGGAAGGGATTCAAAGCCACTCTGTTGCCAGGCAAGTTCTGACAAAGGGGATTCCCTTGGAGCGGAACTTTCGAGAAACGTACAATCAATTAGATGAGATCGTAAAATTTTACGAAAGCAAGTGCCGCCTGCCATATGCGGAGGTGGTCTGGAACAATTCACGGGCGATAGCTTTGGTTCATGACCTAAATCGCAATCCGGCTTGGCACCAGGGCGCGGGAACCTCGCCATGGCTTCTCTACTTCCCCTATTCCCGCACTATTTTGGGCGGCACCTTACTCTCCTTGGGAACGCCAACTTTCATTAGAAAATATGATGGACCGTTGCGAACTGAATTTTAATTCGAAGCCGTTGCCCACCCCTTTGTC
>JAGQZV010000127.1 GCA_020435295.1 Bdellovibrionales bacterium | reverse complement strand
GGTGAGCGCCTCAACGAGCCGGGGATGTTGGTGTCCAAAGTTCAGCGCAGAGTAACAAGATAGGAAGTCCAAATACTCTTTGCCATCTACGTCCCGCACTCTCGCTCCTTGTCCCCAGTTCAGGACCACGGGAAGTGGGAGGTAGTTCTTGGCTCCATATTTGTGTGCGATGTTAATGAGTTCTTGTGTCGTGCTCATGGCGTGAGCCTACTCCATTTTTGTAGGGGCGGCCAGCCGGTCTGCGCCGGATATTTCGTGGATAAAAATTGGATCTCAGGTTAGGTTGCGAGCGTGGGATTTTACTTTGAATTGCAAGCGGCGGGTGGCCGTGAATTTAGGGAGGGGTCGCCCCCCCCGGTGTTTTGGACCTTGTATGCGATTCTCGGCTTTGCCTTGGCATGCATGAGCGGCGCAGCGTTTACTATCCTGCGCGAGATGGCGGCTAAAGGGGACAGTCTAGATCGGACTCTCTACTACCTGTTTTTGTGCACGCTGCCACTTTATCTGGTTCTCGGGGTGCGGTTGCTCTGGGTTCGCAAGTTCATACAGATTGACGATGAGTCTATCTCGTGGGGGTTTCGGCTGGGGCGCTGGATCTTCTATCGGCGATCTGTCAAGCGGGCGCATGTCGCACACGTGCTTTTCCTTTCTAAGGTTCCCTCGCCCAACATGGCTCCGCAAATTCACGACGATCCACAGTACTATTTTCAGGGCCACTGGCGTTTGGTACTCCGGCTGAAAACCGGCGGAGAAATTCGTTTGGATCGGCATAACGAGCGGGCCGCACTCCAAGACCTTTATGACTGGGTTTCGGGATGGGCGGGTCAGCCGGCTGGGGCTAACGCTTAGCGGGCAAGCGTTTACCGCCTGGCGTATTGAACAACCGTATCCGATCCCGCACGACTTCGTCTTCGTTGACGGTGTATTCCTTAGTTACGCGAAGGCCAAGCGCTTCATTCACCAACATCACGGTGTGTTTCTTGCCCGAGGTTACTTTAATCTTTGTTGGGACTCCTGGCCGGAGTTCAACTTCTTGAAGATTTCCGTCCAAGTAAATGCGGGCGTTGTGAGTCACTGTTATCTCCAACAGGCCTTGAGGGATCTTTTTCAAGGTACGGTAAAAACTTTGCTTGGGGCGGCGTAGTGTTAGATCCCCTTCGATTATTTCGTAGCCTGATTTTTCCAATCGAATAGTAGTCTTCTTGTTGCAGCTAACATATACGCTATTGGGAGTAATACCGGTGGGTTTACCATCGATGAAAAGTTTGGCGCCGCTAGGATCGGATTCTACCTTGGCGATGCAGGGCTTTTCTCCTGGAGCGAGCCTGGTCTGAGCTGAGGATTGTGTTTCCGCTTTTGGGGCTTCAGAGGGTTTTGGAACCGCCGAGGTGTCGCGTTGCTGCGGGGGCGGGTTCTCAATGTTCGGATCCTCGATCGAGAAATAATAGTATAGCGTGCCGGCTAAGGCCGAGAGTACCAATGCCGAAGTGAGCATGCGGGCTAGTCTGGAGGCGATTGACGGGCCTGCATCACCTATGAATGCTGGCGGAATCTCCGACAAATAAGGGTCTTTCTCCGGTTTGGGGGCCCGAAGAGGGTTGGAGAAACCTAGTCTCGATTTTCGCGGGCTGGGTTCGGTGCTTGCGGTCGGATCGTTTTCTAACTTCAGTTCTATTTTTTCATTCGCGGTCCCCGGATTGGTGAACATGTTGTCGGCTGCATCTGCGGGGGGAGGGTCCGATACAGGCGCCGCGGTAAAGGAATCTTCGAACGGATCGCGAACCAAGTCGGCAGCGTCGGAGACTGAAGTCTTGTCCGCGTTCGTACTACCAGCTACTAGAGTCCGATCTTCCGGTATATCCGGTATCTCCTGTCCCTTCGGTTTTGCCAGCGTACGGCTTCCCGAGTGGACTCCTGTACTACGCTCAATGTCTTGGAGGCTGGGTGTATAGCTATTGTCCTCTATAATACCATCCGCAAATGTATTGTCTGTGTAAGCGGTGTCGGGGGCTTCCGGTAGGCTCTGTTCTTCTCGAGCCATAGTTGCTGGTGCCTCTTCCTCGGGGAGGATTTCAGGCAAACGTTCGTGGTCGTCAAATACTTTCTCGGACGATGGTGCCGGTATGGAGGGGTCACTTACTTTTGTAACCAACGATTCCGGTTCATGTTCTGACTTGGTTTGCTCCCCTTCGAGTACCAAGTCGAGTCCCGCCATGTCTGGCGCTTCATCGCGGACTTGTTGCTGAGAATAGGGAATAGATTGTTGGTAAACTTGTTCCAAGCGCCTTTTTTCCTGTTCCATTTCTGCGCGGAACAGTTTGGTCATAATGTGTTGGACGCTGTTTTGGTTGAACGAGCCATAGTACTTGTTCAAGTACTCCTGCAATTTCTGTTGAAGCTCTCCGGCCTGCTGGTAGCGTAGTGAACGATCTTTTGTAAGACCCTTCAGGAGAAGTTTTTCCAGGATGTTATTTATTTTGGGGTTGAGAAGAGAAGGGCGCTGTACGATACACTCCTGAATTCGCTTCAGGGTGGCCATGTCGTTTTCTGATGCGAAAAGACGCCGATTAGTCAGCAATTCATATAGGATAATTACCGTTGAAAAGATATCTGAACGGTGATCGATTTCTTGTCCACTGGCTTGCTCCGGCGACATGTAACCGAACTTCCCCTTGATAACTCCTGAACGTGTTTCGTCGACGCGGTCTCGGGCCTTGGCGATCCCAAAATCTACGATTTTCACCGCACCGTCATAGCTGATCATGATGTTTTGCGGGGACATGTCCCGATGAATGACATTTAAATGCTTGCCCTGGTATCCGTCTTTCAGGTTATGTGCGTAGTCTAGGCCTTTGCAGACTTCATTAATGACGTAAACTCCAAACTCAATGGGAAGAGCGAAGTTAGCTTTTTTCGCCTTGTTGACCACCTGGCGGAGGTTCTTTCCATCTACAAACTCAAGAGCCAAAAGATACGTGTCGCCGGACTTCACAAAGTCATAAACGTGGACGATGTTAGCGTGGTTTAGCAGGCTGCTTAGCCGCGCTTCATATTCGAACATTCTCCGAAACTCGTCATTTTCGGCGTAGGACGGGATGATGCGCTTGATCGCTAACTGCTTTTCGAAGCCGCCGGCCCCACTTGCCTTGGCCCGGTAGACCTCTGCCATCCCGCCCGTGGCGAGTCTCTCCAGTAGCAAGTACTTTCCAATTTTGAAGGGCTTAAATTGCATAATGCTTCGGAAACCGGATGTACGGGTCCCCGTGTTTCCGTCATCGGTCGAGTTGTAGAGGAAATTCAGCAAATATCGGCTTGATGCATCGCATTAGTTAGTAAATAATCATTATGAAAAAACAGGAAACGGTGGTGACTCTTCGATCAAGAGCGATTATATTTTCCACAAAGTACCCGTTTTCAAAGGCAATTAAATTCAGAGGGTTAGAGAATGGGATCGGCCTTGGATTTTTTTCGCGGTGCCTCCAACAAGTTCATGGGGATGTTTTCCAGTGATCTCGCCATCGATCTTGGTACCGCTAATACACTTGTTTACGCCAAAAATCGCGGCATCATCATGGATGAGCCGTCAGTTGTTGCGGTGCATAAGAACCCGCGCGGTGGTCCTAGTAGGGTCCTAGCCGTGGGGCGCGAGGCTAAGGAAATGTTGGGACGTACTCCCGGCAGCATTGTAGCGATCCGTCCCATGAAAGACGGGGTTATCGCAGACTTTGAAGTCACTCAAAGCATGCTGAAGTACTTCATCAACAAGTCTCACGAAAAGATGACGCTTGTCCGCCCCCGCATCATTATTTGTGTGCCTTTTGGGATTACACAAGTGGAACGCCGAGCGGTGCGCGAATCGGCCCAGTCGGCCGGTGCGCGAGAAGTTTTTCTCATCGAAGAGCCGATGGCGGCGGCCATTGGGGCGGGTCTTCCGATTACCGAGCCGTCCGGCAACATGATTGTAGATATTGGCGGTGGTACGACGGAAGTTGCTGTCATTTCGCTCGGGGGTATTGTTTACAGTCAATCCGTTCGCGTGGCGGGCGATAAGTTTGATGAGGCAATCGTTCACTACATCAAGCGCCAGTACAATCTCCTTATTGGCGAACGCACGGCTGAAGAAATCAAGATGGAAATTGGGAACGCGTTTCCTTTTGACGAAGTGAAGTACTGTGAAGTGAAGGGGCGCGATCTTGTGGTGGGATCTCCCAAAACGGTCACTATCAGCAGTGACGAGATTCGTGAAGCGTTGGTGGACCAGGTGAATATTGTCGTTGATGCCGTGAAACAAGCGCTTGAACGCACACCGCCGGAACTAGCTGCGGATATTGTGGACAAGGGGATCGTGCTTGCAGGCGGCGGCTCATTGCTAGCCAACTTTGACATCTTGATTCGTGAGCGAACAGGCTTGCCGGTGATGTATGCCGAGGATGCGCTTAAGTGCGTGGTTATTGGCTCGGGCAAAGTTCTGGATCAGCTTGATTTGTTGAAGTCTCTGACGATTGACTAGTCTTCTGGCGGTCCCCAGGCCGGCATCGTGCATTCTTTGTTGGGTGGGGAGATCTTCTTTACTGTCGAACCATCCAGTGTCCGAACGTAGATTTGATATACTTTGTTGTCTTCGTTACCCGCGTAGGCAAAGTGCCGCCCGGTTGAGGCCCAGACCGGGTTTTCGTAATTTATTTTCCGCATTCCCACCTTTCCACCTGCTGTGAGCCTAGCCAAATTGTTGCCATCTGGATCGATGACATAAACGTCGAAGTTGCCGTTGGCGTGGTGTTGGGCGGCGAACAGGATCTTGTCACCTTTGGGGGACCAACTCGGGCTTGAGTTGTATTGTCCGGCAAAAGTAAGCTGGCGGGCCTCCCTGGAAGCGATGTCCATCACGTAAATCATGGGGTGCCCCGTGCGGGCACTCGAGAAAACTAGCTGATCTCCCTTTGGAGCCCAAGACGGCTCCACATCGAATAACGTCGAAACATAGGTCGGCTGAAAACCAATACCGCTTATCCGACGCAACTTCATTGCGCGGCTCAGAGGTTCCGGCTCGCCTTTGCCGCTTGCGTTGAGCAGATAAATTTCCGGTCGGCCAGTGTAGGAGAGAGTAAGTGCAAGCTGCGCGCCATTTGGGGCCCAGGCAGCGCCGCTGTTCATTCCGTTGCGCTCCGAGAGCACTATTCGCCGTCCACTCTTTAGAAAATGCTGCATGAGAACGGGAATGGTCCGGCGTTCAAAACGGCCAAGCTTGTTTTTTACGCGCCGGAGTTTGTACTGGGTGTAGGAAACGGAAGCTCCTCCTGGTCCCCATGCAGGTCCAACGGTGAGCGTATTATCACGGGTGACTTGCGTGAGCTCGCGGCCGTCGGGGTTTACCAAGTAGATTTCTTTGTTTGCGTTGCGACGATTCGTATCACGGCAAACCATCAGGATACGACTTCTAAACAGGCCCTTTTCTCCCGTGATCTCTTTCAGCACGTCGTCCGCCATGGCGTGCACTAATTGATAGTATTTATTGACGGCATATTCGTAGCGCGTACTGAATACCTTGGCTCGGCCCGGGATATCGTAAAGAAAAACCTCGAGAGAAAGCTTGGAGCCAACAATTCGATAGCCGAATTTGATTACAAAAGAGGCACCGGTAAGCCCCCACTCCTGGTACCGAATTTTGTACAGGTATTCCGGGGTGTCGAGGTGAGCGAACGCGGACCGATCCATTAAGTCGAAGAGATCGGTAAATTTAAGATCTTCTCGAATCTCCGACTCAAGTTCTTTCAGCTCGGCTGGCGTGGCGGTACGTGAGCCCTTGAGCGGGTGGAGTTCGCCCACAGCCAGTTTTGCCTTCCGGACCGTGGCGCCACTGATGTCAATGTAGACGCGGGCAAAGCTTGGTAACGCGCCGAGTAAGCCCAAGAGCAGGGCGAAAACCCTAAGGTGTGAAACCAATGGTGGCCCCGCCTTCTTCGGCAATGGGCGTGCCTTCGGGTGGCGGTGGGAGTTGTTTTGTATCGTCGATCGATTGAAGAACAGCTGAATCATATCGGGCATTTCCTGAGGATTTTACCAATTCTCTAGAGACTATCGCACCTGTGCTGGATATCTCAATTCGAACATCGGCTTTTAGCGCCTTACTTTTTAACCATTCAAAAACATTAAAATTGGACTTAATGGCAGATTTCACGGTGGCGATGTAGCGTTCCTGGGCGGCGAGATCGCCTGTTTTGCCCCGCGTCGACGTGCCTTTTGAAGGAATATTTCCTTTGATGGCCTCACGGCCCTCCTTGCCCCCTGCCAAATCCTTAATGGCCCGCTCTCGTTCCATCCGCGCCTTGAGGTCCTCCATCGCCTTCTTAGCATCGGCCTCCCGTTTTTTACGTTCGGCCTCCTTCTTGGCGAGTTCCTTTTTCTTTTTTTCCTCTGCTTCTTTTCGAGCAGCCTCTGCTTTTTTTGCCTCTTCGGCTTTCTTTGCTTCTTCCGCGGGATCCGGCATCGTCATCGCATCTTTTGGCGGTGCAACCTCTTCGGCGGTGGGCGGAGGCTCGGGCACGGATGGGGCTTTGGACTTATCCACAACGGGTAAACTTGGGTCCACAAACTCGTCCAACATTCCTACCTTTTCCGGCAACGCGACGACATCGACTTGTACGTAGCTTTGGTAAATTTCTTCGGCCGTCTTCTTCTTTAATGTGTTGAAACGAGAGAACTCGAACTTACTTGAGGTAACAAAAAGAATGGGAAGTAAAAGATGAAATAGAAGCGAGATCCCCAGGGCGCGCGGGGTGATCTTAAGAAAATTATCGTCAACCGTGTGCGTGGCCATGCAGGGATTATTCCCCTTTTTTGTCTGGAGGCAGAGTGACGAGTCCTATTTTGTCGATACCAGCAAGTTTGATCGCCGCCATAGTTTGCGCCACGAATTCATAGGGAAGCTTCCCATCAGCACGTATAAAGATCTCCTTCGAGGCCCGATTCTTATAGTACCCTTGCAGTGACTTGATGAGTTCGGCTGCGGAAATTTTGGATTTATTCAAGTAAAAGACGCGCTCTCGCGTAATGTGCAACACTACAGGATCTTGACTTTGTTTTAGAGCTTTCGTCGTGGCTCGCGGAAGTTGAATGGGAATTCCGTTCTCCATCAACGGAGCCGCCACCATGAATATAACCAGCAGTACCAGCATTACGTCTACGAAAGGCGTGATGTTAATCTCTGCTACCGGTCCGTAGTCGTCGGAGTTCTTGATGGAGGCACCCATGTCTTAGCTCGCCAGGAAGTTACGTTTCACTATATTTAGAAAGTCTTCTGAAAAACTGTCTACTTGCGCTTTGATGTAGCGCACCTTCTGAATGTAATAATTGTATCCCATGACGGCAGGGATAGCTGCTGCAAGGCCTATGGCTGTAGCGATCAATGCTTCCGCAATCCCGGGTGCCACCACAGCGAGGCTGGCGCCGCCTTGCGCTCCTATATTCTGGAAGGCGTTCATGATGCCCCAAACTGTTCCAAAGAGGCCGATAAAAGGGGCGGTACTTCCCGTTGTGGCCAAGAACGGCAGCGACCGTTCCAGTTTCATCACTTCGTTTCTTCCAGCCTTGCTTAGCGAACGCTCTAGATTGGTGATCGACGACTCAGGGGGAACCATCCTGGCCGGATCCGACGTAGAAGCCTTGCCCTTTCGCTGTCTTTCCTTCTCCATCAAGCGCTGCAATTCCACATAACCTGCTTGGAAGACGCGCGCCACGGGGCTGCTCGGATGCTTCTTAGCCTCCGTGTAGATGTGGTCCATGCTTTTCCCGCTCCAGAAGAAGTCTAGGAAGTCTTCAGTGTTCTTGTAAGAAAGTTTGAACGTTCCCCACTTGAAGAAAATGATGGCCCACGTAATGACCGAAAAGATCAGCAGGAGCAGGAGGACTAACTGTACCAAAAAACTGGCATTTGCTATCAGGTCCATGGCCCCCATGGAGACTATGGTTTCCTGTGCGGCAGGCACTTCATTCATCTTGTTTTTCCAATATTTGCTGTTGTTGATGGCCCAACCGTTAGTGTAAGAGAACCCCTGATTACGGTCAAGGAGACTGGATGCGTCATTCTGGAGTGACAGTCGTAGGAGCGGGGCTGGCGGGGGCTGAAGCCGCGTGGCAGATAGCCTCGCGTGGGGTTCGCGTGGACCTCTATGAAATGCGTCCCAGTCGGATGACGGAAGCGCATGTGACTCCCGGTTTTGCGGAGCTGGTTTGCAGCAACAGTTTTGGTTCGCTCTCCGCCTATTCCGCCTCCAACCTTCTTAAGGAGGAACTGGATAAGCTTGGGGGGTTCGTGTTGAGTGTGGCGCGCGAGTTTGAGGTGCCTGCCGGTGCGTCACTGGCGGTGGACCGCGTCAAATTCTCGGAAAAAATTACCAACAGCCTTCAATCGCTGCCGAACGTTTACGTGCACCGCGAAGAAATACGCGAAGTGCCCGCGTCTGGGGTTGTAGTTCTCGCTACCGGTCCGCTTACATCTTCAGACTTGGCTGCGAGCTTTTGTTCGTTGGTGGGCCAGGACTCACTTTACTTCTATGATGCCATCTCTCCCATCGTGCTTTTTGATAGCCTGGATACCAGCCAGATGTTTTTCGGGAGTCGATATGGGAAGGGTAATCCTGACTTCTTGAATGTTCCGTTGAGCAAAGAACAATATGAGGAACTCATTTACGATCTCACCCATGGTGAGGTCGTCGGCGCTCACCCATTTGAGAAGGAAAAGTATTTCGAATCCTGTATGCCGATCGAAGTTCTGGCGTCGCGGGGGCCGAAAACCCTTGCTTTTGGTCCGCTGAAACCAGTGGGGCTCGAAGTTCCGCAAACTGGAAAACGAGCGTACGCAGTCGTCCAGCTGCGAAAAGAAAACAAATTCGGAACTGCGTACAACTTGGTAGGATTCCAGACAAAGCTCAAGTACGGAGAGCAGTTGAGAGTTTTTAGAAAGCTTCCGGGTTTTGCAGAGGCTGAATTCTTGAGGTTGGGAAGTTTGCATCGCAATACCTTCATTGATTCTCCGCGCTTGCTTGCCCCTACCTTGCAGTTAAGAAAAGAACCCCGAGTGTTCGTTGCTGGACAGCTAACGGGCACAGAGGGATATTTGGAATCTTCAGCGACAGGTTTGCTAGCCGGTTTGAATTGCGTGCGGCTTCTTGAAGGACAAGTGCCCCTCCGCCTACCGGTTGATACTATGCTCGGCGGACTGCTTGGCTCGATAACCGATCGGGAGAAAAAGAACTTTCAACCAATGAATTCCAATATTGGGGTGCTGCCCCCATTGGAGAATTTGCCCAAGACAGTAAAGCGAGACAAGCAGGCGCGAAATGCTGCCTACACTCAAAGGGCGTTAGATTCTTTGGAGGGGTGGCTTAATGAAAATGTCCGGTTCCAATTCCGTGATTATGTCCAAAATGAGGATCGTTTGAAGGGCGATTGTACTCGTCAGTTGAGGCCGGAGTGAAGGAATCGGTATTGCCCGCTACATCGCGGCCTTCGCGCAATACGGCGGTAGTCGAAAAAGGACTGCTTCCTCGAGATGCCATTGATGCCCCAACTTGCTCAATACCGAGAATAAAATCTTCTTCAGGGGCTGCGGTGACAACGGCCTGCTGCGCGTTGTTGCGGGCCTGGATTTGTGCTTGGGCTTGCACTACCAGCGCCTGAATCTGGCTTTGCGTATTTGCAGAGACGATATCCACAATTGGTTGGGCTGATACATTGAGGCCTGTCGTGATGCCACGGCCTGAGTCCACCAAAGACGTGAGTTCTTCCAAAAACTTGCTGTCCGCCTCGGAGCTTTGGTCGTCAACACCGAGTAGCTTGCTCAGTTGATCGAGTTTGGCCGTTTCATTGTTTTGGATTTGTTCCTGAAGGCCTTTAAAAGCCTCTTCGGCTTGCTTTCGGCCCTCCTCGAACTGTTGTGTAATCTCGCTCGGATCCCGACGCTCGGGTGCCTTAATGTTCTGCGAACTCTGCATGAGATTGGAGATAAAAGCTTGCTGAGGAGATTGGTAAAAATTGTTTAGACTGGTGGGGTTGGTCGAAGCATTGAAGGCGGCGAGCGAGTCGTTGAACGCGCCTCGGCGCTCTGCGGTTTGTTTGCCAAGTAGCCCATCCAGACCTTCACCGCCCCAGGCAGAACTGGTCGTGAGCAGTAGCACGAACACTAATGAGATTGTCGCGATTTTCCCCATACCCTAATCTTTAGCAATTGCATAAGTCTTGCCATGTAGTGGAGGGACTTAGGGGTTTAATTTCAAATACTTGAAAGGTTGGTTCCGGAACCGCGGTCAAGAAACTGGCGAACCTGTGGACAGTCTTGTCTTCAAAAAGAAGAAGGTGGGAAACAGGCACTATTGCCCGCTCCCCACCCTCTAGGTGCCTTCCGTCCCGCGCATCAAGATCTAGAAACTCTGCCTCGACAGCTTGAGGTCTTTCTCGGGCCTCACTCTCTCGACTGTTCGCGGTTTTTCTGAGGCTTGGTGGCGTTCTTCCGCAACTCGCTTGCGTTTGTCGACGTCAAAACCTTCTCTTGCCAGATTCAGGGTTAGCACGAGAAGAAAGACAACAAACAAATTCCAAAGTCGCGGGTCCATCCATCCTACGCTTTTAAGTTTTTAAAATCGCTTCTGTTACTAGGTAATTGCAAGCGGGGCGCCAACTTTGGGGCGGGGCGAAAACATCTAGGATTCACCAGCGATTTGGAGACCTTGTCCATTGACCCTACGATCGACTA
>JAGQZV010000126.1 GCA_020435295.1 Bdellovibrionales bacterium | reverse complement strand
CTCTATCCAGCACCCGCAGAGCGCCAGATCCCCAATGGCGTCCAATAGTTTATGGCGTACGCACTCGTCGTCAAATCTCGAGCCTTCGGGATTCAAGATGGCGTCGTCCGAAAATGCGAGCACATTGTACAGAGACGCCCCTTGTGCCAGGCGAAGCTGCTTTAGACGTTCCACATCGTTTGCAAATCCGAACGTGCGGGCCGAACAGAGATGGGCGCGGAAGGCGTTGGGTGTGAGGTCCAGGGCGTAGGTTTGCAATCCAATCACGGGGTGCGGGAAGTCTATAGAAGTGGTAACGCGCAGGCGATCGCGCGGGAGTAGTTCACAGATGGCCCCATTTTGGCGGACGCGCACGGGCTTATAGATCTTCAACGTAGCGGTGGAATACGGCTGAACGCAAACTCCCGTTTCAATGAGGGCTTCCACGAAGGGAACAGCACTCCCATCCAAGATGGGAATTTCCGGCCCGTTCACTTCCACCAGAACGTTGGTGATTCCCAGCGCAAAGAGCGCCGCCATCAAGTGCTCCACCGTTCCAACGCGGGCGTCGGGGTGACTGTGACTCCCGACAGTGGTTGCCAAATCCGTCGCAACGACACAATTGTAATGGGCTGGAATGGGTTCTGAGCCGCGGATATCAGTCCGGATGAATTGGATACCGTGGTTAGCTGCGGCCGGTTGCAAGCAAACGTGGGTTTGGGCGCCGGTGTGTAGCCCGATCCCGCTCACTTTGACGGGAGCCGATGGCGTCTTCTGGATGCGGTAGGTGAAAGGGCTTGTGAAATAATCCTGATTCTGCATCGGTATTCAGTTCTACTTTGGTTTATGCATATCAAGCAATTGGGGAATTCGTCCAGGGGAATGGGACCGCGGTATGGACGGGCCTCCCTGGGATGGGATAGGCTATAGGCACATTTTTTGGAAGTTAAACAGTAGGATAACGCGTAGGTTCAGATGCAAAAGGCTGCGATCAAGAAAGTGGTTATTCCGGTAGCGGGCTTAGGGACCCGAAGTCTGCCTTTTACAAAGGTAGTGCCCAAGGAACTTGTGCCTGTTCTGAGCACTCCAACCATCCATTTTATTGTGGAAGAAGTCGTGGCGGCGGGAATTGAACAGGTAATTTTTGTAACGAGCTCCGGAAAAACGGCGCTTGAGGATTACTTTGATGTCAATCACGCGCTAGTTCGAACCTTGCGCGAGCGCGGCAAAGAAGATCTTGCCGCCTGTGTCGAGAAAACGAGCCAGCTTTGTGAAGTGATATCTGTGAGGCAGAAGGAACCACTCGGTTTGGGACACGCCGTGCTTTGTGCCGCTCCGGTGATTGGAGGGGAGCCTTTTGCCGTTGCGTTGGGGGATGAGATATTTCCGCCTTGGGATCCCAAGGCGCCCCAAAGTCCTCTCGCGGTGCTTGCCGAACAGGCGAGCAAGACGGCCGCCTCGGTGATCGGGGTGATGAAGGTGCCGCGGGAGCGCACGGCGTCGTACGGCATCGTCGATGTGGGGGCGGCCGAGGTGGGGACGACCCCTGTACCCGTGAAAGCGACCGTGGAAAAACCTCGGCCCGAAAAAGCGCCAAGCGAGTATGCGATCGTCGGTCGCTACGCCTTCGGTCCGGAGATCTTGGATTGTCTCAAGTCGATAAAACCTGGAATTGGCGGCGAAATACAACTGACCGATGCGATGAGTGCTTTAGCTGCAGAAGGTTCACTATACGCTTCGGCGGTTCAAGGTTGTCGGTATGACATGGGAAGCCTTCTGGGCTATGTAAGTGCACAGATTGATGCGGGCCTTCGCGAGCCCTCCATCGCGGGACCACTTAAGGACTATTTGAGGACGCTGCTATGAAGACCGTGATTTTATGTTTGGCGTTGGCTTGGGCGACTTTCGCGCAGGCGTACATCTACTCCGTCAAGGGCCTAGTAGCGGCTGCGTTTGAGGGAAGAGAACAGGACAACCCACTTGAGATCGTGCTGCGCCACCAGATCGGACAGCGTGCCTCGGGCCACCTTTTGCGCGAGCATCTGTACTCGGATGGCAATGTAGTGTTTGCGTCCTGGAGTGTGGAAGGTAGCAACGCATCGGCAAAAGGCATTATCACTCCCGATGCGTACAACTTGATGGGGCAAAAAAGTTACAAGCGGGAATCGCGCCTGTTTGTTTCCTATCTGACGGCTTTGGATCCTCAGAAGTTTGTGGAATACGCGCTCGAGGAAAAATTTGTGCGCCGGGATCAGCTTATGGAGTTCAAACCGGGCTACGATCTGAAGACCAATCCAAAAACGTGGAAGCCCAATAACTATTATATCCGTCAGGATGATATTTTTCTCAAGCGGATGGTCGGGGAGGAGCCTGCGATCCAGGTGACTGGAATGGATGAAGGCCTCGATAAACGTTTGCTGTTCTTCGACAAGGACCTGCGCGGCCTACGTCGGATTGAATGGCGGGAAGAAGGCCGAGTGACCGCCTGGAATTTTGATCATTTCAAGAAGTTTCCGGCGGGAGCCTACTTTCCAAGGCGGATCACACTCTCGCGCGGTGATGTCGATGTGATTAGTTCGGAAGTTGTTGCGGTAAATAGCCTTAAAGGCGCCGCTTGGGACAAGATCAAGAAAGGGTATACTCCTCCCAGCCAGAATATCTCTATCCCATCGGCCGTTGAGGAGGCTTTCGAAATTCTCTTAAGGTATCGATGATCATCCAGGTCGCCGTTCCCTTCCGGGTTCCGAAGTTATTCGATTACAAGATTGCTGATGCGGACGCCGATCGTGTAGTTCCCGGTTCTTTGGTCCAGGTCCCCTTTGGGAGCCGCTTGACCCATGCTTTTGTTTTGGGCTTTTCGGAAACTTCCACCATTTCGGATACCAAGCTTAAATCGGTCGAAGCCGTTTTAAACGAATCGCCTGTATTTGATGAAAAAATGCTCGAGTTTCTTCGCTGGGTTTCGGCGTACTATTGCCACCCGTTAGGAGAGACGATCGCTACAGCGGTTCCGAAAGACTCGTGGCGAGTACGTAAGCGAAAGACGCGGGCGATCACCAGTGATCCCACAGCGGGGTTAAGACCCGCCCACTCTGAGCGCTTCGAACTTACCCCGGAGCAAAAGCAGGTCTTAGACGAGATGGATCGGCATGGGCATGAGAAACCCTACCTACTTTTCGGGGTGACCGGGAGCGGAAAAACTGAAGTGTACATGAACGCCATCGAGCGTTTCTTGAACACGGATCAAAGCGCCATTGTACTGGCTCCGGAGATTTCACTGACACCTCAGCTCGTGGGACGGTTTTCGGATCGCTTCCCCGGTCAAACGGCTGTTTTACACAGTCATCTTAGCCCAGCTGAGCGCCAACGAGAGTGGAAACGAGCGGCGTCGGGGGAGGCCCGGATTGTGGTAGGTGCTCGATCGGCCGTGTTTGCCCCAGTAAAGAATCTGGCTTTGATTATCGTGGACGAAGAGCAAGAGGCTTCGTTTAAGCAGGAGGACTCGCTGCGCTACAACGCCCGCGACATCGCTGTTGTGCGCGCAAAAATTTGTGGCGCCAGAGTGGTTTTAGGATCGGCGACACCTTCGCTTGAGAGCT
Source organism: Bdellovibrionales bacterium (assembly GCA_020435295.1). Classification (GTDB taxonomy): domain Bacteria; phylum Bdellovibrionota; class FAC87; order UBA2466; family JACKAF01; genus JACKAF01. The sequence goes on along the minus strand of JAGQZV010000126.1, from coordinate 7,255 downwards.
ACACGAACGCCAAGAATGAGAAATTTCATCTTCTCACCTTGAAGAAGCGAGTATTGGATCGGCCCTTACCGCAGTGCCAATTCGTAGACATAAAGAATAACGATCAGCTTGTTGACTCACACACGCCCTGGTTTAGCAAACCTCTGTTTGCAAAGATTCAGGATACGATTCAGAACGGTCAGCAAGTGTTGCTTTATTTGAACCGTTTGGGGTATGCACACTTTCTTTTCTGTCACGATTGTGGCCATACCGAGCAGTGCCGCAACTGCGATATTTCTTTGACCTATTACAGGACACCGCCTCGTTTGAAGTGCCATTATTGTGGAGCCTCTCAAGCTCCGCCACAGACATGTAGCCAATGCAGCGGGACTCACATCATACCGATGGGAGTGGGAACCGAACAAGTAGAGCAGGCGTTGAAGCATTTTTTTCCCAAGGCGCGTATCGCCCGGATGGACCGTAGTGTAATTAAGAATCGCAAAGATCTTGAAGAAGTGCTTCAGAGAGTGGCAGACGGCCGTGTGGACATAGTGATCGGTACTCAAATGATAGCAAAAGGTCACGATTTTCCAGGTATAGCACTCGTCGGTATCCTACTGGCTGACGCGAGCTTGAATATTCCAGATTTTCGCGCGAACGAACGTACGTTTCAGATCCTCACGCAGGTAGCCGGGCGTGCGGGTCGTGCAGGGCATGCGGGAGAGGTTCTTATCCAAACCCTAAACCCGGATCACTGGGTTTTACGGGCGGCGGCGGAGCACCGGAGCGAGGATTTTTACAGGGAGGAGTCGCATCTTCGTCAGATGGTTGGGTTTCCACCCGCAACGCGGCTGGCATTGCTACGGTTCCAGCATAGTAACCCGGGTACGGTGCGGCGTTTTGTCGAAGAAACCGTCGCCACACTCGCTAAGCTTCCGGGTGCCAAGAAGTGCGATATTGTCGGACCGGCCGAGGCGCCACTAGCCAAAGTCAAAAAGCTGTACCGTTGGCAGTGCTTGGTCAAGTGCAGTTCGGCCAAAGAGCTGCGCGCATTGCTGATCCAGATTCAGCAATTCGTCGATCGAAAAAAGTCCCCCGTCCAATTTGCGGTGGACGTGGATCCCGTGACGCTCTGGTGAAGACGCGCTGCATTTGCTGGCGAATTGCGCTCATTGCGCTTTTTCGTGCGGCATGGTGAAATATACTGAGGCTTCTTTTTACCTGCTTGAATAGCACTTACGACCATAGCAAACGAAAACGATCGTGAAAAAAATCCACCATCTTGTATTTTTTCTAAGTGTTTGCGCCGCGGCTGTTGCTTGGGCGGATGCGCCCGCGCCGGTCCATACTCCGCAAAGTGAGTACGAGAACAATATTGGCGCTGTGGTGCGCAACAAGATCCATTATAAGTCTGGGCACGTCGAAGTTCAGTTGGCCGGGGGTCTGCTTCCGTACGATTCCATTTTGAGCACGTTCATGGCCGGTGGGCGTTTCATTTGGCATATATCTGACCATTTGGGTTGGGAAGTCATTGACGGGCACATGTTCTTTAACAAGATCGGTGGTTTCACTACCGGTTTGCTGCAATCCAAGACCAACATTTCGAACCTTCAGACCCCGCGGTTGAAGTTCATCGCCTCCACCAATCTTTTGATCAATCCCTTGTATTCCAAGATCCACATCGGTGGGCGATGGGACCTTTTCTTCGATATTTACCTCGCGCTTGGGGTCGGGCTTGCCAGCGTGGACACTGTCCAGTTTGCTAGTACAGGCGCCTCGACTGCCCCTTCGGAAACGGTACTGCGTTCTGGTTTTGATCCAGCCTTCAACGTGGGCTTGGGTTTTAAAACTTACCTGACCGGTGGGATTGGTCTGACTTTGGAGTTACGCGACTATATTGTTCATGCGCAAACTTACAATACCAAACGGCTCCATAGCTTCTACACGACTATGGTTGGTCTAGCATTCTTCATTCCGTCCCTGGGATGACGCGACGCATACAACTTATTTGCCGAGCGTCTTGCCAATCCGTGCGGCATGGGCAACACTTTTTCTTCCGCTAAAGAATATTGCCATGATTATAAAGAAAGCGACTATTGAACAATTGCTTCGCGTGTACGAAGATGTAGAGGCTTTGCTGCGCACGCTAAAACATAAAGAGAGCCAGATGCTTGGCGCGCATTCGATCGATGTAAAGAAATTGATTGATCAGTTGTCTCGATCCAAAAAGCGTCTGGAGCGCAAAATCGGCAACACGCTCCTTCTTGAAAAGCACAATATCAAACGCAAGCTGAAGGGATTGGCGTCAGATTTTTCGGGACGTCACTAACGCCCCTTTTCTATGAATCTAATTTTCAGTCTGAAGCTGCTTCCAGCGATAGTAGCCCACGCCGGTACTTGCGAGGAACATCACGACAGAAAGAATCTGCCCCATTGATAACCCGAAGATGAGAAAACCCAATTGCGGATCGGGCTGCCGAAAAAATTCCACAATAAAGCGCGAGAGACTGTAGCCGATCAGAAAAACGATAGTGAGTTCACCATCGCGCCTAAGCTTATTTTTCAACAGCCATAGAATTGAGAAAAGGACGATCCCTTCCAGGAAGAGTTCATAGAGCTGGGAAGGGTGGCGAGGTTCGGGCCCTGCGTGCTTGAACACGACCGCCCACGGCACATAGGAAACGCGCCCCCAGAGCTCCCCGTTGATGAAATTCCCCATGCGCCCCATTGCCAGCCCTGTCGGCGTAGCGAGACTCATGGCGTCGAGGAGGTTCCAGAGCGGGATGTGCTTTTGCTTCGCAAATACCCAGCCCGCCACGACCGTTCCCAACAGTCCCCCGTGAAAGGACAACCCGCCTTTGTAGATTTGGAACAAGTAGAACGGATTGGCGAAAAAGCTTTCCGGATCGTAAACGAAGCAATAGATGATCCGGGCCCCAATTACCGCGCCAACGAGTAGCCACATCGTAAACTGGTCCATATCTTCTGGCGTGAACTGAAAGCGATCCTCCCGCGCCAGGCGACGGAGAATGTAGCGTCCAACCAGAAAACCGCCGACAAAAAGCAGGGAGTACCAACGGATCTGAAAAGGACCCCAGATGTGGATAAGTACAGGATCGATGTCCGGCTGATGAAAATATTGTGACATGGTTGGGCGCTAAGTTACCACTGGCGAGTCGGATTAGCCAAGCACGGCTTGTGTTGCGCCTTGGCAGAGAGACGGCTTCCGGAAAAATTTTCACTCTTGAACAAAGTTAAAACTTTCCATATATTTTCAAGCCTTCGGACATCTTGGAGGCAGAATGAATAAAAATGAATTGGTCGACAAAGTAGCAAGCATCACCAAACTCACCAAGGCAGATTGCCAGCGGGTTATTGACGCGGTTATCGAAACTACCCGAGTCCAAATCAAACGAGGAGAAGAATTGCGTTTGGTTGGTTTTGGGACTTTTGTCCGAAGCAAGCGTTCTGCGCGCAAGGGCCGCAATCCCCAGACAGGTGAAGAGATTCAGATCAAATCGCAGTGGGTTCCCAAATTCCGTCCAGGAAAAGAATTCAAAGAATATCTGCGCTAGAGCCAGAACGCGATTCCCGCGGAGAGGCCAAAGTGTAGGCGGCCTTCATTGAGGACGTCAAAGGTGCAGTCCACATCGAGGGCAAAGGCGCTGTCACGCCCGGTTTTGATGGCGATGCCAGTCGTAGGCCCAACGCGGTAGCCAAGGCCGAGGCCGGACGAGCTGTCGCTGAAGGCCTGGATTTGAGACCAAATGACATCCAGTTTATTGGTTACGCCCACTTGCCAACGAGTCCGTGCGACAGGGTTTGGCGAATAGATCACGTCTACTCCGGGCGTAAGGCGAAGTTGCGTGGTCCGCAATTCTGCAACGCCTTGGCTGCTCACGAGTAGGCCAATATTGGGTTCCAATATGAAATTACCGGCAATTGGAAAATCCATGAAGCCGCGGACTCCAAAAGCGGGCAGCATTCCAAGTACGCCCCCGTTCGTATTTTGCCTTTTGCCCAGTACGGAGAATTGTGCACCCCACCGGCGGCCACTGCGGTGAATCACCAGGCGCTCTCGGCTGCGCAGGCGCGGCGCTCGCGCGACGCGGCTTTGTGCCAAATGGTTTCTACGATAGCGGCGCTTATCAATGCGAGACAACACGCGAGGTAGGGAATCCGACATGAGCGGCGGGGTATAGGCTGCCGGTGTGTCTTCAGAAAGCGCGGATCGGCTTAGACCTGCCAGGCTTGCAAACAAAAAGAGTACCAGCACGCGCATTAGTTTAGGCTCCCCAAGTTCGTGCCGGAGTAGTTTCCGCCCGTGTGGCAACTCACGATGCTCTGAAAGGTCAGGTTGTCGGCGCTTCCGCAGGTTCCGTTACCAAGCTTTCTCATGAGGTTGACCAAAGTAGCGGCGTGTTGAAAGTGTCCAACCCGCTCGCCTTGTGCCCAGTTTGCGTAAGCGAACACGGCACCGAGCGAGTGGACGCTGAAATACTTCGAGCCGGGAATGCGCAGACAATCGTAATCCGCCAAATCATTTCGGCATTCGCTGGTGCGGCTGACGTTGACCGTCTTGGCGACGCTCAGATCTCTGTCGAGACTGTCCTCAGTGCAAAGAAAGTAGGCCGGATCGCCTTTTTCGCCTTCTGGGGTACCCGGAATTATGGTGGACAAGAATCCAAAATAATCGGCGATACCCTCATCCAGGGCGCCTAGGGTGTCGTAGGCGATTTGCTTAGTCTGTTTGCCAAGCTTGTTGCGCACCAAATGGCGCATCACGAAGTGTGTGTATTCATGGATCATGATCCCGCGGTTCATTCCAAAGGGAAGTCCGTTTATGAAGTCCCCTGCGGGGTATGAGATGAAAATGTTGTTCCCTTCGTCGTAAAGGTAGGCAGCGTTGTCTTTGACCTCTTCGTCATCGCTGTTTACGTCGTAGGCTTCCATTTGGATCTGTGAGCTCGAGAGCGACGGTACTTCCTGTGCCATATCCACGGCACTCGTCGGAAGATTTTTGAAAAGTAGGTAACCCGATTCCAAGTAGTAGTACAGGCTGGCGGCGTACAGGCTGCCGTAATCCATAGGTGTGAAGGTCCCGCCGACTTGGCCAAACTGCAGATCGGCTTTGACGAAAGTTTGACTTCGGTCGTAATAACCGACCCGTCCCATCAGCCCCTGCATGTTGCTGAGTGAACTGAGCGTTTGGATGGTGGCCGGGCCGATGTTGTACCGGCAATGCCCTACTGCGGGTTGAATCAAACGGACTTGAATCGGGCCATTCACATTGGTCGAACAGGCAGAAAGTAGCGCGGTACCTAGCGCGGCAAAGATCCATCTATTCCACTTCAACATGCGAAAACGCTCCACTATGCACCCGCGTATACTGACCGTTTTATTTGGGTGCGAGTTTCCTTAAATAGAGAGCACGCTTTGTGCCAGGCCAGAGTGGGATTTAGGCATGAAAAAAAAGAACCAACCAAGGGAATACAGACCCTCGGGGCAAAGAACGTCACTAGGGTGTCAGGAAAGTGGTACCGCTAGATTCGTTGTTCCGCTTGGGAACGTTTGTGCGAGTTCAGGTACGCTTCCTCTCGCTTTTCTTCCTCTTCCATCTCCGACTTGCAATTGATGCAATAGGTGGTCACCGGGCGGGCAAAAAGCCGCTTTGGCGAGATGGGTTCATCACACGATTCGCAGATGCCGTAGCTGCCATCGGCAATCTTGCGTAGTGCGGATTGGACCTTAGCGATGAGCTTGCGTTCCCGATCGCGGATGCGCAACTCAAAGCTGCGCTCGGATTCGAGGCTGGCTTGGTCATTTACGTCGGCCAAATTCTCGTTGGTCTGCTGCTTAGTCACTTCGTCGCCAAAATCGGCTTGGAGTGATTGCAACTGCTCTTCAAGCAACTTCTTAACTTTCGCCAAATCCGCCTTCTTCATAACCTGCTCCCTGTTTCGTTAAGGCACCTACTCCGGATTCGAGTAAGACATTCAGTTGTAATAGAAACGCCAAAGGAAAGTCAATCAGGATTTAAGACTTTGATATTACAGGGGTATTTCTAGGGAAAAGTGATAGGGGAGGCTTAGAACAATATGTGTTTCGGGGCCACATAAGGGGGAGGAGGCAAGTTCTAAGCGTTCCCCTATCTTTAATAACAGACCGAGCTGATTCACCTCTTAATAGCTCGTTGGTGCTCGATCCGTTAAGCCGTTCGCCAACACGTTAGTGAGTCGCACGACCGACCGCACCGCGGGGAACGCGGATGCGATTGGGGGTCGTTTGAGACACCTGCGTTTGAGGCGTAAAAATCGGGTTCACTGGGTTCACCGGGTTTACGGGGTCGACCGGGCTGGTCGGTGTGGTGCACGGTACAGTGACACCATTGCAACCGTTAGAGCCCATCGTCGTCTGAGGTGCATAGTAAATGTTGTACGTCGGCGCATAGACGTTGACTGGAGAATAATTCCAGTAGGAGTAACCGCCGCCGTAGTACCCGCTATAGTCGTAACTGGGGTAGTAATACGAACTGTCCCAGCCGATGTTGTAGCTGGTGTTGTACCCGTAGTCGTAGCCGTAGTTGCCGCTCCAATAGGAGGAGCTACTCGGCCAGTAATAGCTGCTATCGTAGCCATAACCGAATCCATTTCCGTAGTAGTAGGAATACGGATCCGAATAGCCATAAAAACCTAGGTTGTTGTAAGCGGAACAACCGTTGGAATAAATCGAACCGTAACCGCCACAGCTACCGTAGTTGGTCGGATAATAACTGTAGTCGTTTCCGTACCCATAGCTGCCATAATAGCTACCTAGCTGGCTGCCGAAGGCGCCCAAGTTGTACAGGTTGGTGCCACCTGTATTGTACAGACCAGAGTACCCATCGTAGTACGGGCTATAATTATTATAGGTATAGTATTCGGCATGGGCCTGGCTTGCGAAGAGCACGGCCACGCTTAACAGCAACTGAAACAACTTCCACTTCATCTTTCAACTCCCCTTATTCCTGGGAATTCTTCCCAGGGGGCACGTTCCACAAATTAGCTTCCAAACTTCGCCCATGCGGAGCACGGGCTCTTTCTCCTATCCAAAGCAAGCCGTGTGCCAGGGAGCCAGGTGGGGGGCTCAGGCAGTCTTGGTAAGTATTCAGAATGTTTTCTGAAAGTCGGCGGCTAGACGCACACCGTTTGTGTGGGGGTGGCAAACGCTCTATGCCTTTATTTTTAGGTACATAGCTTGTAAACTAAATGACAAGCAGTCGGTGTCACAAATGCGC
>JAGQZV010000125.1 GCA_020435295.1 Bdellovibrionales bacterium | reverse complement strand
CATGCCTCCGGCACTCGTCGAGCGAACTGGCGACTACGGACAGCTGAGTATTCGTGTGAATAAAGCCGCTTCCCCGGACGACGCCCTTTTTGAACGCCAGGGGTATCTAGCCGCAAAAGACCGCTTCATCCAAATGGATCTCACACGCCGGGTGGCTGGAGCCACACTCGCCGAACTCTTCGGCGAAGAGGCCCTCGCGCGCGATCGCACTATCCTCTCAACCGGCATCCCGGCCGCCGCCGAACAGACCCTACGGCGCCTACAGCAAAAAGCCCCGCACGCCATAAAAATCCTTGAGGCCTACAGCCGCGGCATCAATGCATTTCTAAACGATCTCCCCCAAACCCACCCCCAAGTCTTACGCTTTTACCGCGTGCAAACCAAAGATCCCCGCTACGTTCCAGCACAGTGGACGACCTTAGACTCGCTCGCTATCGCTACAGGGCTAGAATTCTTTGCTTCTAGCCAACTCGAACAAAAGCTTATCTTCGGCGCCATTTTTTACCGCGTGCTCGGAGCCAATGCCGAACGCTTTCACGAGTTTTTCGATATGCGTGCTATTGAGCACGAATACATCCTTGGCACCCCCGAGAAATCTGCAAGAAAATCTCCGAGTACTCGTACCGCCAAAGTCGACGCGCTAAATCTTGATTACAAATGGCAAGACATGGGTTTCCCGTTTCCGGGCCCCGGCATCACAGCCGGAAGCAACAGCTGGGTTGTCTCTGCCAAATTTGCGGGCGGCAAAACAAGTTTTCTCGCCAACGATCCGCACCTTCCTATCTTTTACCCAAGCACGTTCCAAGAAATTGCACTAGATTCCACACCGGCGGGTGGAAGTTTTCGCGTACGCGGCATGAGCATTCCAGGGATTCCCGGAGTTTTTATCGGCGCGAACGATAAAATTGTGTGGGGAATCACAAACCTCCTCGCCGATGTCGATGACGTCTACATCGAAACCATGAGCACGGACGGTAAGCGAGTCAAATTCCTGGGCAAAGAAGTTCCCATTGAAAAAAGACGCTACTTCAGAAAAGTACGGCAACGCGACGGCTCACTCGACACAGAAAAAATCGTTGTTCGCTGGGTACCTCACCACGGCCCTGTCGTTTCGGATCACTTACCTGGAGTGCTGCTCCCTCCGGGTGTCATCCTCTCCTACCGGTGGACGGGCCACGACGGGAGCACCGGAATTGCGGGTCTTTTGGATCTAAACCGAGCGACAGATTTTGAGAGCTTCAAAAAAGCGCTCCACCAATGGGAATCGGGTCCCCACAATTTCATCTATGCAGATCTCAAGAGCAACATCGGCTACTATGCATTTGGACGCTACCCCAAGCGCCCCGATCCACTCAGAATCGTCGCGCCATACCTTCCCGCTTCCGGTACCGGCACCTACGAGTGGGAGGGCTTTCAAACCACTATCCCCGAACTCTACAATCCGCCTTCCGGGAAAATCATTACGGCCAATAATGATCCCTTCGGGCGCAACGCCACCGAAAAACTGGGAGATTTCGAAAATTACTTCGGCTACAGGTTTGCCCCCGGTGCACGTGCAAGGCGCATCAGGGAGCTACTCGATCAAAACAAAGGGCGAATCTCTACCGAAGTCTTTAAGAAGATCCAGTTCGATCACAAAGATCTCATCGCAGTACGGGTGCTCGATATGTTTCGTAAGCTTGCCCAAAAGCGCCATACGGCGTCCACCGCGCTCAGTAAGAATGAGATCCTCAACACCTTGCTGCACTGGGATGCCGTTGCCGATCGCAATCGCAAAGAGCCCGTCTATTTTTACACCTGGCTCAGCACTCTGATGGAAATGTACTACTCGCGTCTCGGCGTCAAAGATTGGCTCACTAATTTCATGATTAGCCACGCCGCTGTCACCTCCATGTACCACGGCATGCAAAAAGAACAAACGACAAACCCTGCCCTGGTCCAGGATCTTTTTGAAAAAAGCCTTGAGAGCGCGACCAACAAACTCAATCGCTGGCCCGATGGCGTTCCCAATTGGGGTGTGGCCCACCGCCTTATTGTCACGCCCCCCTTGGCAAAGCTTCTGGAAGATCCGGTAACGGTCCCCATCGTCCGCGATGGTAGCTGGTTTAGTGTTGATGTTTCGGGATACGGCGCCGGTTTTGAAGCGGATCAACTGGGACTACCCACGTTCTACGGCCCCAACTTCCGCATGGTCGTAAGCCTCGATAAAGATCGCGGCATACAAATTCAAGGGGTCTCTCCATTAGGAAATGGTGGCGCACTGGACGCTTTTTCTGGCGTACAAGAGTTGACTCTTTGGCAAAATGGCGAACTGCGGGACTTCGTCGACTTTATCCGCTAAAAACCACCATCTTGAGACAAAAGACAGAGCCCCCTGACTTGATAAACTCACTCGTGTCACTCTCATGAACCCTAAAACCAGAAGCCTCAAGCGCGGCCACAAACTTTGGAGCGCCAGGGTTTAGAATGACATCCTTGCCATTCGGACAAAATGCATTCCCTGCGAACGCGAGGCGGTTTTCCTCTGGATCGATCACCAGCACTCTTTCAAATCCCGCCCGGATACGCTTGAGTGACTCGGCATCAAAAGCCGACTCCTGGATCGCGACCGTTTTCTCGTCCAGAATCGCAAAACAAGTATCTAAGTGATAACAGTTGGGATCGATAAGCCGCAACGGCGCCACAGGCAACTGCGTAAGCCGCGAAATCGTTTCGTAGGCCGATTCGCTCGTGCGGTACCCGTGACCGCCCCAGATAAAAGCGCCGTTAGGATGCAAAAGCGCATCCCCGTTTCCCTCAAACGGTTCTGTCGTATACGAACTTAGGTGAAACACTCCATATCCACGTTGCTTAAAATACGCTTCAAAAAATTGGATCTCTCCCTGGCGCTCTGCCGACGCCATGGTGCTCAGAATGGCGCAGGGTTTTTCTCCATCCCAGAACACAAAACTCTGGTTGGCGGCAAATACCATGTCAGGAAAACCTTCTTCTGCAGCCAGCATCTCAACGCGCATCTCCAAGGAATCGTAAAGCGCCCGAAGTCGTTCCCACTGGGCGGTTGCTCGCGGCAAATCCACGCGTTTTAAACTTCCATCGGGTGCCCGCATGTGCGGGTTTATCGCGTAGGCTATCTTGAAGCAATCCGGACGCACCATAAGCACCGCGCCCCCTGGGATTCGGGAAGGTTTATGATGCACCCGCGCCGTGACACTTTGAGAAGTTAACAGGATCATAGTGTAGCTCTACACCCAGAGAGGTGTAAGCGTCACTCTTCTTTAGGAGCCCTGAATGACTTTCCTATCCCGTGTTGCGTATAGCGTCTGTGCTGTGTTGTGTTTTTCAGCTTCCGCAAATGTCCCCCTACACGAGCCGGACAGCGCAACCCGCGAACGGATCGAAGCCCACAACCACGCTCAACGTCCCGATCCCAGTGATGCGCCAGAAAATGTCGCTCGTCCGTTTGCTGAATATGAAACGGCACGCTTTGTATTAATGAGTGGCGAAGACGGCATGGAATCCAAAACAGTAAAAGCGGAAATCGCAAGAAACCTGCCCGACGGTGTTGATTTTGTTTTCTTGGCTCGAAATGGGTTTCCGACACTTTCTCAAATGCAGCAAAGCTTAGCCCCCTATCTTTCCGAGGATCGCATCCACCGGATCGATGTCAGCACTTCCGGCAATGGGCTTTGGGCTCGCGACGGTATTCCCGTTCCAGTTTTTATGGAGGATCAATCTCTAGGTGTAGTGGACGCCCGCTACTACCACCACTACGAACCGGATACTTTTGTCGCAAAAGCTTTTAACGTACCGTTGCTCTCCCATACTTACTATTACGAGGGCGGCAACTTCCTCGCCGACGCACGGGGCAACTGCTTGCTGGTAAGTCGCGATATACCGAATACGGTCTTCGAACGCTATTACGGTTGCAAAACCATCACCAAACTCCCTCATCTCGCTGGTATTGGCCACGTAGACGAGCGGGTGAAGCTACTTTCCGATACACTCGCACTCACCGATCGCATTGAATACAAAACGGCCCTGGAGGGGCTCGGCTACACCGTACACCTACTACCTAACCCGGCCGGCAGATACGAAACTTACGTTAATTCTCTGTTAGTAAACGGGACTATCTTCGTACCCACTTACAATGAGGTCACTGACGCTGCAGCCATCGCAAAATACGAAGAGTTTGGATTAAAGGTAGTCCCCATCGTAACTAAGAATCTCTCTAACATGGGACACGGAAGCATTCACTGCATCACAATGACATACCCTGAGGCGACACTAGAGGAGCTTCAACTCACTCTAGATGGCAGCGGGAACCGCTCCAAATAACGGCGTAACCACTCCGAGTTTAGTAACGATAATAATTCGGCTTGAATGGGCCCTTCTTACTAAGCCCAAGATATTTCGCCTGCTTGTCACTGAGTGTCGTCAGCTTCACGCCGATCTTGCCCAGATGCAATGAGGCGACCTTCTCATCGAGCTCCTTAGGAAGTACGTAGACGCCAATCTCTTTATACCGATCACGGTTGGTGAAGAGATCGATTTGGGCAAGTACTTGGTTGGTGAAGGAGTTACTCATCACAAAAGACGGGTGACCGGTGGCGCAGCCCAAGTTCACCAATCGTCCTTTGGCGAGCACGATGATCTTGTGACCGTTTCCTAGCGTGTGCTCATCCACTTGAGGCTTAACCTCCTCCATCTTGGAGTTCTTGTTGAGCCACGCCATGTCGATTTCAATGTCAAAATGCCCGATGTTGCAAACAATCGCACCGCTCTTCATCACATTGAAGTGCTCGGCGGTGATGATGTCACAGCAGCCGGTGGTGGTCACAAAAATGTCAGCTATCTTGGCCGCTTCTTCCATCGTAACGACTTCGTAACCTTCCATCGCCGCTTGCAACGCACAGATGGGATCGATTTCCGTCACCAGTACGCGCGATCCGTAACTGCGAAGGGATTGCGCGCAACCCTTTCCCACATCCCCGTACCCAGCCACAACGGCAACCTTACCTGCAAGCATCACATCGGTGGCACGCTTGATGCCGTCCACCAACGATTCGCGGCAGCCATAAAGGTTATCGAACTTGGATTTTGTTACCGAGTCGTTAACATTAATAGCAGGCACCTTGAGCTTGCCCTTCGCGTGCAAAGCCTCAAGATTGTGAATCCCCGTAGTGGTCTCTTCCGACAGGCCTAGGATTTGCTTCATTTCCTTGGCGAAACGTTCCTCGTGCATCATGTTGGTGAGATCCCCACCATCATCCAAAATCAAGTTGTAGCCTTCCGAGCCCCAACCCGTAATGGTTTGTTCTATGCACCAGCTAAACTCTTCTTCTGTCTCGCCTTTCCATGCAAAAACCGGTGTACCTGCGGCAGCGATGGCCACAGCAGCATGGTCTTGTGTGGAAAAAATATTGCAAGACGACCAACGAACCTCCGCACCGAGGTGCTGCAAGGTTTCAATCAAGACCGCCGTCTGGATAGTCATGTGCAAGCAGCCCGCAATGCGCGCACCTTTAAGCGGTTTCTTGGTGCCGAACTCTTCGCGAAGCGCCATCAGTCCGGGCATTTCGCCTTCAGCAATTTCAATTTCCTTACGTCCCCAGCGGGCAAGTTCCGCAAAGACTTTGGGATCTTCCATGGCCTGCTTGCAGACACGAAAATCCGAAGTTCCCGCCGCGGTCGCGGTTAGATTTGTTTTTGATCGACCCATATGACTCTTCTCAGTGTTTGTTGCAATATCCATAGCGCGTCCAACCTTAAGCTATTTTAAGAGAATTTCAATACAAAACCGGCCCTTTGCCATGCCCATGCAGACCTAGGCCGTACGCGCGGCAACGTGTCGCTCCGCGCGAATCCGTCTTCGGTACAATAAAAATGCCAGAAAATCGTACACCGTATGCACCGCTACGGGAACAAAAAGATTGCCACTCGTCCAACCAAAAACCAAGCCCAGATAGGTTCCCACGGCGAAAGCCACAAAAAAATAGGTAGGGGTAAGCGCGTGCAATAGTCCGAAAACAAGGCCCGTCACCCAGACGCCGAGGTAGGGCTGAGCGACGCCTCGAAAAAGTATTTCCTCTCCCACGCCCGCCGAAAGCGACAAGAGTGCCAACTGCCAAATGGGCAGACGCTCAATAAGTTCGCCAAGAAAACTCTCCGCGAGCGCTTCAAATATACGCCGAAAACCCGCGATCCGCAGCCCCGCCTCCGAGGTGACTAAAACCGCAAAAGCGTAAAGAGGAAGGCCGAACGTCAGCACACTAAAGAGGGCGCTAACACCCAGCTGAAAAGCAGGCCACTCGCCGCCTGTCCAATACACCCACAAGGCCCCCAAAGCTCCCAAACCGAACTCAAAAAGCAATATGGCCGCAATGGAATGGATCACTTTTTCTTGGGCTCGTAGTGAAACAGGCCACGCACAAGAAAGTTTCCCTGTCGTGCGTTGAGTTCGTCCTCGCGCGTAAGCAAGTTCTCGTACCGCCAATCGGAAGCATCCTTTTGGGCTTCAAGGGAAATTCCCACGGTGAGATCTTGGTGCGTTCGGCTCCAGTGCCGATACTGATCCGCGCTCACTTCCAAGTGGAAGCGGGCCGAGGCGGTGGGTAAAACAATGGCTTCCATTGTTTTACTGAGTGTGTCCCGGCTACTCGTTTGACGGTGTTGCCCGTAGATAAGGCCAATCACCTTCAATGAAACAATGTCGGGTGCTTTTGTACTGATATCGAAGGTTACCGTCCCAGGTCCCGTAAGCCGACCGTCGTATCGAATATCCCCTCCGCCCGCAGGCGCCCGCGTTCGGCAAAGCTCTAGTTTCTCCGTGCAATACTCTTTTAGGCAACTCGCCAAACACGCGGGCTTCGGCGTACAGTGCGCGCCACACTGCCCCTCCGCCACACAATCAAGCTCACACGGATCAAAACGTTTGCTGCAACAAAACGTACCCGCGTCGTTTTTCACAACGCGCTCGTACGCACCAGCCAATCCTGCAACGGTAAAAAGTATAAAGAGGAGGTGAAGTTTCACCCCCTCAGTTTACTACAGCTCGCTTAAAATGCCTCGCTACTTGCTGCTTACTTGTAGATAGGTCAACGAAGCACTGCACGTGGCTGTCGGCACACCATAATTGTTGCAAGAACAATTTCCGAAATTTCGCAAATCGAAATCTACTATGGCGTAGCTGTCAGAAGCTTTCCACGCCCAGACATACATATCAGCGCGCGCATTGTGAATCGCGTTCTGACAACTGTAGCCCCGACCAAGAAACCGCTGGACGACAGTGCTGCGAACAGCCTCGTATTCCTGTCCATCCTCATAAAGCGCCTGGCCCGGGCATACGGCGCGCGCCGGAGTCGTCCCGCCGTAGCAAGTACACGCCGATCGCGGACAGGACGCGGCTTGCACTACATTATGGGTTTGCGTAAACGCTTGCAGCGCATCCAAACACATGTTGTTAGCGACAAACATGGCTTGCCGGCACGTATAGTTCTGCGCTGCGAACGCCCCCAAGGAGTACCGCTCGACCGCATGAGAACCCGCCGTCACACCCATTAAACACACAAATAGTAGTAGTTTGTTTTTCATTCGCCCCCCATTTTCAAACCCAATGTGATAACCCAGCGCCCAAACTAGTACTGTTTTGCGCAAAAAACAACGCTGTTGGCCAAGTCAGCATTGCCCAACGCGTCATTTCGTGTGTATCACCTCCTAGTGCTGTGCCCACTTTGTGAAAACCCCGGCCCTAGCCCCTTCTTGCGCTCTCCCGCAAGGGACTACTATTGGTGCGGGGTTTGCGATTTGCGCTTTGTCCCGGAACTTTTCCACTTAAGCGAGGCGGAAGAGTTCGCAAGATACCAAACTCACGAGAACGAAATTCACGATCCGCGGTACCGTGAATTTCTCAACCGGCTTTGCCAACCACTGCTTGCGCTGCTGAGTCCAAGCGCAAAGGGGCTAGATTTTGGTTGTGGCCCCGGCCCCGCCTTGGCTGTCATGCTAGAGGAGACGGGAAAACGCGTCACCTTGTACGACAAGTATTTTTATCCGGAACTCCCTACTGGAGATTTTGATTTCATTACTTGCAGTGAGACCGCCGAACATTTTCGCCATCCGCGACTAGAATTTGAGCGGTTGAATACGCTGCTACGCAGGCACGGTTGGCTCGGACTCATGACGGAACAATCGCCGACAGATAAAGGTATTTTTTCCGACTGGTACTATCTAAAGGATCCTACGCACCTAATGTTCTATACCCCAGCAACAATTCAGTGGCTTTGCGATTCTTTTGGCTGGACGTATCACCAGCCCCGCCCTAATGTGTGGCTCTTGCAAAAAAGGTAGTTGTGCCCAGTACTCTAAGATTATTTCTAGGCGCCCTGTGCATCGGCTTCGCACCGGTCTTTGTGAAATTAGTCACCCTGCCACCCTCGCTGATAGGTTTTTATCGTTGCCTCTTTGCCGCGTCCGCGCTTTTCGTTTTATCGCGCGGCCAAAGACCGAGCCCCCGAACGAAACACGCTTGGGTCATTGCAGCCGGTTTTGTTTTCGCACTCGATCTCTATGTCTGGCACCGGGCAGTACTTTTTGCCGGTGCCGGGCTTGGAACCATTCTGGGCAATACCCAGGTATTTTACACGTCCCTTTTTGGGCTTTTTTTCCTAGGGGAACGGCTTCGGCTTCGATTTTGGTTTGCTGTGGCCTTGGCGTTTGCGGGAGTCTATTTGCTCGTGGGATTTCATAGCACCCCCTCCGAACACTATTGGGCAGGGGTGAGCTTTGGGATCGTCACAGGTATCGCGTACGCACTTTATATTCTATGCATGCGCCAAGCTGAAGCGCAGAGCGGGCTTACTAGCGGCCAGCTGCTTGCAGAAGTAAGTCTGGTTTGCGCCGCCGTCCTTTTCGTAGTGTGCGTTTCGGAACACTCGCTTCGCTTGCCCAGCGGGGCTGAGTGGGGCTGGCTTGTGGCGCTTGCAGGAGTCGCCCAAATCGCCGGCTGGTGGCTCATCTCCGGTAGCCTCCGTACGGTACCGGTCTCCCAAGCTGGGCTTATCCTACTCACCCAGCCCACCGTCGCAACGCTACTGGGGGCATTGCTCTTCGGCGAAGCGCTCGGACTGGCCCAAATCTCGGGCGCGCTACTCACCTTTGGGGCCATCTATCTCGGGGCGACCGGCCGGCGGCCCCCAGTCAAACTCCAGCCGCGAATTGCCGATAAGTAGGCAGAACCTTTTCCTGGAGCCCCCATGAGAGCCGCTGTTCTAGCCACCTTTTTCGTCTGCGCCGTTGTCTTTGCAAGCTCTTCCAAAGAGAAACTTGCTGCCGAACTCATTGATCTCAGCTTGCATGGGGCCACCGAGTTAAAGACCTTTCACACAGCCTTCCAAAGAATGATAGCTAGCAACGACAAACTACCCAAATCACACAAAGATCGCATCGTTGGCATCGTGAAGGAAAAAATGAACAAGGAAAAGATCGAAGCTCTCTACCGCCCGGTATACGTCGAATACTACACGGAAGCGGATCTGAAGGGGCTTATCGCCTTTTACAAAAGCCCACTAGGCCAAAAATACGTAAAGGCCGACAGCCAAATCCGCGCGCGGCTGCACCAAGTCGGAATGGAGTACGGACAGCGCGTGCTGGCCGAAATAGCCGTAGAAATACAAAAAGCCTCCCTCCCTAACCCCCCGAAAGATAACTAGAAACGCTCTCTTCCCTCCCAGTCGGTTGAACCCGCGACCGGAAGGGTCTATCCTCGTGCGGGCATTCCGCGTAGCGTCATAGTCGGAAGGAAGGTTGCTGGTGGAAGGACATCCAGAGTCCGAAATCACAAAGCGCGTCCGAGAGCTCGAGGACGCTCTAAAAGCGTCCGGCGAAATGGAGGATCGGCTTCAGGCCATTGTCTCGGCAAGCTCCGATCTATTTTTCGTAATGTCTCGGGATGGCGTATATCTAGACTACCACGCCCGTGACGAATCCATTCTCTTTACTCCGCCATCGCGGTTCCTTGGAAAGTCGGTTTTAGAGACGCTTCCAGAGGAAGTAGCCGTTCCTTATCAAAATGCGATAAGCCAATCGGTCCAAGAAAATCGGACGGTCACTCTCGAATACCCACTACCCATCTGTGGGGACACAAAACATTTTGAAGCCCGTATCCACCCGCTAAACTCGGAGCGTGTCTGCGTCATTATCCGTGACATTACGTCTCGGGTAAAAGCGGAACATTCCCTACGGTCGAGCGACTTGCGCTTTCGACAAATTGCTAACACGGTCGATGAGGTTTTTTGGATCGGAGAGCCTTTTACTGCGCGCGCCATCTACATCAGTCCCGCTTGGGAACGCATCTACGGTGCTCCGGCGGCGGAAATCTACGCCGATTCCTCAAACTGGTTAAAGTATATTCACCCGGAAGATCGAGACAAAGTCCAAGCGGAGTTTGTCCGAGCCATAAACACGGGGCTAATGGATATTGAGCACCGGATTATCAGACCCGACAAAACCATGCGCTGGGTCCGCACTCGATCCTTTCCCATTCACGATCAGGACGGCACTTTGTTTCGCATGTCCGGGATCGCTCAAGACATTACAGCTTTTAAGGCTGCAGAAGAAGAGCTGCGCCTTTCAAAGCTACAACTCGAAGAGCGCGTACGTGCGCGCACGAAAGACTTGGCTCTAATCAACCGCGAATTAAAATCTGAGATCGAAAACCGCAAACGGAGTGAAGAGCGCTTTCGCACTGTCACCGACACCGTTCCGGCAATTGTTGCGGTTCACCGCGGGGGCAAATACCTCTACGTTAATCAGGCAACGTGTTCTATCACCGGGTTCTCCATGGAAGAACTGCTTGCCATGAATTTCTGGGAGCTAGCGTCTCCAGAGCACCAAGCCATCTTGAAGAACCGCGGCCTAGGCCGCCTGCGAGGTGAAGATCCACCTTCCCGCTACGAAATTCAAATCTTCACAAAATCGGGAC
>JAGQZV010000124.1 GCA_020435295.1 Bdellovibrionales bacterium | reverse complement strand
AAAGCCTGACGCGAGAGCTGCTCGATCGCACACTCAGCTTTTGTAAGGTTAGCCCTACGGCCTATGTGAGAGCCATGAGCCACCTCCGAAAAGCCCACCACCCGGAAGATCCGGAACCGGACGTTCTGGTTACGCGACGAGGGACGAGGGACATTCGAAACAACGATGCGCTCTTAATCAGGCAGCAGCAGGTCCTTTTGACGAGAAACCTCAAAGCTTATTTTCCGTCGTTAGATGCCAGCAAATACCTTTCGGATGGGGACTCCTACGAGTCCATCCAACTAAGTCTGGCTTTCTTGCCGGAGAAAATGCAGCAGACAACGGACGGACAAGCTGTCCTGCGCAAGCTGTTGCTCAAATCCCTCCATTTCAAAACAGAGGACCATACCCACCCTGCACGAACGATAATCCCACTACTCTCCATGGAGTCGTGGCGTCACCCTGAGCTAGAAGGCATTTTGATTAGATTACTGACCGAAGCGCCGGAAGGTGGACGACGTGACATCGCAAGAACTATTTTCGAGAGCATAAAACACATCCCCAAAAGACAGATTCGAAATCTTCCTTTGTATATGGCCCGCAGGCTCGCGGCGGGAGACCAGGAAGCTGTGTACGACGCCCTTGTTTTAGCCACACGCTTTGCGGACAGTAGGGCCCTAGGCGTTGCGGAACGTGACGAATGGATGAGAAGCATAGACTACGCGGCGGTTAGAAGACTCCACTATCGAGGCGATCTGATGAGCGGGTGGCACGAGAAATTTCTTGCAACATTCTTCGCGGACTCGCCAGAAAGCCTCCAGCGCGTGCTGTTTTCGGCGGACTACGGAGACTTAACGCCCAAACATTTTACCGCCGCGATGGAGCTTGTCGAATATCTCGAAAGACAAAACCTAGCGGAAAAGGAACGCGCCGCATTTCTCCATACCCTCTCCCATCTAGAGTCGGAAGGCCTACTCCCGGAGGCACAGCGAGAGTCGGTGCGGGCGTTTCTAAAGGCCCGTCCGTCCTACGGCCGTTTTCGAAGCGCGGTAGAAAAATGCGTTCAAGCAGCTTACAGTGCCTTTCAGTAATATCAATAGCTTAGGGCTTAGAAATTGAGAATTTCGCCCGTTTAAGGTATTTTCCCCTCTCCGTGAACCCCAAATCCCTAATCTTGCTTTTTGCGCTACTGGCGGCCCCTGTATGCGCTATGGACGAAGCGCAAAAAGCGTGCAGGGCAACAACTGCCCGCGAATCCATGACGCTAGCGGAGCTGATCACGCCCGAGTGGGAGTTGCCCTGGCTTCTCAACCACAAGGTCTGGGGAGACCAGCACCAGGAAACGATTGTGCTCATCCATGGCGTTACCGGAGATTTTCGTACCTTTGAACACATTGCCAGAAGCCTCAGCCAGTTTTACCGCGTCGTTGGCGTCGACTTGAGGGGCATGGGAGAAACACCAGCTTATGGTTGGAACTACTCTTCGAGAGTCCTTGCCAAAGACGTACGTA
This sequence comes from Bdellovibrionales bacterium, assembly GCA_020435295.1. Taxonomy (GTDB): domain Bacteria; phylum Bdellovibrionota; class FAC87; order UBA2466; family JACKAF01; genus JACKAF01. The sequence continues at coordinate 9,542 of JAGQZV010000124.1, read as the reverse complement.
AACTACTCAGCCATCTGGAAATGCATTGGTCGAACCCTCCAGCGTCCTACCACGTTTTGGGACACTCCTTCGGTGGGCGCGTCGCCATCGGCTTCTGCGATTTGTTTCCCTCTAAGGTTCGCTCGCTGATTGTGGAAGACATGCACTTTGGAACCTATGCTGGTGCCGGGAAGGAAACGCTCTTGACAGGAGCGAAGAACGCAGTGGCGGCACTTCGCCAACAAAACCCCGACCAGAACATGCAAGGAATGCTGCAGGATTCCTCACCCGATCGTTGGAAAGCCGTACGAGAGAAAGGCTACGTCGTATCCCTTTTTGCGTCGCAGGTTCGCGCCGAAGAGTACTCGGGAGAACTACGAAGGCTTAGAGCGCCGGTCCTTCTCATCGGCGCAGCGGAGTATAAGGGCGCGTTACAGGAAGGGGGGGTGCGCCACGCCAGAAGCCACCTTGCCAACAATCCTTTCGTTCGTATAGAAGCCATCCCCGGAACCGGGCACGATGTGCACAACGACAACCCGGATGGGTATCTAAGAGTGGTGGGAACCTTCATCGCCGACGTTATTAGGAATTAGCCGGACGCCTCGTAGGAGCACAGTGTGCCGGCGGAGGGACTTGAACCCCCACGGGTTTCCCCATATGATCCTAAGTCATACGTGTCTGCCAATTTCACCACGCCGGCCCATTAGCTAAGGTCTTTTAAGATATTTATCCAGAGGGTATAAATCAAGTTTTTCTAGGCGGACACAATGGCAAAACCACACCAGCCGACACGTAAGAGCGTGCTACGCACCTATAAGGCTCTGGAGAAGGCCTACCCCGATCCGCGAACCGAGTTGACCTACGATAGCCCTTTTCAACTTCTTATCGCCGTCATCTTGTCGGCCCAGTGTACGGATGAGCGTGTGAATAAGACCACACCCGGACTCTTTGCGAAATACCCCACTGCCCAGCAACTCGCAAAGGCCGGACAAGCGGACGTAGAAAAACTCATTCACTCTTGCGGATTTTATCGCGCCAAAGCAAAGGCCATCATCAGTACTTCCAAGGACCTAGTGGAAAAATTTGGGGGGAAAATCCCTGGGGATCTCGACAAGCTTACTACGCTTGCGGGAGTGGGTAGGAAAACGGCCAGCGTCATTCTAAATCAAGCCTTCGACGTTCCCGCCATCGCGGTTGACACGCACGTTAAACGAGTGAGCCAACGCCTCGGCTGGGCACATAGTAATACGCCTGAGAAAATAGAATTTGAGCTGCGCGCTCTGCTTCCCCCGAAACTGTGGGGTAGCGTGAATGGAATGCTGATCCTACACGGAAGACGCCTCTGCAAAGCACGCAAGCCAAACTGTGCCGAATGCTTTCTGCGAGACGACTGCGAGTTTTTTCAGAGCGGCGGGGAGGGTTCCAAAAGTAGATAGGCACCTTTTGGAACCTTTTCCTAGATATTTAGGCGAAAACGAACCTCGCCGGAATGAGTGAGGGCCGAACCGTCAGCTTCCTGAGTCTGGGTATAGGTACCAAACAGAGTAAGAGTTTCATGAAGCTCCAACACGGGACCAATCTGAAAGGCTTTGAGCGTGCCCGAGCCGCCCGTCGGCGGGTTCACAAGTTGTTCATACCGAAGAAAGAACTTCACCTGCTCGCTCAGCCGGGCCAGTGCGATAAGCGCTCCCCCGGCTGGGTTTCTATACGTGCTAGACGTTTCGAATTCCCCCACCGAGTACTCGCCCTGCACAATCCCAAATCTCGAACGTACACCGACAAATCCCGTAATCGCCCAGTTGCGCTTATAGTTTACATTCCCAGAAACCGACTGGAGTAAGCCCATGCCACCAACTCCAGCGTAAAATCCCCACTCTCCGAACGGCACACGCCCTTTTAGATAGACAGCCCCCGCTTTAGAATTGTTCGTGTTTTGGCTAAAGATTCCTATGCCATTCACCGCAGCTACTGAAGCTTCGAAATTGCGCGACCCTGACTCGTACCGCAGTTCAGCCCCGAGGTCTCTAAACAAGTAGAGTTCTCGATGTGTACGGCCGTAGGAGGGGACCGGTAGGTCGCTGAGGTCCGGAGTCCAAAACGGGTTTTGGCTGGGCGTAAACATCCCCACACGAATCGAAAACCGCGACTCCTTAGAGCGCGTGTCCGTAGAACCCAGATCCATGTACGCCTCAACCGGAATCAATTGAGGCAAAAGCGCCGACGTAAACTCCCGCGTCTGGCCCATGGAAACACGGTATGACAAGATAGAAGTCACATCGCCATAAATGGACAGTCTTAGTGAGGGCAGCGAAAATCCCTGCGTAACGGAGTTGCCAGTCAAGAAAGCGAGATCAAAACGGGCACTCACCGCCAGCTGTTCCCGCTCTACGTCATCCAACAGGCCATTAGCTAGCTCATCTAGTTCCTTTTCATTCTTATCAGCATCGCTATCTACTTTGACCAACACTTCACTCTTCGCTGGCGCGGGTTTCTCAACCGTCTTTTGATCGCTCTTTTTTTCCGCGGTTTTTTCCTCAGTGCCACCGGTTTCTTGCTTCAGGCCCGTAGGCTGCCTCTTTTTGGCCGTTTTTTTCTTGTTAGACGCCGCCATAGCCGGTCCTCCAGCGGAGAGAAAAAGGCCCAACAGTAGCGCTAGAATAGTTAATTTCATTTATGCTGCCTGAAGTATGACTTCGAACTTGGTTCCGATTTTTTCTCTAGAGTCCACTCTTATTTCCCCGTGGTGGGCTTCGACGATTTTGTAGACCGTAGCCAAACCCAACCCGGTTCCCTTGTCTTTGGTAGTGAAAAAGGGTTCGAATAAGCGGCGACGCACCTCCTCGCTCATCCCTACACCTTGGTCTTCCACCCACAGCTTCACTTTGCCATCGCCAAATTTGGAGCAACCAACCTCTATACAACCGGCGCGGGACATCGCTTGAAAGGCATTGACCAGGAGATTCCAAATTACCTGCTTGAGTTTTTCTTGGCTTCCACGAGCAATCACTGCTGTGTCATAATTCTCCCGAATAGTGATAGTCGGATCGAGGTCCTTTCGCTTGCGAGCGGCTAGGACGAGGTCAGTCAGGACCTCCTTCAGATTTACCGGTTCCAAATTCATCTTCACCGGCCGCACGAAATCTAGAAACTCCGAAATCAGATCGTTCAACCGATCGATTTCTCGGATGGCAATGTCCATCAGTTTGCCCTCTTCCGTTCCTTGCACTTTCTCGGGAAGCGAGCCTTTCAGTAGTTCAATGCTGGCGCTCATACTGGCCAGCGGGTTTCTAATCTCATGCGCAATTCCAGCAGCCAATTGCCCAACGGCAGCGAGCTTCTCGTGCTGTTTTAACTTGTCTTCAAGATGGCGCAGTTTGGTGACATCCTGAAAGAGCAACACGCGGCCGCGCTTGGCTTTCTCGCCCAAAAGCTGCCCTAAGGCCGCATCGGCGTCTAGTTCGGCCACGTCTCCCCGAATCACGCGCCTGACCTCCCCCGATCCTACTTCGACCATTTGTTGCAGGCGGGCTCGTCCTGAAACTGATTTGGCATTCACGAAATAGCTACGGTGCTGATCGTCGCCAGTAGACGATACTTCTGACTCGATACCGGGAGAGGGTTCCGCGTACGTGGAGTCGTCCTCCACCGGTACAGTTTGAATATTGGTGAAAAACGGCAAGAATCCCTCTTCCACATCCGTCAATCTGGTTCCCACCAGCTCCAACGCTTTGCGACCGAGGATCTGAGCTCCAGCCGGATTAATGAAGTTAATTCGCATTTCCTCGTCTACAGTCAAAAGACCTGTAGGAATGTCGGTAACAATTCGCTCCTGAAAGGCCCGCAGTTTGTCGATGGTACTTTGCTTTTCTTTTAGGCTTTGGGCGGCGTTATAAAGCTGCTGACTTAGCAGACCACCCACGAGAGCCAGAACAACAAAGGCTGCGGCATGGATACCCCACCCTATGGCAACTTCCCCCCCCAAGAGAAAGAGCACCGTCCCATAGGCAGCACTTGCAACGACTGCCGATGCCAGCGCAACCCACTGGTGAAAAACGAGCGCAACGATAAGAATCTGCACGAGGTACAGTAGGGCGTAAGCACTGTCCTCCCCTGCAAAGTAAATCCAAGTGGAAGCAATTGCGGCATCAAACAAGATGTGAACGCCAACAACCCACCAACGGGCGGGAATTCGCTCTAACAGGAGCGCGTGCGAAAGATTGAAACCAAAAGCCACTGCTAAGAGAAAATATCCCAGTGCCAAATGAAAGGGACTCACCCCACCCTGGCGAAAGAGCTGTATCAACAAAACGACGGTCAAAGAAAAAAACAGCACCGCCAGCCGCCCAAACATCAGCATCTGCAAGGGGGGCCCCAAGTCCCGCGCTGGAGAACGCCCGAAACTGGGGAAATATTTTCGAATGGCTAGAGTCATTAACCGCCCGCGACTTTGTCCGCCAATTGGAAGATCGGCAGGTACATCGCCACCAGTAGGAAAGCGATAATCAAACCGACTATAATAATGAGGGCCGGCTGAATCAAAGTCGTTAAGTTGGTTATCGCGTCATCTACTTCGTCCTCATAGATATCGGCCACTTTTTCTAACAACTCATCCAACTTACCGGTCACCTCCCCGATAGAAACCATGTGCACCACCATCGGAGGGAAAATGTGTTTCTTGAGGCCCAGGCCATGAGCCATGGTTTTGCCTTCGGAAACAAGACTCGACGTTTGGGCCAGGACCGCCTTAATGGATTCGTTACTCATTAAGTTAATGCAAATCTCAAAGGCGGAGAGCAAAGGCACTCCGCTTGAAACCAGTGTGGACAGCGTTCGGGCAAGACGCGTGATAGCAGATTTCTTCATGAGATCCCCAAAAAGAGGGAGTTGAAGAATCAGCGGATCTAACACCAGGCGGACGGACTTCACTCGCCACGCGGCCTGCGCTCCCACTAGAATTAGAAAGATAATCCCAACAATGTACGGGTAGTAGGTCTGCAGCCAAGTGGAAACGCCAAGAACTTTGACGGTAATTTCCGGAAGCTGGGCATTGGACTCGCCGTAGAGTTTAGATACCTCCGGAATGACTTTAACAAGCAGGAATGCCAGCACGCCTACAGAAATCACAAGCGTGATAACAGGGTAAATCATGGCCGCCTTTACCTTGGCACGGATGCGATCGGTTTTATCAAACTGCTGTCCAATGCGGCGGAGATTGACCTCCAAAGTACCGGAAACTTCGCCAGCCTCTATCAAACTCACGTACAGATTGGAAAACACCTTAGGGTGCTTCTTCAACGCCTCGGTTAAGGAACTTCCCGCTTCTATGTCTCCCTTGATGCGCTTTAGGATGTTCTTGAAAGCGGGTCTTTTTTCCTGGTCTGACAATATCTCAAAGCACTGCACTACCGGCACACCCGCATCGATGAGCGAGGCAAATTGCTTTGTAAAAATCAGCAGCCCTTTGAGATCCACCGGTGGCCCAAAGCTAATCTCGTTCAATTTATCAAAGTTGATTCCGCCAACACCGCCGCCACCCACGTATGACGGGCGGATCTGCATCGCACGCAGTTTCATCCGTGCTTCCACTTCATCCTGGGCCTCCAATGTCCCCTGGACTTCCTCGCGCTGCCGCGTAATGCCGATATACTTGAATTTCATAAATCCCCTATGCCGCCCGACCGATCTCGGACAGAGTCTTCACAAGATCATCCTGGTCCGGTGTCGCTTCCAGTGCGGAGTCCACGGAGACGGTTCCAGACTGCACTAAGTGAATCAGGTATTGGTTAAACGTAATCATCCCACTATTCTCTTGTCCGACCTGCATCGCAGAAGGAAGCTGGTGTAGCTTATTTTCTCGGATGAGATTCCTTATGGACGGATTCGGCAGCATGATCTCGCACGCGAGAACTCGTCCCGGTGCATTTTGGCGAGGTAGCAAACTTTGAGTGACAATCCCTTCCAAAACTAGCGACAATTGCACCCTAACCTGATTCTGTTGCTCGGCCGGGAAAACGTTTAGGATGCGGGTAATTGTCTGGGTGGCGCTGTTCGTATGCAGAGTACTTAGAACTAGCTGCCCCGTTTCGGCGAGCATCAAAGCTGTTTCTATAGTTTCCTTGTCGCGCATTTCGCCTACTAGAACGATGTTTGGATCTTCGCGCAGTGCAGAACGAAGTGCTTTTGCGAAACTCTTGGTATCATTTCCCACCTCTCGTTGGTTGATTAGGCAGCGATTGTGGCGATAAATGTACTCGATGGGATCCTCGATCGTAATGATATGAAGATTCTTAATCTGGTTGAGCATGTTGATCATGGAAGCCAACGTAGTGGTCTTGCCTGAACCTGCTGCACCAGTCACAAGTACGAGACCTTTGGGCTTGTGAACCAGTTGCTCCACGACGGGAGGCAGACCCAAGGAGGCTAAGGGCGGCACGTTGAACGGGATGTGGCGAAAGGCACCCGCCACGCTGCCGCGTTGATAGAATAGGTTCCCGCGGAAACGACCGAGTTCCCGGATCGTGAAAGAAAAATCGAGTTCTTTGTTTTCCTCGAATAGCGCTTTCTGGTAGTCCGTCAAAACGGAGTAGCACAGCTCCCTCGTTTGCGAGGGGACAAGAGTATCGGCCTTGATCTTGGTTATTTTCCCGTAGATTCTAAAACTAGGTGGGCTGCCGCTGGTGACATGCATGTCCGATGCTTTGTGCTCTAGCATCGCTTTTAGCAATTGTGGTAGCGTCAGTTTCATGATTTCAAATCTCCGTCCGGACGAGTGTTATTAAGCACTTCTTCAAAAGTCGTTTCCCCCCGGTATAGCTTTACCATTGCGCTTTGGCGCAGCGTAATCATGCCATCGCGGATGGCCTGACGTTTGATTTCGTCCGAACTGGCCTTCTTCACGACAAGCGTTCGAAGTTTCTCCGTCATTGGCATGACCTCGAAAACACCCTTTCGGCCTTTGTAGCCGGTGTTCCCACAACGTTCACAGCCGACCCCTTTTTTAGCTTTGAACGTCTGGATCCAGTTCTTGGGCATCTCTGCAGCTATCAGTTGTTCTGGGGTAATCGAGTTGTCGTCTTGTATACAGTTGGGGCAATTGATGCGAAGCAGACGTTGGGCCTGAACAAGTGTCAGAGCTGCGGTAATCAAGAAAGGTTCCAGCCCCATGTGCAGCAAACGATTAATGGTGCTTGGGGCATCGTTGGTGTGGAGAGTTGAGAAAACCATATGACCGGTAAGCGCGGCTTTAACCGCAATTTCGGCTGTCTCCTGATCTCGAATTTCACCGACCATGATGATGTCGGGATCTTGGCGCAGCAAGGAACGCAATGCAGAGGCGAAGTTCAGCCCGATCCCTTCTTTCATTTGGACCTGATTAATACCCGCCATCTTGTATTCTACGGGATCTTCTACCGTCGATATATTCACGTCGGGCCCGTTCAGCTCCGACAAAGCAGCATAGAGAGTAGTAGATTTACCACTACCGGTGGGACCCGTGACGAGCACCATGCCGTAGGGTTGGCTGGCTGCAAGCTTGAATGCCTGGTATTGCGATTCCTCAAAACCAACTCCCAATAGACTGGGAGTACTCTCACCTTGATCTAGCAAACGCATGACAACTTTTTCGCCAAAAATCGTCGGGATGGTGGAAACACGAACATCGATTTTTCGCCGTTTGGTCTTTACCTGGATACGACCATCTTGCGGCAATCGTTTTTCTGAAATGTCCAAGTGTGCCATCACCTTGATGCGTGAGGGAACCGCTGTACGCATCGCCTGCGGAATGCGCATCACCTCATGCAGACTGCCATCAATGCGAAAACGCACGCGCGAGAACTCGTTGTACGGCTCAATATGAATATCACTGGACTTGCGCCGGATGGCTTCCATAAAGAGCGTGTTGATGAGCTTGATGATCGGTTTTTCGCCGATGCCCTCACCCTCTACTTCGTGCGCTTCATCTAATTTTCCAACTTCGATTTGGCCCGTATTCTCCGGCCCACTACCTTCTCCAAACTTACTAGCTATTTTCTGACCTGGATCGGCATCATTCGTACCGTAGATGCGGTTAATCGCCGATATAATGGCATTTTCCCCGGCGATATGGATCACAACATCCATGTTAGAAAGGAATCGAATGTCATCGACCGCCGCCACGTTACTTGGATCGGCCATCGCAACCGTCAACGAAGAACCCTCAATCGAAATGGGAACCAGAGTGTGCTTTTCCGCCAAGGATCGAGGCACCAGCTCCAAAATGTCCGAACTCACGCTTAGCCCATCCAGACTAACGGCAGTTAGTCCGTAAAGTTTCGCAACAAAACTTGCAAATACATTTTCGTTAACATGGCCGAGTTGGATGAGCGCGCTTCCCAAACGCACGCGATTCTGCCGCGAGTAGGCGGTCGCTTCCGCAATTTGCTCGCGGGAAACAACACCCTTTTTCACTAATAGGTCGCCGAGCTTGCCAGCCGCCATTTAAACCATTTCCTTGAAGGGTCTGTGGAGTGTAGAAGGGGCGAGAAAACCCCTGAGGGGGATCGCCCGGAATGGGTATAAGTTATTATTATTATAGCACCGTCGGTAACGGAGTGAAACGCGGGATTGACTAAACTAGGGCGCGCCCTGTCATCACGCTAGGAGCCTCAAGGTCAAACAAACGTAGGATAGTGGGGGCCACATCGGAGAGCGCACCCGTTGCTTCTCGTGCGCCGCGGTGACGCTTGTCGAACACCACACAAAGCGCGGGCGACAAGGTGTGCTCCAGATTCAGACCGCTGGACTGGCAACGGAGCGATTCTGCGTTCCCGTGATTCGCAGCCACCACAACAAACGCATCGGCTCCCTCGGCCCACCGCAGCACTTCACCAATTTGGCTATCTAGACATTCCATTGCTTTCACGGTCGCCGGGAAGTTTCCAGTATGGGCAACAAGATCCAAATTTGGATACGCCGCCACCGCAAATTGAAAAGAGCCCGAGCGCAGCTTATCGAGCAGAGTCTTGGTCACCGCCGGCGCTGCCATCGCCGGATATTGGTCAAAACTGACGGAGCGGTTTTCGCCAGGCACGCACAACCGCATCTCGTGTTCCAGGTTGGGAGATCCATCAAAAATATCCGAAATTCGGCCAAAGGCTTCACTCTCTGCCACCCGCAGTTGGGAGACTGCATTTTCCGAAAGTACTTTAGCTAACGTCTCCCCCGGCTTTTCGGTAGCGTAGGCCACGACAATCTTGTGCTCCAAGCCATAATCAGCAAGAGTAACAAACCCACAAAAGGTCGGTAAATTGGCTCGCCTAAAAGGGGCGAACTCCGGATCGGTCATCGAAGCCGCAAGCTGGCGCGCCCGATCTCCACGAAAGTTAAAAAATACGACCCCGTCTCCATCTTTGATACCAGGGTATTCTTCTCGCACAGCGGGAGAAATAAATTCGTCCCCCAAACCTCTGTCGTAGCAAGACTCGACGTACTGGGCGGGGTGCAAGAAGGCACTCTCAGCAGCCCCTGCGACAATGGCTTCATACGCCAAGCGCGTCCGGTCCCAGCGCAGGTCGCGATCCATCGCG
>JAGQZV010000123.1 GCA_020435295.1 Bdellovibrionales bacterium | reverse complement strand
TTGGCCAAACTATAGCTTTTAGCGTCTGTCTTGCTTCCCGTTTTCTCGAACTTATCGCGCTGTTGATCGGCGTGCTTTTGGAAACGATCCACGGCTTCTTCAGTCTGGCCAACATTCAAATACGCGGCGCCTGCCATGACTGGATCCTTGGCGAGTTCCGGATTGCTCTCAATTTTTTCCAGTGCGGCTTCCGCTTTTCCCTGACGTAGCTGGACATCGGCAAGCGCCATCGCGGCTTGCGAGTCTTCGGGTAGAGTGCGTAGCAATGCCTCGGCCTGGCTAAGAGTGCCTTCACGCGAGTGTAGCTCGACCAGCGCTGCCAAAGCGTCGCCATTGTTGGGATCGGACTGGGCTGCAGCGGTGAGGTATTGAAGTGCGGGGCCGGCCTCGTCGTAAACGTCCATGTGCATGGCACCGAGCTGTGTGAGCAGTTGGCTATTGTTGGGATCCCCCTCAAGAGCGCGCTTTAGGATTTGTATGCCTTGTTCACCTCGCCCGGAATCCCACAACTCCCCCGCCTCGGCGAGTTCTTTTTCGTGCGGAAACGTGGGACGTTTCTCGATTTTCGTAGTCGAGTTTGCAACCGGGGCTGGCTTTTCAGCCACGGGTGTCGGCACGGTCTTTGGTGCTGGAACCAGCGCCGGTCCTTCTGCGCTTTCTGTTATATCCGCAACGGGAAGGGGGCGTGGCTTGTCATTCAGCTTGAAAGCGACGTAACCAACCGCAACACCGAGAAAAACGAAAATTCCGAGCTTTTTCATCCGAATACCTCGGCCCCAAAGTAGTGAAGCCGACGCAGCATGTCAATGCGATTGCCTTTCTCCGCCGCACAAATTTATTTAGATATATTGCGTACTTGAGACTTAGTAGGGCGGATTCCGCTTGACTCGCCTTTGGTGCTGAAAAATATTGAGGGCTTATAAGGGGGGCCAGTGAAAATAGCCTTCGTGTTCAACAAAAAGACCACGGATTTGGTAGAAGAAGCCGAATTCGATTCCCAGGAGACCGTCGATGGCATCGCGCGTGCGTTAGCATTTGAAGGGAACGACGTGGTTCTCGTTCCCATGACTCGCGATGAGGGATGGATTTCTGATTTGCGTAAGGCCTCTCCCGATTTGATATTCAACACCGCGGAAGGCTATTCGGGGATCGGTCGAGAAAGTTATGCGCCAATTGTTTTTGAGCAACTAGGAATTCCTTACGTGGGCCCTGGCCCCTATGTTTGTTTTCTTACCTTGGACAAATTTCTAACCAAACAGATGGTTTCCCACCGTAGCGTGCCCGTAGTGGAAGGGACTTTTGTCACCCGACCGAAGGAGCTTGAGGCGCTTGCCAAGGACATCACTTTTCCCGCCTTTGTGAAGCCGAATTATGAGGGGTCGAGCAAGGGTATTACCAGTCGTTCGCTGTGTCGCACCTACAATGAGCTTGTGACGTATGGGAAAGAGTCTCTGAAACAATTTCCCGAAGGATTGATCATCGAGCGCTTTATTCCAGGACGCGATATCTCCATCGGCTTTCTGGCGGGCCTTCCCAATGGTGGGATTTTGGATCCTGTAGAGTACGAAGTGTTAGATCCCATGGGGGATGAGTGGATTTACGACTACGAATACAAAAACCAGAAAGACGAAAAGGTCCGGGCCGTATGCCCCGCACAATTGACTGACGAGCAGCGGCTTAAAATCAAACACTTCATGAAGCTGAGTGTGGAGTCGCTTGGTATTGTGGATCTCGGACGCGCGGATTTTAGAGTCACCCCCGATGGAGATCTTTTTTTCATGGAGTTCAATGCACTTCCTAGCTTGCAGGCGGGAGCTGGCATTTTTGAGGCAACCAAACGTTTGGAGCTGACCTACAACGAGACGATCCAAAAAATAATAGAAGCGGCAATCGCCCGAATGAAAATCCGGGGCAAGCGTGCGAGGCCGTCGCACCGTACTTCCGTACGTTCTCCAAAGGTAGGGCTTGTTTATAATCTTCGTCGTAAGCAGCGCCACGAGGAGGGTTTCGAGCAAGAAGCTGAGTTCGATTCGCCAAAAACCATCGAAGCCCTTACAGGCGCCATTCAGTCATTGGGTTTTGAAGTCGTCCCCATCGAGGCGACAAAGGAGCTAGCAGAGGAGCTGAAACAAAAAGAAGTTAACGTCGTTTTCAACATAGCGGAAGGCATTGCCTCACGGGCGCGAGAGTCCCAGGTTCCTGCCATCTGTGACCTTTTAGGTGTGGAGCACACGGGAAGTGATGCGACTTGCTTGTCAATCAGCTTGGACAAGGCTGTCAGCAAAAGACTTGTAGCGGCGGAAGGGGTGCTCACAGCCCAGTCAAAACTCTATACCCGTCCGCCCAAAAAAGCGCCCAAGGCGTCGGAGTTCCGCTTTCCCGTTATTGTGAAGCCAAATAACGAGGGGACCTCCAAGGGAATTAACGCCAAATCAGTGGTTCGGAATGTCGACGAGCTCATGGATGCCATGCAGCGCCTTTCTGTGGAAATTAACGGCCCCATCCTAGTCGAGGAGTTCATTAGCGGACGCGAATTCACGGTGGGGGTTTTTGGTAACTCGACCCTACGTGTGTTGGGGCCGCTGGAGATTCGTTTTAAGGACAAAACAGACAACCCGTATTCCATTTATACATTAGAAGCCAAAATGGATGATTCTCCAGAAGACAATGAGTTTTTGCAATTGGTTTGTCCGGTGACGGATCTCGCGCCGGCACCACTTCGCCATCTGCAAAGCAGCGCCAAGAAAGTTTTTCGGGCGCTTGGCTGCCGGGACGTCGCGCGCGTGGATTTTCGGATGGACAACTTGGGTAAGCCTTATTTTCTAGAGATTAATCCCTTGCCGGGGCTCACCCCGCATTTCAGTGATCTGACAATCATGGCGGAACGCCTGGGGGTAGAGTACAATCAATTGATTAAAATGATTCTCTATCCCGCGGTTCAGCGGTGGCGCGCCAACGAAAGGCGCTCGTTGATGGCCCGGGCCGTAAACGTGTAATGTCAAAACACCCGCACGACAATTCAACACCTGCCGAGCCCCGCTCTCCACGCCCGAGTGCCCGCGAAAGGGGAATTCGGATCGGCCGTTTTGCAGTGGGAGAGTTCAACGCCATCACGGACATCAAAGGAATAAAGGTCGGCCATTGCACGAACGTGGCCGATGAAGTTGAGATCCCAAGCGGCGTCGGGACTACTACGGTACGGACTGGAGTGACAGCAATCTTGCCTGCCGGGGGCAACATATTTGAGAGGCGGTTGGTAGCGGGCGGTTTCGTGCTGAACGGTGTTGGAGAGATGTCTGGACTTAACCAGGTCGTTGAGTGGGGACTTCTCGAGTCTCCCATTCTGCTCACCAACACGATGTCGGTTGGCAAGGTGCATAGTGGAATCATCAGCTACCTAGCCCAAAAATACCCTTCGCTAGGTACGAGCACCGACGTGGTCATTCCCGTGGTAGGCGAAACCGACGATTCTTTCTTGAATGACGTACGAGTGGGACTAAATGGCCCCGCGCATGTCAAAAAAGCCATTGAGGCCGCTCAATCGGGGCGGGTAGAGCAGGGGTCGCTGGGTGCTGGTACGGGTATGATGACGTGCGACTTCGCGGGCGGAATTGGCTCCTCGTCTCGAATTTTGCCGAGCGAAGATGGGGCGTACACCGTTGGCGTACTGGTCTTGTCAAACTTTGGTAATATGCGAAATCTCACTATTGAAGGTGCTGTGGTGGGACGGGAGCTAGACAAGCGTTTCGGCGACTTAAATCGGCGCACTACCAGTTACGGATCCATTATTGTCGTAGTGGGTACCGATGCGCCCTTGTTGGGCAGTCAGCTCAACCGCATAGCGAAGCGGGCGGCTTTAGGTTTGGGGCGAGTCGGATCGCACGCAGCCTACACGAGCGGCGAAATCATTATCGCATTTAGTACAGCTAATCGCGTCCCGAGAGGGCGTGCTGACTCAAAACGTTACATGACGTTGCGGTTCATCGGGGACGCGTACATTAACTCTCTGTATGAAGCGACTATCGAAGCCACTGAGGAAGCGGTACTCAATGCGATGTTCTGTTCGCACGGGATGAAGGGCCGGGAAGGGCGCGAAGCGCCCGCCATTCCACACGATGCGGTTTTGGAAATTCTTCGTAAAGGCGCTTACGTCTAAGCGGATCGCGTTTTTGGCACAACGTATGCACTCCTCCTAAGGTATCCGTGTTTAACTAAGCGGGAACTGTGCAGTCCCCGCTTTTGAAGGAGGAAAAAATGGGATCATTGATTAGCCGTGGTTGGGAATCGATGCCGGCTCTATTTGATGACAACGGCTTTTATCGCTTGCGTCGTCTGATGGATCGGGCGTTTGACGAGCCCATGACGGGCCAGCCGCTAGCGTTCCAAACAGGAATGTACGTCCCCGCTTGCGATCAGGAGGAGACCGAGTCGCATTACCTGTTTACGCTAGATGTTCCGGGCATTGCCAAGGACGCCATCCACGTAAACGTCAGTGGAAATCAACTGACTATTAGTGGCGAACGTAAAGAGGAAGCGCGCGGTGAACAAAACGGTGAGAGGTACATTGAACGTCGGACTGGGACATTTAGTCGCACGTTTAACTTCCCGACCGCTGTTGAGGCGGAAGAAGTAGAGGCGAACTATGAAAACGGTGTGCTTCGAATTGCCGTTCCGAAGACTGAAGCGTCCAAAAAGAGCCGAGTGAAAATTGCGGAGGGAAAATCCGGAGTTTTCTCTAAGCTCTTGAATAAGTCCAAGGAACGCGCGGCCTAATTGCCGCTCTTAGGTCCAGAACGGCCACCGATCTCCCATGGGGGTTCCGCCCAGACCTGTAAATCGGCCTTTGGAAAGGGACTCCGAGCGCTCGGGATCGGTGCCGTACTGGATAAATAGAATTTCCCTTAAGAACGCTAGGGCATCGATTGTTGTAAAGATGCCGACGACACCCGCCTCACCGTCTTGAACAATGGCACTTCCGATCTTTGCGCTGATCATGTGATCCACAACGCCAGGTAGTTCCGCATCAGGGGAAACAACATACGGCGTTGGCAGCATGACGTCTTCTGCTCGCAGCGTTTTTCCAATGCAATGGGTGAGCGCAGTTTGAACGTTTCCGTGACTGAGAATGCCAACGACAGTGCCTTCGCCACTAACGACGGGTACGTGCCGAATGGCGTGTCTATGCATCAAGTCACTCACCTCAGCCAAGGATTCGTCCGCGCGGACCGTTCTTGCCTGACCTGTCATGTACTGTTTTACCAACGGGATGCTCTTTTGCATTTGCTGCCTCCTAATTAGTTTTGTGAGGAGTAGATGCATAGTCTGTGCCACTATTGGGCGGCGCTATCTGCGGACGAATGGAGAGATGACGGCTTCTACAATGGCGTCGAAGGCGCGCAGGCAGACTTGGCTAGGTCGGGCGCGCCCTCTGAGGCGGGCTTCGGTGTGCTGGCTGACTTCGGCTATAAGCGTTTCGGAAAAATGTGTGGAAACGGCTTGCTCTCCGGAGTCCGAGGCGTAGCGCTCCCAGTTTTGAAGGGCAGCCAGGTAATCATTTACACTGGGGTGGGGTTCCATGCCTACCTTCTCGGCTACCGCCAAAATGTCGAGCACGCGGGCGACCGGGTCCTGGCTCTTGACAAGGTTCTCGCTCGTCAGCCGTTCTTCCAGGTCTCGGCGCATGCGCAGTCTAGCCGTGGCGAAGCCCGGTTTTTCGGGCAAGTCGTCGGTAAGAATCCGTATTATTTCATCAAGCAGCACGCTGTGAGAAACCGGAGGAGACGCTGTTGCGTACAGCTCGCTGAGACCAAAAAGCTGAAAAATGGCGGCGGCTCGTTTTTTCGATATTCTTGAGAGTAACGGGTAGTCGTAGACCCATATGGTGGGGGGTTCAGTAGAAAAATCGACTTTGAAGTTTCCCATGTGCCGATCCCGTTCAAAATAAAAGTCCTGTCCCTCAAAGTGGCGCTGCGTGAGGAGTATGGACTCTTCCATAGCCGCAATGGCTGGGAACACTTTTCTCTTTTGTTCCAGAGTGAGTTGCTTTAAGGGAATCCCCCCGGCGACTTCTTCATGTGAATGTCTTTCGCTGCTTCCGAGCTCGAGATCCGGCTGCACGACCCGCCACAAGAAACCGTGGCGATCCACTTCACCACTGTGATAAATGCGGGACACTGTCGCGCAGTTTCGGCATTCGGCTTGGGAATCGGCCTGCAAATCCAGCGCGCGTTTGATATCCTTAAATACGCTGACTAGCGGACGATAGTCTGATCCTCCATGTTCGACCAAATAATCGATCATATGCCTAACTTTCTCTGCTTCCTGTCGATTTGTGCGCAACAAATTATCTCTTAAGAGTTTAAGCGCGCGGAGTTGATCCCGGCTAATCCTTCCATCAAGATACTGTACTTCGAGAACGGATTTCGCAGAGGCGGAGCCGAGTACACGGACAATATGGATCACTTTGTCGGGATCGTCGGTGCCGAGGATTTCGGAAACTTTCATAAACAAATCCAACCTATCGGGGCGCCGCGACTGGTCTTGGGTGTTGGCCAAATGTTCCAAAAATTCCGCGGGAACGAGGCGGCGCTGGTATAAGCGTTGGGCCAAAGCCACGCCCGTACTACCCATGCTTTCTAACAATATTCGTAGGCGTTCTCCGTCGGACATCGAACGGCTTTCTGCTGATTGGCCCAAAAGAAAACTCAATGCGAGAGTTTCCTGGAACTCCGCCGTTTTGTTAAGCCCGTAGAGGAGTGCGTTGACCAAAAGCTTAGCTTGGTCCTTATACTCTCCCGTGTTTTGCACTACGAGACCGACAAGCTGCTGCCTTGTTTCCTCGTGGGTATATAGACCGTGGGGTTTGGCAAGCAGTGGGTTTAAGACGACCGCACGGATTTCTGGCGGCAATCCTAAGAAGACCTTTTGAAGGCGTTCGGGTTGCAGGTGTCTAAGCTGTGCACTTTCGGTCAAAATCTGCGGCGCCTCGCCTTTCCCCAGGACAAATTTGATCAACTGCAATTTAAGTTCGGCGGGGCTGGGATCCCCCCACTCTCGGGGCCGGTATTCAGTAATCAACGTAAAAACAGCTGAAAAAGCACGAAGCGCCATCGACTCCACGTTCGCATCCTCGCGGTATTTTTGGGCGCTGAGGTATTTCGTCTCGGCAAAATTGGCCTCGACGGTGTGAGCAAAGTCTTCAAAAGCCTGGGCTCGTGCGGGCGAGGACTCTGGAAAGTAACGATCCAAACGAGCCGCTTCGGCTTCGATCCAAGCTTGTCTTCCTACTTGAGGGGGATGAACGCCGCTTAGTTCGCGCCAGCGATTGTATATCTTAAGACGAGTGGGAAAATCCCAAACCAACTGCTTCTCCAAAAGATCCGCCAGCTGATCTACCGTGGAGGAAGTGCCTTCCCTGAGATACCAATCTTGCGCCAAATCATCTGTTGGTAAGGTGGCGCCCCGACTTGCCAGCGCGACAAAGAGGCGGTGGCGGTCCGGACCGTCTTCGGGAAGGCAATCACAGGTTTGGAGTGTGCCAAGTACCCACTCCTGCACATCCCTAGAATGCCGGACGTTGTACTCATACGTAGGTCCCGAAAATCGATCTCTGTGCTCGTCTGTGATTTGCTGAATGACGGGCTTGATGCCGCCGAAGTCTCGTTGGCCCGCAACCTCACCAAACTCCATCAACTTCTGAGCAGTGACGCCATCTTTGTTCCACAGCTTTTCATGCTCCAATAACTTGAGAATATTCTCAAGTGTCCACGTGGTGTCCATGCTCTTTGCAATCGATAGCAATCGTTTTTCCGTACCGTAATTGAAAAAGGGGATTTCATTTCTCTCCAAAGCGGCAAGCAGCTCAGTTGGCGTCGGATAGATACGTGGGATTGTGTCCGAGAGTGCCATTCCCGGAAGCTCTGCCCAATTGAGCGCGATATGGATCTTTCGAGCCCGTCCGATGGTTCCGCTATCTATGGCCTGGCGCTTTATCTCTCGCCCGAAGACTTCTTTAAAGCCAGGGGGATATGGACCCGCTCGGAATCCGGTTTCCAGTAGGCCTCCTCTTCGGTCAAGCAGCACCCGAACGATTTCGGGAGCCATTCCAACGAGCCTTTCCCGGTCTCCGGGTTCAAAAACATTGTCATGGAATCCGTATGTTTCGTTAATGGCATGGACAAAATCCGCGAAGTTTTCGTCGCTTGGGTATTCGTGTACCGTTCTCACTAGCTCTCGACGGTACGTGGCATCGTCCAGCGGGGCATTGCGGGAACTCCCGTCCTTCCGGCGTGCCTGAATTCCAACCAATTGTGAGACACGGGTGACGTGTGGAATGGGACTTGCCTGACGGCGCACTACCGCCAAGAGATCGGTGGACGCCCTGGGTTCGTTGCCCGAGTAACGGACCTGATTGGCTAGCTCCGACAAAACCTCGATGGCACGCTCAAGGGTTTCGCGATCGGTTCTCCCTTGTATTGCCGATCGCACGACTTTGACCACCGCTGCTTCATCGTCATTATCCATTTTCGCCAGGCGCATGGGAGATAGGGCGGCTTCATTTGCAGTCAATGAATTGCCATCCTGATAATGGATAAAATATGGATCTACTCGGCCTTGATGAAAGCGATTTGATGTGTCGAATCGCTCTACATAAGTCCTTGCGAAGTGTCTTGCGTCGCTCCCGATGTAGCTGCCGATGCTAATACCGGAATCCAAAAGCTCTGGGTTTCCGAAGTAGCGCCAGATGAGCCCATGATAGGTTATTTCCATGTGAGAGATTTCCGCTAGGACAGTTAGCTTCGCAAACGCATCGAGAGCTTTAAAAGGGGGCTCTTCTTCTAATCTTGCTAGCACGTCTCGAAAGTGAACCGTCATGTCGGGGTGTTGACCCCGGAGTGGTGGCGGGGCTTGGGGCTCTGGGGCTTCGGTTTCCGGGAACATATAGGCATGAGACGCCTGAATGGTACGCATGGCAGCCGGCGCCGGCTTGGGATCGGCGTAATCAAAGCGACTCTCATTTTCGGTAAGCCACCTTTCGGCAAATGTAACCCGAAATTCCTCGGGGGGATGGGAGTGGATGGCGCTCAGCCCGGCGCGGATTTCTGGGCGTGTCATCGGACTCGGCACACCCAAACCTCGTCGCCGTCGCCCACTGATTAGATCAATGAAATAGCTTCTCAGAGCGCGCGGATCCCGACCGGCTTGCGCCATTCTTTCCATGGCGCCTTTATCGGCCACAAGAAGCTCCTCTCGTTGCATTTGGACTCTGACTTGGCCCACCGTTCGGCCGGCTTCGGCGTCACTATGGGCTATTTCGTGAGCTATTTTTGCCATTAGGCGATCCTCGTTGGGAGCCTCTGCAATGGCTCCGTGCGCGATCACAATGGGTTTGTATGGTTTTCCTTCCGCGTCGAATTCAATTTCTCTACCAACGGCGATGAAATCGGAGGGGTGATTGACGAAGAAGACCTTAAACTGGGGATCTCCCGGAAGTCGGAGTTCCGAAACTAAGCTTTCCAGATACGTCTGGCTGGATTCGCTTTGCGAGGTGTTTAGATTAAAACTACCAAAGGAATTTTGTTGCTCCTGAATAGCTTCGGTAGCAGTCGGATCTTTTGCCAAGGCAGCTATCGAAAGAAAAAGAAAACAACTTGTCAGCGCAGCAATCCACTTCACCGATAAACAACCCGGCCTTTTCCTGACAGCATATCAAGAAAACCATCTTGTTATGGTAACTGCGCACTTCTTGAATACAGAAAACGAAAATTGGAGGGGTAGTGTTTTGGAGTGGGCTGACGAGCGGGTTGGCAGCGGTGCCAATATTTGCTTGCCTGCATGGTGCGAAGTCGTTTCCGAGCGAACTCTGCCGAAGGCGACGCAGAATTGACTTTTGGGGTCGGGTACGCAATCTTAATCGGCTACGCGGGAGTAGCTCATTTGGTAGAGCATCAGCCTTCCAAGCTGAGGGTAGCGGGTTCGAGCCCCGTCTCCCGCTCCATTCCGTTCTTTAACTCGTTCTTTTTGGTGGAACTCCCATTCTTTAATAGGATTGATGGCGCTGTGATTGGAAGAAAGCGAACATTGTTAGGTCTGGTAGCAGGACTGATTTTCGCGACTTGCTACCTTTGGGCAGGGAGTCAATTGAAGATCGCAGACATCGAGTTTCGGCGCTTCGTTCTTGCCTCGCAAGCTACGTTCCCATCTGAGCTGGTTGATGCCATTGATAGCTTGGAGATTGACGGAGTTCACCGACAGCGGTTCCAATTTCTTATTTCTCCCTTCGGGGGCGAGATTGAGATTGTTTATCTCAGACCTCTCGGAGGAAAAACAGACGCCTACATATCCGCTGGATTCCGGGCCACCAGGCATCGCGATCAAAGTTGGACTGTGGAGAATTTGAGAGGATTTGGCCCAGGATGACATGTATAAAGGACGCACCTAATGATTGCTACCGCTAAGATTCCGATATCATGTATCTATTGTTGCGGTGCTCCAGTCCGCGTTTTTTCGCCATGATGCTTGAATGCGCTGTGTCGTAGTGCTAATTTGCCCTACTGGCTCACGGAAATTCGTTAGGTTTTGGACCGTGCTGCCGCTGACTACGGAAAAAAATGCGAGACAGTTGGACCAAAATCATGGCGCTGGGGCTGCTCCTTGTCCTCTTAGGCCAGCGCCACGCATTCGCCGACGACACTCCGGTCAATTGGAACGTGGGGCGTGTGTACGTCGAAGGGGCCCATATCGTCGTACGGTTTGGTGACGGCGAGATCATCCGTTTTTCCAACTTACGAGTTTACAACCCAGCATCGCTAGACCTCTACCGCGAGACCCGTCGGCGTCTGATCGACGAGCGACGCCAAGCACTGGCTGCCGCACACGAAGCAGCCGTCCCTGGGGAGGTGGAGGCGGGTGCGCCCGTTCGCCTTCGGCGAGCCGGTGATGTTGAAGTGAGCGTAGACGTTTCGGAAGTACTCGCCGCGATTGCAGCCGCCGGGACTAACGGTCAGGGAAATGGGGACATACACGCCGGCGGACG
>JAGQZV010000122.1 GCA_020435295.1 Bdellovibrionales bacterium | reverse complement strand
CGTTTTGAGTAACCCCATCGTCGGGGCCAGCGGCGCCATTTTTGGTATCCTCGCCGCCTACGGCATCTTCTTTGGTAATCGCTATTTCCTCGTCTTTTTTCTCTTCCCAATGAAGGCCAAGTACTTTGTGCTTTTGATGGCGGGTATTGAACTCGTGATGGGAATTGAAGCGAACCCGCGTGACAACGTCGCTCATTTTGCGCACATTGGTGGGATGGCCGTCGGGGCGCTTTATATCTACCTTAAATACGTGAAGGGCCCGCTTTTCGGCCGCGGGCAGAGCAAGAAGGATGCCGAGCGCGACAAGCTCCGTCGCCAGTTCCGCCTTATCGTCAACCAAGGGGACGAAGAAGACAATAAACAAGACAATAAACAAGACGGTGGTCCCTCCTACTGGAACTAGTCCGAGCTCTTACTTAGGCGCTTTGGAAAAATCGATATAGAGTTTTTCGTGTGATTTCTTGGAAAGGCCTTTGGTCAGTTTCTGCAAATCTTCTTCGCTGGTGAAGCAACCATGAATACGCTGGATGGGTTTTCCGGGAAGAATCATCAAGCTATCCCCACGTCCGATAAGATCTTCTGCGCCAGAGGTGTCCAGTACGGTGCGGGAGTCCACAGAGGAGGGCACCTTGAACGCGAGGCGCGATGGGATGTTCGCTTTGATTAGTCCGGTTACCACGTCTGTAGAAGGACGTTGGGTTGCAATGACCAAGTGAATTCCGGCAGCACGAGCCTTTTGAGCGAGGCGCGTGATGGCCTCTTCCACTTCACCGCCGCTTGTCAGCATCAAATCCGCCAGCTCGTCTACGACGATAACGATGTACGGCATCTTGTTGGCCGCGCTCTTCATGCTGGAGTTGTAGGAATCAATGTTTTTGGATCCATACTCTGCCATTAGATTGTAGCGGTTTTCCATTTCCATCACCGCCCAGTTAAGTGCGTTGACAGCGTGCTGGGGGCGGGTGACGATATTGCTGATAAGGTGCGGCAGTCCCTCAAAGACGTTCAATTCTAGCATTTTCGGATCGATAAGAATCATACGTAACTGCTGGGGACTCATTCGGTAGAGAAAGCTCGTGATTAGCGAATTTACGAAAACCGACTTACCACTGCCGGTTGCCCCTGCGACTAGCAAGTGAGGCATGGCCGCAAGATCTCCAATCAGTGCTTGGCCGTCCGTAGACTTTCCAAGCGCCACCGGGATACGAATTTTCTTATCTGCAAACTCCTTGGAAGAAAGAATCTGCTTCAATGAGATAATCTCAGACTTGGGGCGAGGGACTTCAATCCCTACCACTGTTTTGCCCGGAATGGGGGCAACGATACGCAGATCGGGTGTTCCCATCACGATTCCCAGATCTTCTTGCACATTGGCTATGGATTTTAGCTTTACGCCTGCGGATGGCTTAAATTCGTAGGTGTTGATAACGGGGCCAACCGAGACCGTTTCCACTTCACCAGTGATATTGAACGATACCAAGTGCTCGCAAATCTTCCGGGTATTATCTCGAATCTCACTCCGCGTGGGCTTTTTGGCGCCGCTGTCATAGTTTTGCAGCGAACGCAGCGAGGGGAATTTATAGGTTTCCCGGTAGGGAATAACTTCCTGGAACTCGGCTTCGGCGCTCTGTTCCGAGCTGCCCTCGTCCGCATCTCCCTCGTCATCTAGTGCATCCACTTCCTCGTTCAAATCCTCATCATCGTCAGCCGCATTCTTTTTGGCCGCTTTTTTGGACTTTTTCTTCTTGGCTGGTTTTGCCTTGCTCTGTGGCTTTTTGGCAGGAGCCGGTGCGCGGGCGATGATTTTCTCTTCCTCTTCGGCCTCGTCGTCGTTCTCTTCTTCTTCCTCTTCGTTGCTCAAATCAATCTCTTCATAATCTTCAAACGTATTTCCGACGAGCGGGCGGAAAAGCCGGCGCAGGCTTAGATCGGTCGTAAGCATCAACGTAACAAGGAAGCCGCCACCCAGTAGAAGTCCAGCTCCAGTGGAATTGAAGTAGCGATATAGCCATGCCCCGCCTGTTTTACCGATAATACCGCCGAGAAGCGGGCTGAGCTCCGAAACCGTTTGATGGAAGAGTACAAAGCACGCCATGGCCCCCAGCGCGGCCGAGATCCCCCCACCCAGCATGAGCAACATATTTTTTCGCATCGAAGTTCCTGAGAAACTCAAGAACGACAAAAAAGACGTTAGCCCGAGCAAGCCGTACCCCATCACGCCGAGGTAACCCAGAAGGTATTCCGCTAGCCATGCGCCGACTATGCCGCCGAGGTTATTTACCTGGTCCCATTGGTTGTGCTTGAGATTGTAAGTATCTATGGGGACATAGGATGTAAGCGCCACCAGCACGAACAAGGTAAGCAACGTAAAAATACTGCCCTTAAGTTCTCGCGCTGTTCGGTCATCGTGTTTTGGGCGCACGTCGGCGTCGCTGTCACGCTCAAAAACGTTCGCTATGGCCTGCTTAAATCTGCTCAAGTGCCAGTACTCCTAGAGTCTGTGGGCACACCTACCCACGGATCCCGACTCGGTCGGTTCTAACGGCGATCACTTTTTGCAAGTAGGGTGCCGGGCGTAGACAGGCAGTTTCACGGCTAGGGAGTAATGCGCCGGGCTAAATTGTGCCGATAATTGACCCTGTAGGCGCGATAGCCGCCAAGGATTGTCACCCGGTGCCTGTCCGCCAAGCTTTTCTACGCAGTCGACTTGCTGGCTCGAAGCTTGCTTGAAGGCCCGGGGGACAGCCGAAGGAGGCAACGTGTCGCGCTGGTATTTTCTGATAATTTGGGTGGTGGCATTCTTGGTTAGTGTCGCCCAGGCTGAGAACGGGATTACGGTATTGGATCCCGATTACTTCGATCGCCTCCAGGGTGCGCCGAGCCTTGGCAATGCGGATGAAGACGAATATGCGTGCCAGCGTTTCACAGGTTCCACCCACACAGCGATGACTTCCGCGGCGTTTAAAAAAATCAAGAAGTCTTGTTCCGGAAATTTGGTGGTGCAGCATATTCAGCCGCGCAAGCAATTTGTTCCGATGAACGAGTGGAAACAGCATGAGACGGGGTATTTGCTCGTCTGTTGTCGCGGCAAGGCGCGATTGCGCCGTGGCTTTTCACGCGACTAGCCCCCCTTTTTTTGTTACGCTTTTTGTTATTCTATGACCGCTGAAACGCGCAGCCTTGATCTGACCGTCAGTATTGTGACCTCAGGACGACTACCGCTGCTAAAACGTTGCCTCCGTTCTGTCGTAAACTCGCTCCCGCTCCAATCAGAGATCCTGTTAGTGGTCAATGGTGAGGATAGGCCAACAATCGAGTGGCTAACTAATAATCCGTTGCCACGCCTGCATTGGGAGCAACGCCGACGTGGTTCGCTCGCTACCCACCGAAATTTTGCACTTTCCCGAGCACGTGGAGCAATTTTTTACTGCCTTGACGACGACATTGAAGTTCCGAAATTTCTATTTTCTGAAGTGCTTCGTTTCTTTGAACAACACCCGGACGTAGGGTTGCTTGGTGGCCCTAACAGGACGCCGCCCCATAGCTCGCGGCATCAGAAATTGTTCGGGGCCGTCATGACAAGTTGGTTTGCCGCTCCCTGGGTAAGAAGACGGTACGGTGCGGGAGGCGGGGAATCGCTCGCGGATTTTGATTTGATGTTCTGCAATTTGGCATTTCGGGTTTCGGCTATCCCGCCGCAATTGAGATTTGTCGAAACACTTAGAAGCAACGAAGAGAATACGTTTGTGAACAGCTGTGCGGCATCGAACGTGCGGCACCGCTTTATCGATCGTTTCTACGTCTACCATGAGCGGCGCACTTCTCTCGTTGGCTTTTTGAGGCAGATCGCCTCCTATGGGCATGGTCGTAGTCAGCAGGTTCGATTGGGTTGGACTTGGTCCCAATTCGGGTTCTTGGTGCCGCCAGCAGTATTGGTTCTAGCGATGGTGCTACTGGCGACGGGGTTTGTTAAGGTTCTCGCTGCGCTGGTCGGCCTACATCAGGCATTGGGCTTCGCTTCCGTTTTCACCGGAAGAGAAGAGATACGAGCCCTTGGAATGGGCGAGCGCTTTAAGCTTGTTCCGCTCATTGGGCTAGTGCATTTGGCCTACGGCTACGGTTTTTGGTGGGGAACTTTGGCAGGTTTTTCTCGCCTTTGGCCGCAAGCGGCAATTCTTCCCATTCCCGCCAGATAGCTTGCGCGAACGACTGGGGCTCTGTTACGCGAATTGTTGGCTCGGGTAGTGGCGTTGTGTTCCAGTGATCGAGTAGTCCTTCCAGTTCTCGCGTGTTAGAGAAGACTTGAATCCACTTTCCATCTGGAACCAGTCGAAGCGGGAAGGGACCGGCTTGGTAGTGTGCGACCAGCAACGGTCGGCCAAGGGCGAGTGCCTCAAAAAAGCCGGTGCTGGTTTGCCCGACGACAGCGGCGCTTTCGCAGACGAGCTCCCGGAAGGATCGTTCCACTGGGGCAATTCTCATACCGCGCTCTGTGAGGGCGATTTCGCAAATTTCATGGCTTGGCTGCGGGTTGCGGGGGTGCGGCTTCAAGACGACCTCAAATCCTGTTGTGGCAGCGGCTTTGAGTACTTCGCTCACGACGCGCGCTTCATATTGAATTCCCTGAAGCAGGTACAGGAGGCACTTTCTTTCTGGCGGCGGAGTTGGGTATACGCCAAAAGGGAATCCGAGGTATTGGATCCTAGTGTGTGGCGGTGCGCCCCGCTCTAGCAGAAGATTGAGGCCTTCACAGGATACAACATAGTGATGGGCCGATGGTGCCAGACTTACGGGGTAGCTTTCAAAGAGTTGGTAGTAGAGCGGGAAAAGGACGCTTTTACGGATTTTTGGAAAACGCGCTAGTACTAGAGTAGCGAGACGGCCGCGAGCGCAATCGGTCTCCTCAGGCAGAACAACAAGATCCGGATTGAAGGTCTTCAAGAAGTAAGTGAGGTTTTTTTCGAGCCGCTCGACTATCTCGACAAGTTTGTACTTGCTGTGCCGTTCAAACCAATCGTCCAGCCATTGAAAAAAAATTGGATCTGATGAAGATCGCCTGCCAAGAGCTGCCTGGGGCCTGGAAGTTGGCGCCTCCGTCAAATTCAGTACGTTTATGCCCTCGGGCGCCCAAGCCGGCGTACCCTTCTGGATGGCTTCGAAGTCAAAACCTGGGACAAAAACGCTTTCCCAACGAGAGGCGTCGCATTGTGCTACTAACGGTCTTAAGACAGAGTAGTTAGGCTCGGTAAAAAATAGAAACGCGATCTTTTTTCTAAAAATATTTCACCTCCAAAGGTATCTGAAGATGCGATGCGATCCGCTCAAGGCTGTTCGGGGGCGGTTCGGGCGTTCTAGTGCCCTTTGTGACATAGCAAATGGATTGGATGTTCTTGTGCGGCGGCGCGAGATTCTCTAACAGCACCAAGAGGTCTTTGGATTCGTGAATGAGAAGATTCTCCCAACAGTTTTGCACCGTTTTGCTGTGGCTCAGGCTTCTTGATTTGAGGTAGTGGCGTACGTGTTCGGCGCCGCGTGTCCAAATAGCAGGCCACGCCAATCTGTCGCTCAAGTGTGCAATGCCGTGGAATACTAGTATGGAACGTGCGTGCTCGTGAAGAGGAACAAGCGTAGCGCCAGGAGGGAGCCAGTTTGTGAACGCGTTCCAATCTGCGACACTGTCAAAAAAGACTGCGGATTCCATCGAATTTCTCGTGCGTATATTATAATTCATCATGGGAGCGAGAGGGGGAGCGGATCAAAAAGTTAATCATTAACTGTGACGACGTGGGGATGCACTGGTCCATTAACGCCGCGTCGCTTCATCTACTTGAAAAGCATCCGTCTGTCAGAGTTTCCTTAATGGCGACGGGAAATTATTTCGAAGACGCCGTCGAGCGGCTGAAAGCCAGTGGCTTTGATGCTTGTGGGGTGCACCTGACGATGAACTCGGAGTTTCAAAAACTTCCTACCTCACCGTTAACCAGAGCCAAATCTCTTTGTGATCCCAGGGGCTATTTTCTCGGACGGACTCAAGAAACGCGGATGCGAGCCGTAAGAGCGGACATCCGCAACGAATGCGTCGCACAGATCGAAGCTGTGCAGAATCAGGGACTGCGTGTCACTCATTTGGACTCTCACATGTTTTTCTCAGATGCTTCCGTTTGGGGAGATTCAGACCTCGGTGAGGATATAGCGCGATTAGCCTCCCAGTTGGGCGTACCCTTTAGACGTCTGGATCGAGACAACATCATCTTTGTTTGGGAGAGTCATCAGGATTTCGAATCTCGTGCTGCGTTCTACGATGAGTGTTTTTCTAAGTTTGGTGGTGGAAATACCGAGGTAATTCTCCACCCTGCGCTGGACGAAGCGAGTGTTTGCAGCTTTACCCAATCTGGCCCTAGGCGAGTTGCGGACTACAGGTATTTTTTGGGATCTCAGTGGTTGGAACTCTGCGCCCAAAATAATGTGTGCTTAACTCCACGAGGCTTTTAGCGCAATGTCGTCGTCGCTTCAGGATCGAATACGGACGGCGTTTAGGTTTCACATTTTATTGCGTCCGCTGCGTGTGGCGCTTTACCTCGTGGTTCCGTTCGTAATCGGAAATTACCTGGCACCCGAAGAGTACGGTGCTTTTGCCGCCACTTTTGCGGTAGTGACTCTAGTAGAGGGATTGTGTTTGCCCGGAGTGGCCCCGTTACTCATCCGCTCAACGACGCTCGAAATGGCCAGCTCGCTGTTTTGGCTTTCCCTGTCAGTGCGTCTATTCTTTTGCCTAGTTTTCTACGTGTTGGCGCCTTACCTATCCGCCCTACTTAGTGTGGAAAACGCCACCCCGTATTTCCGTGTGCTGAGTTTATGGTTCGTCTTAGAGGGCCTGAAAGTAATACCTGACGCCATTCTTGTTCGCCGTTTGGCGTATAAGACTCGTTTTCATATTTACGCACTTGCGGACTTGATTGGAATTTCGGTCCTGGTGATTCTACTACAACGCGGGTGGGGGACGTGGGCGCTTGTGGGCCGGGTCTTTTTCACCTCTGCTACGGTATTGATTTTGAGCGCGTTTGCTGGGCAGTGGCGTCCCCAACTGGAGATTCGTTCCGGGGCAATGCGGGAGTTTTTTTCTCTAAATCGTGATGTGACGATAGTTAGGCTTACAAACCAGTACCTTTCTTCAATAGACAGTTTGTTAATTGTGTTTTTGTGCGGGAGCGGCGCAGCGGGACTTTTTGCCATGACCGTCAAGTTTGTGTATCTCCCGTTGCAACAGATATTGTGGCCCGCAGGGGAGTTATTGCTTCCAATTGGAAAAGCACATGGTGATGAAAACGGGGATGTGTTAACCATGTACTTCCGCTTTACGCAGCTTTCGCTGTTCGTTTGCATGCCTCTGCTTATCGCCCTGACATTCATGGCAACCCACCTTAGTGCAGTCTTTGGAGCGAGCTGGGCCGAACTCCCCCCTTTGATTGTGCCTATGTCCGTCGTAGGTTTCGCCCTTTGTTTCGCGCCCCCCGCGTCGCTCTATGTCCTGACACGTTCAAGTGATTTAGACTCTAAGCTTTCGCTCTTTGAGGCCATTGTGGTGACGGCAGGAATCGTCATCGGAGCGAAAGCCGGGGTGCACGGAGCTATTGTGGGGATGGCGATTTCTGTGGTGAGCGTTGTCGCACTTCGTTTGCGTCTGACATTTGTGAGAATAGGGACTTCATTTTCTCGATACTGGGAGGCGCTTAAGAGCGTTTGCTTGGCGAATCTGGTGTTAGCCTTGGTGCTGTTAGGACAACGTTCGCTAAGTCGAGCTCTTTGGCATTCCTTTGCGTTGGACGTGGTTTTCTTGACACTATGTTTGTTGTTATACTTGGCATCTTTGCAGTATGCCGCACCAGCGGGCACCCTAAAGCGTCTTTTAGTTATTCGCCTCACGCGCCAGCAGAAGGTGCCGCAGTAATTGCTACGCCACTTTTAGCATGAAAATCTTAATCGAAATTACTGAGGCAGTGCGGTCAAACCGAGGTTGGGGGCGCTATGCCGGGGAACTGGTTGAAGCGCTGGTGAAACTTGATCGTGAAAACCAGTACACTTTTTTTTATCATTCGGTCGAAAGCCTGACTTCCTCTGAGCGAGAATGGCGGGATCGTTTGTCGGCCCCCAATGTGACTTTTTTTCCGATAGAGATTTGTCGAGAAAGATATGATGCCTTGGAGGAAGATCGCCGCGCGTCTTTCCTCGATGATCAGTTTCCCGATGCGGATCTCTACCATGCCGTTACCGAGTTTCCTTTTCACGTAACGCGAATCCCAAAAATCACCACCATTCACGAGATTTCGCCGCTTCTGTTTCACGACCACTTCTCGGATCGGTGGTTGAGTTACTTTCTCAGGTACATTCGGGAGGCACTCGCAACGTCAGCAAAGGTTATAACGGTTTCAGAGAACACGCGTAACGAATTGATAGAGTGGGTAGGGGCCTCACCAGACCTTATGAAGCCGATTTCCAATGGAGTTTCCGAACTTTTCTTCTCAAAGCCCGTCCCTGTAGCAAAACAGGGTTCAGCTTTGGACCTGCTCTACGTGGGACCGGTATCTGATCCCCTCAAAAACTTTGAAGTTCTGTGGAAGGCATTTTGCAGCTCGCCTTCCGGAACGACGTTGCACGTGATCGCAAGTGACACAAACTATGATCGCTTTATCAAGGAGCGACAAGTGTCGATAGACAGAGCCAAGTCGCTTCGCATCTCTTCCCACGTGACCGATGAGCAGTTACTCGATTTCTATCGCCAAGCGTCTGTCTTGGTTTTTCCTGCGCTTCATGAAGGTTTCGGTTTACCTGTGCTGGAGGCGATGGCGGTGGGGTTACCAGTGGTGTGCAATGGCCAGTCCGGATTGAGGGAGGTTGCTGACGGGGTGAATTTCCCCTTCGGATCGAATTCTCCCGAGCAGCTATGGCAAGCCGTTTGTTCCGCGGCGGATGCCCCCCTTTCTCAACGGGAGTGGGGGCGGAAAAAAGCATCGGGGCGAACCTGGGAGCGCGCAGCCGAGCAGTATCTTGAAGTCTACGAACACGTTGTGCGCTAAGTCGTTTCTTCCCGAGAGTACATTCCATCTTCGATAAGCGCATTCAGGCGAACTCTCAGTTTTTCCACGCTACCTTGGAGGTGGCGCCAGACCTCGGAGAGAGGAGTGACATTAAGCGCGGTGAGTGACGAGGCCCTATAGAACTTCTGCACATTGCTCGATAACGGATCCAGGTAACGAAGTGGCGAAAGGCTTGTTCTGCCGCAGGCGAGCATTTCTACTAGGAGGCTCGCTGTGGTGAATAAATCGATCAAATAGTTAGTTTCTTTGCCCCGCAGACAGGTTTCCATCATGTCGAGACACTCGATGACTTCAAGGACTAAGTCCCCTTTTTCTACGTGATAAGTTTGGTCAATGCTGCGATGGATCTCATTGGTTGATAGATTCCAATTCCATGCGTCGAAAAAGATGCGAGCTACGGGATCTAGGGCGAGGAATCTTTCGAACTGATTTCTCTTTAACACCACCGGGTATGCGGGGGTCAATCCGAGCGGGATCTCTGATACTGTGCGCGAGAGCGCATGAGCCGCCTTCAGCAGAGCGTTCAATCTTGATCGCTCCGCGAAACCCTCGGTTATGACAAAGACGGCATTTTGGAATTTGTAGGGGCGGAGTGGGAAGCACAGGATATCCACTGGAGTTCCAAAGTTAGCATTCTGAATTGGGGCAAATGCATTCAGTACTGCCTTTCGCAATGAGGCGCCCAATCCCTCAAACGTGCCCTCGGTCTTTATGGTTAGGAGGCCACCCCGCGATACGCGGGCTATTGCATCCGGAACCGGGTTTGGGGTGTCTAACAGGCGCTCGGTTTCGTTTACGATCGCATTCACTACAAAACATGGGTGCCGGTGCGCGTATTTGAGAGACGGGAGAGCGGCGCGTGCTCTGTCGTTTACCCAAGTTTCACGCCAACGAAGCTTGCACAGACGTCGGGAAGCGACCGCTAGGGGGATGCGGTTTTTTCCGAAAAGTCCTTCGCGAATGCCTGGGATGGAGTAAATCATGCGTTCGCGTTGCTTTTTTTTCCATTCCGATCGCGAAAGTTCAAAGTCTACGAATGGCAAAGCGATTCGAGAAAAAACCACACAGCTACCGAGGGGAGCTGTGTAGTCCGTTACGCGAAATACAGCGTGTTCTTTCCATCGTAATGATCGAATAATCCAAAATTCACCGCAAAACGGGATGCTGCGCCGCAGCCACTTGATCGTACTACTTAGACGGTGTTGGCACTGCGGTAGGCTAATCCGATCGTTGACGAGGAGAGTCAGGTCCAAGTCGCTTTCGCCTGCAAAAGCGTCCTTTAGAACCCCGGGGCGTCGGAGTAAAATAGCGTCAATGGACGGGTTGGATCTCAACACCAATGAAACGACCCGGAGGCCTAGGCGGTACATCGCCCGAAAACACGCGGCCATAGGCGAGAAAGGTGATACGAGGATCACGATTCGACGAAGCCCGTTCCGCGGAGTGACCGCCTGGATAGCTAGCCGCACTGATTGCCAACACAAGTGTACGTTGTGATGAGTTTTGAGCATGCCCAAAAGATTAGTGTAATCGTTCCCGCGTGCAACGCGGAGTTTTATATTGCCAGGTGCTTGGACAGTTTGCTGCAGAACACTATCAAGCCGTTCGAAATCCTTGTCGTGGACGATCATAGCGCCGATGGAACTGCAGTTGCGGTAGAAGAGTACAAGAATCGGATTGTGAAACTCGTCAAAATGAGCTCTCGCAGTGGAGCAGGAGCCGCGCGCAACTACGGCATTGAGGCGGCAAGCGGGACTTTACTTTTTTTTATTGATTCCGATTGTGTGGCGGCGCCGGATTGGATTGAGCGGGGAGTGGAAGCATTCCGAAACGCTGACGTCATTGGTCTTTTTGGAGCTATTTATTACGAAAGAACACCCTGCCAAATCAGGGAAAAGATCCCGGTAAATCCATTTTATCACTCGCCACTCGTGAACCCGGTGAATGACAAGTTTCCTGATTTTGCCGCTGGAAACGTCGCCTACCGCGCGGAGGTGGCTAGGCGGTTGGGG
>JAGQZV010000121.1 GCA_020435295.1 Bdellovibrionales bacterium | reverse complement strand
GATGTAGTATTCTTGCAAGGTCTCGCTCGACGCCCGCAAGAAGACACGCACTCAGTGTATGAAGGTCTTATTGGTAATTTCCCAAACATCGACTTTGAAGTCCCTCTGCCCGGTACAGACAGCCACGGGGCCAACGACTTCCTAAAACGATTGGGGGCGCTAAAGAACGCTGCAGATTGGGATGCGTTGAAGGCTGATTATGGTTTGCGTCGCAACGCGCGGGATTTTTGGACCACCGTCGATGCGATTAACTTCTGGAACGTGAATAACGATCCGGTCGGAGCGGGGATTAAAGATCTAATCGAATATGATTTGCCGGAGCTTGAAAGCTAAGGAGCCTCAGCCGTTTTGCTGTCCGGAAAGCGCAGGATGACCGTCATCCCACTCGGTTTGGAGCTGTCGGTGGGATCATACATGAGAATGTAGTCGACAAGCACTCTTGTGCCTTTCGGAACGCTGGAGGCGTAACCGGCACCCGCGTTTGGAAAGTCCAAGCCCCCGTCGGTACCAATTCCGTCCACTGTGGCTTCAAAACCAACGTGCGCCCAAAACGGTTTGTTCCCATGAAGCCCTCGTTCCACGGCTCCTTGTATCGAGCTTAGCACGGCATCCCCTGCAAAAACACTTTCCCCACGATCCTGAAGATCGACGGCGTTGCGCGCATGGCGTTGCCACATCGAAGCAAGTTCTGCAACGCGCAGTGGATCATACGGCGTAAAGAAGTAGCGGGTATCTTTCCAGTTGTGGCGCCCGTCGTACAGCAAACCTGTGAGCCTATCGGCGATTTCTCTGGGAGAGTTCCCGAAGTTTTCACTTGAAACGGCAGCCACATTCTGGGCTTCTGGCGGCGGTACAACCGCGTGCGGTTTTCCGGGCTCAGGGGGGAAGAATATTTCGTATCTAGGATCTTGGCTTTGGATGGGACTGGCCACCTGCGAACCTAGCAAGCGCACAAGTCCTGAGCCGCGCACGCGATCCGCGTTTGTGGCGTTAGCGCTCTCTGTCAGATCGTCCCAGCCAATAATTTTTAGCATGGCATTACAGAGACCTTGAGGGGAGGGGGCGACTGGCTCCGGCGGATCGGAGTGTGCGGTTCCCGCGAGGAGTAGCGCGGATAAGAGCGCTACCACGCGAACGAGCAAGGACCGGGAAAACATCTTAGTTATCCTCGTTGGCAATTGGCTCGTCATACCCGAGCAAGCGTTGGAGATAACGCAGGTGATCGGCTTCCGGATCCCCAGTCGAGTCTGCCGATGATCGCAGGGGCAATGCGGCCGGTACATCAGAGCTTGTCATGTATGGGGTCTGGATGCCTTCGAGAGGGCGATACGAAAAATTTAAGACCATCACCATGCGAGATCCTGTCGCGGCTTGATGGACCGTTGGCAGTACTCCGGGGGCGTCGGGTAGCAAGTCGTCAGGGATGTCTTTGGCGCGCGAGCCGAGGTACGTTTTTACCCCTTCTGGGACGATAACGCCTTGGCCGTTATCACGCCAGCCGGGTTGCGGTTTTCCTTCTGGGTCATACGCATGGAAATTCGCCCAACGTCCGTAGGCCGTGATTAGGCTTGCGTGTTTTTCTCCGGGCTGAACGAGTGGATTTTTCGCTGCGCGTTCCATCGCCGGATCTATATGGTGCACAATGGTTCTATCTCCGTAAATGGGAATGACCATGACCATGCCTTCACGCGGGTACCAGTCGATGTGTAGCGGGCAGCCTGTTGTTTCGCAAATTCTTAGTTCCGCGAGATCGAGTGTCAAGCCAACCTGGTTTTTCGCCATTCGGGATTTTTCTTCCTCAGGCAACTGATCGTAAACAAACCTCAGCATGGAATCCCCAAAACCTTGAAGCTGCGCGAGCTTTTCTTTGCCTACAACGTCTGAAAGTTGTTTTTGCGCGGTATCGATATCGACGTAATGGGGAACCGTGCGATCCCCAGCAAATACAAACGTTCCTTTTGCTGGCCAGTCAATTTGCTTGTAGTTGTCCTTTTGCAAAAAGACCGGCAGAGCACCCGAGACATCAAACGTTAAGAAACCAACTCCATTTGTCGGGTCAAGCTGGCGGAAAGCTTGCTGCGTTTTGGGATCGGAAGCTGCGATCTGAAGGTTGCGGCGGGTGCCCACCATGGCTTCGTAGTAGGCGAGGCACTGGGCGCGATCCATGACTTTTGGATCGTCGTCGCCCGCGACTCCCTGCAACGGAAGCGCCAGTAGCAGGGCCAGGACTGCGTATACGATATGTTTGCGCCTAAAACTCAATTTCTGCTCACGTACTTTTTTCCAACTGCCCTTTGCTGTGCAACACCCATGCCGGCTATCGGCGACAAACACCCAGAAAGCCGTGCGGTATTGACCATTTGGAGTGCTCGTTCTGGGGGGGATTTGTACACTGCGTGAGGGCGCCTATCGTGTTGGCAGGGAAGCGACAATTCTTGTCGCAAAGACCGGTGGCTAGAGTGTGCTTTGGGGCAGCGAGATGCGGACTGACGTTCCTTCATTGGGCGTTGAGCTCACCTCAAACTTGCCCCCCCAGCGTTCGATAGCACTCTTGGCGTGGTAGATGCCTAGCCCGCTTCCCGCATCTGGAAGGTTTTCCTTGCCGAATGTAGTGCCGCGTTTACCAAGTTTAGAAAGCACGTGAGGGGGAATTCCTTTTCCGGTGTCGTTGACAACAACCGAGTTGTAGCGCCCCTCCTTGTAGAGGGAGACCGTGATGCAGCCACCTTTTTCGCGTGTAGCTTCCAGAGAATTGTTGAGAAGGTTAGAGAGCACGCGCTTGAACTCTACAGGATCTACTTGGGAGTAGGCTGGAGCGCTTGCTCTTTCACTCTGAATGTTTACCCCTTGCTCGTGGGCTAGTAACTTTTTTTCAGCGATGATTTGCTCGATGGGGTTTTGAAGGGAGACCAAAGCAAGCGCGGATCCTTCCTCTTTTTTCTGTCTTAGGTCCTGACTGATGGCTTCTATGCGTTCGACGGCGCCGCGGATGATCTCCATCTCTTCTTTGCCCGTTGCCTGAATTTGGGAAACTAGCTTGAGGGCGGTCAGCGGGCTTGCAATGTCGTGGTACACTTGCGAGGCAAGTTCATTGCGGGCCCGCAGGATTTGATTTTCGCGTTCTTTTTCTTCTTTTTCCGCTAGTACCTTCGCCGTTGTTTTGAAAGCCTCGAAAATGGTCTTCATTTCTGTTGAGGTGGGGGAAGGCGGTTGGGTGTGGGGAAGATCCTCAATATGGTCGAAAACAGAAATAAGATCGTTTAGCTGTTCTAGGGGATGGAGCACTTCCCTAGAAAACAGACGGCGCAGACGGCGGTAGCCAAACACAAATAGTGCGAACAAGCAGACAGTGGCAACAAGCAACAGCCCCATGAAGCGAAAATCCAGCAAGTCCCACCAAAGAAATTGCACCTCGATGTAACCGAAATACTTTTCCGCAAACTGTAAGGGGATCTTCTTGTTTGATCCCTCCATGGATGCATCTGACTGGTGGTACGTAAGGCGAACGCGTCCGATAGACTTCTCCAAATCCCTAAGTAACATCTCAAGCGCTTCGGTATTGTTGTTGTAAGCTAGGGCCAGTAGATGGGACTTATTGCCGGCGATCGCCTGCATAGTAGCATTATCGATAGCGACCTGGTTGGAATGAAAGACAAAGCCGATAGAGGCGATGGTGAAGATAAAAAAGAGCACAAGGACAAAGCCAAATAGGCGTCGGAACTGCTCTTTGAAAAGCATGCCTAGTGACGGCATCTGCTTATTGGTTAAATTGTGAAACTGGCGCGTATCCACGTTCTGTCACTCGAAGTACAGTAAAGCTTTGGCCCGGACACTTGAGGCTAGAGAGGCAGGACAAGGTGGATACACCCTCATAGGTTCGAGTGGCTTTGGTTAGTTCCAATATTTTCTTGCGCGTCACATTGGGGCCTGCCTCCAGGAGGCGATCGATGAGATAGTTCGCAGAATCGTAGAATAAAAGCGGAATGACGCGAAACTCTTCGCTACTCAGCTTTTCCAGCTTGGACTGCAGCCGCTTGGCCGCTGGGCTTAGCGCATGCTTGGAGTACTGGCGCAGCGTATAGCCCTCGAAGCTAAGTCCCTTAGTCAAGCGCATGAGATCGCCGTCGTCCTCCTCGCCCCACGAGTCGGAACCCAAGAAGGGGCCTTTAAAGTGTAATTTTCCTAGGGCGCGGATGTAGGGAGCGGTTGTCGGCGCGAAGTTAGGGATGACGACGATATCAGGCTTGTAGGCCACCACTTCTTCAGCGACAGCTTGGGAGTCAGAGCGATCTTCTAGCACTTTAAAGAGCTTGCCGGAGCTTTTGAAGGCATCAGAAAAGCTATTGTAGAAATTCTGGCAGTAGGGTCGGTCCCAAGCCACGATGAACGCGGGTTTCTTTTTCCCTATCTTTTTTGCAAAACCCTCGACGCCGGCAGCTAGCTGGGCATTGGTTGCACTAAAAAGAAGCAGATTTGGAGTGAGCTCAAGTAGCTCTGTGGATGTCGCGTACGGGCTTAGCATGACGTAGTCCGTGCCTTGAAGTGAGCGCCCGCCGATGGAGGCGTACAAGCTGACCGGTAAACCGATGGCAGCGACGGTGTCTTCAGCGAGGATTTTCTGAACAAGAGGCACCGTTTGCATGGGATCCTCTGGCATGATGTAGCGTGAAAGCGATACTCTTAAGCTGTGCTTTTGAAGTTCGCTTTGTCTCTCTTTCAGAGCGAGTTCCACCGCCGCTTCTATCATCGGGTATGTAGGTTTTAGGATGCCGGGCGTCGGATCCTCCACCATGAGAGCCAGTTTCACTTCGCGCAGCGGGGCGGCACTAGCCGAAAGGGTAAACATTAAGACGAGAAAGCTAAGAGTTTTCATTCGTGGTCCTCAATTCTCTTTACCCTCAGGTGCAGGGGGTACGCGCCATTATGAAGCAGGTAGTTGACGCTCTTTGAATTGATCCTAGCGACTCCAGCAAAACGAGGATCATCGGAGAAACTGTTGTGGACTTGATGCCACAGGTTTGCGTGGATACGGCGCCGGGTTTCTTTCGGTAGTGTAGCGTCCACCCAAAAATGAACCGCCGTGGAGTTGGCTCCCAAAGGAGGAAAGTAGGCGGTGTCTAGCATCAAGTGCCCGACAAGGGCGTCTCCGTCGTAAAATAGGGCGTGGTGGCTATTGGGTTGGTTAATGCTGCTGCTAAAGCTTTTTCGAGCGATTTCTTTGAGGGAATCGGGATAATTTCCCAATACGGCCTCGATGTAATCTCGCTCCCACCGCTCTCCGAGCAGCAAGATTGTCTTGGCGTCCAGTGTTTGCACTATTTTCATCGAAAGAGGTGGTTCTAGCGTCGGGGCGGTGGAGGGGGATTTTGGTTTGGGTACGGCAAAGCAAAACCACGAATAGTACTTGGAGTCCTTAGGGAATGTGAGGTCGGTCTCAACATTGAAATTCGGATCGGAAATGAGGATCGTAAAGAGATCGACTCCATTAAGCGACGTGATCGTGTCGGCAAGGGCTTCGCCGTCAAGCCCCCCTGTGCGATTGAGATTCAAGTAGAGCTGGTTTTCATATTGAAACGGCTCTTGTAGGGTAACTTCAGTGCCCCGCACACCGTCGATATAGTACTGGCCGCTTTCTATGGTAAGGGCTTTTTGGCAAAAGCTCAGATTCATGCGGACTCCGCGTGGAAAACAAGTGTTCGGTGCACCAAAAAAGACCAGAAGATTGAAACAGCGAGCAGGACTGTCTGTCCTATTACGACGTTGTTAAGCCCCCAGATTGGAATCAGTACGGACTGAAGCCAAGATACGGCGGCAAACCCTAGCCAAGCGAAAAGAGTCATCAGCGTACCCATGGTTCCCTTGTTTTTGTGCGACGGGAAAATCGTGGGGATGTGGCTCGCGTTTGAAAAAATCCAAATCCGAGTGCAGGCAATAAAGGCCATCATGATGGCAACGCTGGTAGAGAGAGGAAAACTTGGTCCGATGAGCAGTGCGTACAAAAAGATGGCGCCCACGCCGCTAGTCCCAAAAACGAGGGGGTACGGGAATAGGCGAAGGATTATGGGGGCCAAAAAGGTAGCACCCACCTCGGCTATTCCAAGGAAGAGAAATGTTTCGCTGATTTGATCGGCCGGCAATTGGAAGAACGTTAGAAACCAGATTCCGCCCATGCCATAGAGGCCAAGGTACGCCATGCTATTTAGAAAGATGGATCCGTAGTAGCCCATAAAAAACGGCTGAGAACAGGCTCGCTTGTATTCCGCAAACGATTCGTAAAAGCTAGTGGATTGGCGTTCGGGATTATTTATGATGGAGCTTCGCAGCAACGAGGCAAACGCAATGAGACCGACGCCAAAAATCGTAAAAGCGGTTTTCCAGCCAATGGAAGTGGAAAGGATGCCGGCCGCCGGAACACCCAACGCAATCCCCAAGGGACGCGCTGTCATGACTCCTGTTAGCATCACGTGCTGCGCGGTTTTCCCCGACATCGCGTGGTAGGTGACCCACCAAATGGTGCAGGAGATAAAACCCACTGAAAATCCCAGAAGTGCTCTTGAAAATACGGCCGGGTAAAAATCCCCGCTTGTCACAAAAAGAAGTAACCCAAGCGTGACTCCGATGAGGGCGGTGCCGATGAGAGCCTTTGGAGAAAAACTGCTGAGAGCCGCAGGGCCGAGGAATAACCCCACTGCAAAGCCTAGCGTGCAAGCGGAGATAAGGATCAACGTGCTTTCTAGTGGCACTTGGTAGTAGTCGCGAAAAACACTCACGAGTGGAGAAATCGCGTTGTCTAGAGTGGCAAAGAGCAGAATGGTGAGAAAGCCTGCTAGGATTTTGATGTAGTCGTTTGGCGTCACGGAATTTAATAGTTGGGGTCCAACCCCTCCCTCTTCGATTTCTTTGGCACTAGAAAGCTGCGTTCGTAGGTGAGAAAAATTGTACCGTCTGCCTTTAACCCGCGGGTTTCAACAGTTACGATGCCTTCTTCTGGGCGGGACTTGGAATCTCTTTTGCTAAGAATTGTCGTTTCGGCGTAAATGGTATCCCCCACAAAGAGCGGGCTAACGAGGCGAATCTTGTCCCACCCTAAGTTGGCCGTGCACCGGGCGGAGGTGCCGTTTAAACTCATGCCGCCGACGATGGCCAAACTTACTAAACTTGAAATGAGCGGCTTTTCCCACTCTGTCTTAGACGCGTACACGGCATCGATGTGCAGTGGGTGCGTGTTTAAGCAAAGAAGCGACTGCCAGATGTTATCTACTTCTGTGATCGTTCTGCCCGGTCGGTGTTCTAGGGTGTCACCCACGACAAAATCATCGTAATACATGCCGTGCACTTCGCGGTAACGGTTAGGGCCGACCTGTTTGTAAGCTGGCAAAAGGGGTTCCATTAGGGTTGCTCCGTAATGTCGGCGTAATGGTTTAACATCTCGCGTGCCTGGTGCACTATCGGCGGCCCAATCATCTGGCCGTTTACGACAAAAATGCTGGCGTCAGTCTGACGACTTTTTTCAACAATCGCACGCGCGTGCTCGATAGAAAGTTTATCTGGCCCGAAACTTTGATTGATGGTCTCGACCTGGTTGGGGTGAATGGCAATTTTTCCCGAAAAACCCATTTGTCTTGCCATGTGGCACTCTTCAGCAAGCTTTCGGTGGTTGTGGATTTCAAAGCAAGGGCTATCGATGGCCCCAATGCCAGCGCCGGCCGCCGCGAGTACGATGGCGTGGCGGGCAAAGGCGAGATTACCCCAAACGATATTCACGTTGATGTCGCGGGCAAAATCACCGGCACCGAAGATGAGTGCGTCGAGTTTTTTTGAAGCCTGCGCAATTTCTAGCGCCCTCGAAAGACCCTTGGCGGTCTCGATAATGGCGAAGTAGCGGATATTTGGGTGTTTGGTCGCGAGTGCGGACTCCACCATCTGAACGTGCTCTGGCGCTTCGACTTTGGGGATATGAATGACATCTGGCGCGTCGTTCGCTTCTAAAAGCGCTGCCAGATCCTTGATACCATGGGCGGTCGTTGGGCTATTGATGCGAAGGCAGCGCGTGAGCGCTAGTTTTGGCATGCGGTGAGGTGCAAAGGCGCGCCTGCGGGCCTCATCCTTTTTGTCTAGCGGGATGGAGTCTTCGAGATCTGTGATGGCGGCATCTGCACCAACTTCCAAAGCTTTTACAAATTGCACATGGAGCGCTGGGGTGACGAGTGAGCTGCGTAGTCTCATTATCATTGGGCCACCTCGCTTTGTGTGTTGTTCTCTGTGACAGCGGCCACAGCGTGTGCGAAGCGGAGCATGTCTTTTTCTTCGATGTCTGCACGCAATAGAATGCGTACGCCAGCCTGTCCGCGCGCAACGATCGGGAAATAGACGGGTGCCGCGTAAAAGCCACGCGAGAGCAGTTGTTCTGCCATGTGGATGGCTTGCTTGTCTGAGTCCGCCGGTATCAATCGAACCGGCAGTTTGGCTCCCTCTTGTTGGGTAGAGACGATAGAGTCAAAGAGAGCGATGTTTTGCTGCAGTTTCTTTTGGAGGGCTCCGAGCTCGTCCGAAAGGTGAATCTCTGCAGACGCTTTAGTGGCGGCAAAAGTCACGACGCTTGCACTTTGCGACCAGCCTAGCGGCCCGCCATGGCGACGGATGATCTGGTCAAAGCGAT
Source organism: Bdellovibrionales bacterium (assembly GCA_020435295.1). Taxonomy (GTDB): domain Bacteria; phylum Bdellovibrionota; class FAC87; order UBA2466; family JACKAF01; genus JACKAF01. The sequence continues at coordinate 2,483 of JAGQZV010000121.1, read as the reverse complement.
TGGAATTAAGGACAGCGACGCCGCCGCTCGTGCCAAAGCCCTTGTTGAGGCTTGCCATCACAAGTGTAAGTGGGTTGAGCTCTTTTAGGTGGGATCGGACTAAGCCTTCGCCGTTCTTACCTGTCACCGAAATCGAGTGCGCGTCATCGAAGTAGAGAAATAAGCCGTATTTTTCTTGGAGGGCGAGCAGGCCGTCCATGAGTGTGGTGCCTCCGGTGGAGTAGGCGCCGTCTGCGACGTAGGCAACGCGCGTGCGCGTTTTGCAAATGTCTGCAAGCGCGTTGAGATCGTTGTGATCGATAGTCAGCACTTCACTTTCATCGGCACAAATGGGTTTGATGTACGCCATGGAAAAGTGGGCGCGTTTGTCAAAGACCATAGTGGTGGGTTGGCCGTCTGTGAGTTGGCCAGCGGCAATGAGCGGTAGCAGACTGGCGCTAAGAACACTCGCCGAAAGGCCAAGAATTGCGTGCGCGCCAAAGATTTCTCCCATGAGGGCTTCGGCCTCGTCCATGAGCTTGGGCCGAATCCGAACGGTAGAAAGAGAAAAGTGCACCTGCGAGCCGTCTGAAAGAACGTCCCTCATGGCTTTAAGGATCTTGGGGTGGCGGTGCAGCCCAAGGTAGGAGCAGGAGCAGAGGTTGATGAACTCGTGCCCGGTGCTGCTGATAAGCCTTCCGTCCGGGGTGGCAGTAGCAGAAATGTCGATTAGGCCGTGGGCCTGGGCCGTCGTCCAGCTCGGATCGGAGGACGCCACCAGCCGGCTAGCGTTTCTGTATCGGTGAGGGGGTGTTGTTTTCACGGTAGTCTCCATTTACCATAAATGACACATGGCATTAAATAGGTTTTCTTGCACGCCCCTTCCTTTAAGCAGGGCTCGTGCCAGGCGGAGTGATGTAAAAGCGATGGAATATCAGATGGTTAGAAATTGACTCGGTGTTCATTTCTGAGACTTCGAGGGGAGGGTCTCGAAAGTGAGATAGTTTAGGGGGGGGCTCTGCCTAGGGGCAGCTTCCGGATTGGTTTAGTTTCTCCCAGCGGGAGTTACTGTACACGCAGAGTGCGCCGGATTGGTGAAAGTAGATGTCGCCGTTGGCCGGCGCCGCCGGTGCTTGAGTTTGGGGCTCCAATCTCATCACGCCGGAAATATGTGCCGTCCGCTTTGGTTCTGTGGTGCCGATGCCCACATTTCCGTTGTCGTCGATAAGCACGCGATAGCCCCCCTGACCGCCCGGGTTATACTGATAGATGTAAAATGAATCAGGGTGATGTGGGTGGTCGGTGCCGAGAGTCCCCACTCCCCATCTCCTTTCGGGGCGCCCACCATCGGGGACTTGCTGATAAAAGGAGGATTCTCCGAATCTCTGCGCGTCGTAAGTCACTCCGTCGCAGGTTCGGTACGGGATGCCACCGTTGAATTGAGCGCTTTCGATGGTGTGACAGGTGGTGCGCGCATCTCCCTCCAGCAAGCCTTTGGTTAACGCAGCGTCTGCGGTGACCCGGCCTTTGAACGAAAAGTTGTTCGTCGCGCCATCCAGGCGAAATGCGGCGTAGTTAGGGTTTCGAGTCCGTGTATTGTTATCGTAGGCATGATTCTCCACATAGGTATTAAATTTCATGTTGGTTGAGTCCACTAGGTGGATCGCTTGCTTCCCCGTTTTTTCAATGGAGCCACCTTCAAAATAGTTACTTTCTGCTTTATCGAAATACACTCCCACGTCGGAACAAAAGGCGAAGTTTGTGTTTACGAAAGTGTTGGCGTTGATTCGCTTGATATCGAGAGATTCAGCTCGAAGCCCCTGATAATCGCGATAGCTATACCAGTCTGAAAACTGGTTGTAGTAGATCCCGGCGCCATTCGCTCCTATCAAATGAAACCCGGCGATTTTGGATTCGCTGGTTCGGACTCCGCTAACTCGAATTCGTTGTGCGCCGAGGATCTCCAAACCGTAGTCGGCCATCCCCTTCGATTGGATTTCTAAGTTTTCGAGAAAAAAAAGTGAACTATAGGCAAAAAGGTGGGGATTGACCAATCGGACTACCGCGCCCGCAGCAGACGCTTCAATGACGGCGTTGTTTCCGCGCACACAAAGCGGTATCCCTGCTTCCCGCGATATTTCGATGGTTCCGCTGGTAACGTAGTGTTTTGCCGCTGTGAAAGAAACGCACTTCCGGGCGTCGCCAGCGGCACGGATCGCTGCTCGAATTCCAGTTGTAGAATCGTTGCTTCCAGTGAGGTAAGCATCTACGAGAATGTCGTCACTTCCAGAATCTCCCTTGGCACCTTGAATTCCTTGTATGCCCTGCACACCCTGAACTCCCTGAAGTCCTCGAATTCCCTGTAGCCCTTGAGAACCCGCGGTGCCGCGCTCGCCCTGCAGTCCTTGCAAACCTTGTGCGCCCTGGGCTCCGGCGTTGCCTTCGTCTCCTCTATCCCCCTTTTCTCCCTTAAAGCCGTCCAGCAGCCACTGGGTCCCGTCACA
>JAGQZV010000120.1 GCA_020435295.1 Bdellovibrionales bacterium | reverse complement strand
TGATAGCAACGGTGTTTAGCTTATTCATCATAGGCATGTTTACCCTTTACAGTGCGACTGAAGGACCGCACTTGCAGTCGTTGTGTAAAGCGCAGTTCGCCCGTTTTGCCGTGGGTTTGCTGCTGGGCGGGGCTTTGATTTTCGTTGATAGCCAAATCTTGTATCGATTCTCTTATCTGTTTTATGCCCTGTGCATCGTTCTGCTTTTGCTGGTGTTGGTTGTGGGCCAGACGGGTGGCGGATCGCAGCGCTGGCTTGGTTTTGGACCAGTGCGGGTGCAGCCTTCGGAGCTCGCCAAGATCGCAGTAATTTTTGCACTGGCTCGCTATTTTTCGGACGATAAGTTTGAACCTCCGTATACATTAAAGCGGCTGCTCATGCCGGCGGCCATCATTGCACCCAGTGCCTTGTTGATTCTGATACAACCGGACTTGGGAACGGCAGGAGTTCTGGTGCTTGGAGCCGGATCGCTTGTTATGTTCCTAGGCCTGCGTTGGAAATCCGTTCTGATCGTAGCACTCATCGCTCTAGTTACAGTCCCGCTAACCTATGCCTACGTTCTGAAGGACTACCAGCGGCAGCGGGTAAAGACTTTCTTGGATCCGGCAAGCGATCCGCGCGGTAGCGGGTATAATGCGATCCAGGCCAAGATTGCGGTCGGGTCCGGGCGTCTTTTTGGAAAGGGGTACCGCAAAGGCACGCAATCGCGTCTGAACTTCATCCCGGAACAGCACACTGACTTTATATTTTCGGTGCTGGCGGAGGAGAGAGGCTTCGTGGGGGCGGTGATCTTGTTGATCCTCTACTTTCTCTACTGCATGTTTGCACTTAGAACCGTGGCTCGGGCGCGTGACAAGTTTGAAATGCTTCTGGCGTTTGGCGTTACCGGGGTGCTTTTTTGGCACGTCTTTATCAACTTGGGGATGGTAACGGGCTTGCTTCCCATAGTAGGCGTGACCTTACCGTTCCTCAGTTACGGCGGAACGTCCATTATGACGTTTCTCCTAATTACTGGTCTCATCCTTAATATCAGCCGCAAACGTTACATCTTCTAGACGGCACGTCTGTACTCGCCCCCGATGCTATATAGAGCGTTGGTGAGTTGTCCGAGTGAGCAAACGCGCGCGGCTTTCATCAAGGCCGCAAAAATGTTTTGCCCCGCTCTGGCAGCGGTTTTGAGTTCCTCAAGAGCTTTTGGAGCTTCTGGAGCGTGTTGTTTTTGGAAAAGGCGTAGGTTATCTATTTGTTCGGTTTTTTCTGCGTACGAAGCGCGCGTCAAGTTTTCGGGAATTTCCATCATTTGCTCTGGGTTTGGGTTGAGGAAAGTGTTGATCCCGATAAGCGGTAACTCTCCGGAGTGCTTCTGGCGTTCGTAATGCAAAGATTCTTCTTGGATTTGATTTCGTTGGTACTGGCTCTCCATCGCTCCGAGTACCCCACCGCGTGCAGAAAGACGTTCAAACTCACTTAGGATGGCTTCCTCTACAAGATCTGTCAGCTCTTCCATGAAGTAACTGCCTTGGAGTGGGTTTTCATTTTTAGAGACCCCAAACTCACGCGCAATAATGAGCTGGATGGCCATCGCGCGGCGCACACTCTCTTCCGTCGGGGTAGTGATGGCTTCGTCGTAGGCATTCGTATGCAGTGAGTTACAGTTGTCGTAATAGGCGTTGAGCGCCTGCAAGGTGGTGCGGATGTCGTTAAACGCGATTTCCTGCGCATGCAAGGAGCGGCCGGAAGTTTGGATGTGGTACTTGAGCTTTTGGCTGCGCTCGTTGCCCTGGTAAAGGTTTTTCATGGCGACTGACCAAATACGTCTGGCCACCCGACCAATAACGGCGTACTCAGGATCTAGGGAATTGCTGAAAAAGAAGCTGAGGTTGGGCGCAAAGGCGTCGATCGGCATTCCCCGGGCGAGATAGTACTCCACGAAAGTAAACCCATTAGCCAGGGTAAAGGCGACTTGGGAAATGGGATTCGCTCCAGCTTCTGCAATATGATAACCGCTGATGCTAACCGAGTAGTAATTCCGTACGTTGTTATCCACGAAGTATTGTTGAATATCGCCCATCATACGCAAGGCGAATGGTGTAGAAAAAATGCAGGTGTTTTGTGCTTGATCTTCCTTGAGAATGTCGGCTTGAACGGTACCGCGAACTCGAGTCAAAGTGTCGCGTTTGATTGCTTCCCACTCCTCAGGCGTGGTTTTGCGTTTGCGCTGTTTCTCAAATATCTCGACCTGTTGATCGATTGCCGTGTTGAAATAGAATGCAAGCAGCATCGGTGCGGGCCCGTTTATAGTCATCGACACTGAAACGCTCGGATCACAGAGGTCAAACCCGGCGTAGAGTTTCTTTGCGTCGTCGAGCGAGCAAACGCTGACCCCACTTTCGCCTATCTTCCCGTAAATATCAGGTCGTTCATTAGGATCTTCACCATAGAGGGTAACGCTGTCGAATGCGGTCGAGAGTCTCTTGGACTTTTCCCCGTCACAGAGGTAGTGAAAGCGCTTATTGGTCCGGGTAGGGGTCCCTTCTCCGGCAAACATGCGCTTGGGTTCCTCTTCGGTACGCTTGAACGGGAAGACCCCAGCGGTGAACGGAAAGTAGCCGGGTAAGTTCTCCAAGCCAACAAAGCGAACGAGTTCGCCTTTGGAAAGAAAGTTTGGGGTGGCGACGCGGCGGATCTTATTATGGCTGAGTGTTTCGTTTGTGAGGGGTACGGTAAGAGAACGATCCCGTACTTGGTAGGTGAACGTGTCTTGCTTGTAGCGGGGAGAGATCTCTTCATATGTCGCCACCGCTTTTGCCAGTTGGGGATCGAGCTCCAGGCGCTTGTCGGCAAGTACACTCTCGACTTGTTCCTTAGCCGTTCCGCTAAGTACGGTCCGTGCTATTTCAAGCCCTTCGAGTTCCTGGTATCTGCGAGCTTCGGCTTGTACTTTGCGTTTGTAGTCGCGGACCGCGGTTACGATTTCGGATAAGTAGGCGCTGCGGTTTCTGGGGACGACCGTGACGAAATCAGTGTCAAGTGTGTCCAGCGGGGCGGGAAGCAGTTGGAGTTTGGTTTCTGCCCCGCGGATCCGCTGTAAGTGAGAAAACAACGCGTCCACTCCGCGATCGGCAAAGCGCGACGCAATGGTCCCGAAGATCGGATAACGGTTAGGATCTTCGTGTTCAAACTCCAGGTGATTACGACGAAACTGCTTGCGTACGTCTTTCAGGGCATCTGCAGAACCCGCTTTTTCGAACTTATTGATGGCGATGAGCTGCGCGTAATCAAGCATATTTATTTTTTCAAGCTGGGTGGAGGCCCCATATTCGCTGGTCATCACGTACAGGCTGGCGTCTACGATATCCACGATAGAGGCATCTGCTTGCCCAATCCCGCCGGTTTCCACAATGATCCAGTCAAAACCTGCGGCCTTCAGAAGGCCAACGACCGACGCCGTGGACTCGCTGATAGCGGCATCGGCCTGTCGGGTTGCGAGCGAGCGCATGTAACAGCGTTCGCTCTTAAGGCTGTTCATGCGCAATCTATCACCGAGAAGGGCCCCCCCGGTTTTGCGTCGCGTAGGATCTATCGCCAAGACCGCGATGCGACTGTCTTGTTCCTGGTCCAAAATGCGCAGAACTAACTCATCTGTAAGACTCGATTTGCCCGCGCCTCCAGTGCCGGTGATTCCCAGAACGAAAGAGCGGCCGGTGTGTGGAAGGCGCGAGGCGTCATAAAGTCGTTGCCACTCCGAAAGGTGCGCCTTGGATTCTTGTCTAAATCCCTGTTCGCCTACTTCTAAGCAGGTGATCGCCTGAGCCAGTGCATGCGGATCCGAGCGAAAATTTGTCAATCCCTTCCAGTCTATGTGGTCGAGTACCGGAAAGTCGCAGCGCTGAAGGATATCATTGATAAGTCCCTGCAGTCCCATTTGCCTACCATCTTCAGGGGAATAGATTCGGGTTACACCATAGGCTTCAAGGGCCTTGATTTCGTCGGGAGTGATCGTTCCCCCGCCGCCGCCAAAAACTTGAATTTGCGCAGTGGGCTTTAGCAAATCGATCATGTAGCGAAAGAACTCGTTGTGTCCCCCCTGGTAACTGCTGATGGCGATGGCCTGGGCGTCTTCTTGTACCGCCGTTCGCACGATATCTCCCACCGATCGATTGTGCCCGAGGTGGATGACTTCAGCGCCTGTGGATTGCAGGATCCGGCGCATGATGTTCACCGCCGCATCGTGTCCGTCAAAGAGTGAGGCTGCAGTAACCACGCGCACGCGGTGCTTGAGAGAATACTTTCCTTCGGATGGCTGCGAAGGCTTTGTTTTCTTGGCCTTTTTCATTGCCTTCGCAACATACCTTAAAAGGTGGGCCTTGGGAACTGTATGCAGGGTTTAGCGTTTACGGCTTAGTGCTGCCGGGGGCGCGGCACTGTCGTTTAGACCCCAATCATAGTCCAGGTAACGTAGGGTCCCTTTCTTATTGAGGGCACGTTGCGCGCCCGGAGGTCCGAACCGTTCGATGGTATTCTTTACGCTTCCGTAACTTTTTTCAAAGTCCGATTCAAACCAATCAAAAATTTTCGATACATTAAGCACTCCGGAGTCTGGTTCGTAACGGTTGCGGCTTGGATCCTGCAAAAAGGCCCTGAAGGCTCCTTCAAGTTGGGCGTCGAGATTTTTCGCCGTAAATGGAGTGGCTTGGAGAATCGGGCAAGATATAGAGGCGCAATTCACAGCGGCATGTATGCGTGCGTCCTCGTACTTCTTGCGAAGCCAATCGTGTTCAATAGCGTCCAGGTGAGTGATTTTACCCTCCAAGAGAGAGAAGAATTCTTGCTTCCACGGGCTAGCGAACCAACCCACTGTCTTTTTGATGCTGCTTACTGGGTAGTGATCCACAATCCACCGCACGGTGAACGCATTGTATGCGTTGATGAGAAACGCCATCTGTGCGTTGCGATCCCACGACGAAAACATTTGGTAAGAGACTTCAGAAAGGCTCTTAAGGTACGCTGACAAGGGGTGCGCGGAGTCCTTTTCCGTATCGGCTTTGAGAGGGCCGTACGCGACTCCCCCTGCCTGTGTTCGGTATTTGTCGAGGACTTGCTTCCACAGGTTGTGGGAGCTGTCGAAGGCGAGCACCGTTGACGTTAAACTGAGTGCCAAAGCAAGACCTACTCCCAGCTTTCCCATGTGTTACCCCCGAATATGTTTCAATGGCGGCTAGTCTACGCCGGTAGCTTTTTGACTCGCCAGGCAATGAGCCCGGGAGCGAGCAAAGTTGTTACGACCACCATGAGTACTACCGATGAGTAGTCCGCCGTATTGAGTACTCCCGTTTGCTGACCGATTGCCGCGAAAATCAAACCCACTTCGCCTCGCGGAATCATTCCAAAGCCTACCAAAAGCCTATCTCCCCCCCGTTCACGGGAGGCCTTGCGCACACCAAAACCGCAAACGAGTTTGCCGACGATCGCACATACTATAAGTAGCAGGCCGAGCCCCAGAGCGTCGACATTGAAAAGCTCTTTGAGTTTTACCCCCATTCCCATGACGATAAAAAATATAGGCGTGAAGAAGTCGGCAACTGGCTTGAGCAACTCGTCGACACCAAGGTGTTTGGTCGCCGAAAAACGCTCAAAGTAAACATCATCCAGCGCTATCCCAAGTGCAAAGGCGCCAATGATTCCCTCTAAGCCCATGTACTTCGCTCCCCATGCAAAGAGGAGGCAGAGCGAAAGCAGGAAAATCGTAAGAGTTCCCGAAATTTCTAGAACGTGGACGCGTCCTATAAAGCCGGTAAAGACGTACTTGCGAAGCAGGAATACAAGCAAACCAAACAGTCCGACGTTCAGGAAAATGTGCCCGACTTCGATTGCCGAAACCGTTCCCTCGCGGACAAGAGCGGCTACGACGGTCAGGATAACGACGCCCAGAATGTCATCGATAACAGCCGCACCCAGGATGATTTGCCCGGAGACGCTTTTGAGGCGTCCGGAGTCCTGTAACACGCGCGCCGTGATGCCAACACTCGTGGCCGTGAGGGCTGCAGCCATGAAGAGGGTGTGGTTGAACGTGCTGTGAGGGAGCAAAAACGGGATGGTGGCAAAAGCCAGCAGAAACGGGGCGATGACTCCCATTACGGCTACGAGAGTCGCGTCTGTGCCGACACGTCCGATTTCCTTGATGGAAGTCTCTAAACCCACCAGAAAGAGCAGAAACAAGACTCCCAACTCGGACAATCCGTGGACGAGTTCAGAATGCTCCAAGTCATGGTAGCTGTGACCGAGTGCACCGCCGAGGTTTCCGATGAGAATACCGGTCAAGAGTTCTGCGAGAACGCTTGGAATGCCGATTCGTTCCGCAACTCCGCCGGCGAATTTGGCGATGAGCAACGCAACAGCAAGTAGGGCCAACATGTCAAGGACGGGCATGGTGTTTTCTCCAATGGCGGCTTACTGATTGCAAATTGTTACCTTGTTTCGTAAGAGGGTCAAGCGGGCAGTAAAAATCTCGTTTCGTAAAAGCCGGGAGAGACTTGATACGCCATCTCTGGTAAGGTCTGACTTCGTCTATGGATTGGTTGTCTTCCATTCAAGAGTACATCAAGCGATTCAACCAATGGCTAACGAGCCGGTCTGTGCGCGATCGCGTGCAATCGCTACTGGAAGCGCAGCCCTTTCTTCAAAACGTACCCTATTGGGTGGCGGCGACCATTGTTGGCTTGGTTGCCGTCGTGTACGCCGAGCTCATTCACACCTTTACGCAGATGGCGTTTGAGATTTTTATCGAAAACCCCTATTACACAATGGCTCTTTCTCCATTGTGCTTTGTGGCCGCCTGGGCGCTTGTTTACTATTTCGGAAAAGCCGCAGGGGGAAGCGGTATCCCGGCCGTGATGGCCGGAATCCATTTGGATGTCAAATCTCCTAGACGCTATTTGAATGAGCTGATGAGTCTGCGGATTAGCGCCGTGAAGGTACTCAGTTCCGTACTCTGCGTGCTCGGCGGCGGGGCAATCGGCCGTGAGGGGCCGACGATTCAGATTTCTACCAGCATTTTTCTCGCCATCGGCGCTATTTTCAGAAAAGTGTGGCCGAAGTCCACCCACCAACCCTGGCTCATTGCGGGTGGGGCTGCCGGACTTGCGGCCGCTTTCAACACACCTCTTGGCGGGATCGTGTTTGCGATTGAGGAGTTAGCGGCGCAACAATTCAACAGAGTAAAAACCGTACTCGTCTCCGCCGTGATTATCTCGGGGATGGTTTCGCAGTGGATACTCGGCGCGTATCTGTTTTTCGGTTATCCCGAGTTGGGGGAAGTGACCGCCGGGTTTATGCCGTGGGCTATTCTCATTGGCATCATTTGTGGTGTAGGTGGCGGTTTTTTTGGCAAGATCCTTTTTCACTTCGGCAACAAGCTGCGCAAGATGCGGGCTAGGGACCAAGCGCTTTTTGCGGGCGGCGTGGGCTTGTTCGTGGCCTTCTACGCTTTTTTCTTTACGGAACAAGTGATGGGGGGTGGTGCCGAGGTGGTGCGCGAGCTGCTATTCTCCGAAGGCGTCGAGGCGGACTTGAAGCTGGTGATTGGCCGTTATGTAGGTACCCTCGTTTCGTATCTGGCCGGAGTGGCCGGAGGTATCTTTGCGCCCTCCCTGGCCATTGGGGCGAGCATTGGCTCCCAGATGGCAGTATGGGTGGGCTCGTCTAACCCGAACCTTATGGTACTAGCGGGCATGGCGGGGTTTTTAGCGGCGGTGACGCGCGCCCCTTTCACGGCACTTGTTCTGGTGCTTGAAATGACCGACCGGCACGGTGCGACCTTGCAGCTGATGCTCACCTCTATTGTTGCCTACGTCGTTTCGCTTTCCATCGATTCCCACTCGTTCTACGAACGGCGGTGTGACGAAATTATCGCGGAAATTGAAGACAAAGAGGCGATGCGCAAAGCCGAGGCAAAATGAACACCCGCGTTGCCTATTGCCACACAGCCGACTAGAGTCTGCTCCCACGATGAGTAATAACCAAGCGCCGAAAGCCTTAGAGACTGCGTTTACCAAGACGGTTGGCTGCCGGTACCCTATTATAGCCGGGCCGATGTTTTTGGTGAGCGATGAAAAACTTGTGGCGGCTGTTAGCAATGCGGGGGGGCTTGGCGCCATGCCGTCGCTCAATTGGCGCTCGACTGCCGAATTTCGAGCCGCCGTGGAGAAGGTCAGGGCGCTTACTGACAAACCTTTTGCTGTGAACTTGATTGTGAATAAATCGGCGCCTCGAGTAGATGCCGATCTCGACGTCTGTGCGGAGTTTAAGGTTCCAGTAGTAGTCACATCACTTGGAAGTCCCAAGAAGGTGATTGAGAAGATGCACGCCGTTGGGTCCAAGGTGCTATGCGATGTGACCACTCTAAAGTATGCGAAAAAAGTAGAAGCTTTAGGCGCCGATGGCGTGGTGGCGGTTTGTGCTGGGGCGGGTGGGCATGCGGGCGAAACGTCCCCTTTGGTGTTCATCCCGCATCTTAAGCGCCATCTTAAAATCCCCATTGTCGCTGCTGGTGGTATCGTACGGGGAGATCAGATGGCAGCTGTGCTTATGCTTGGGGCCTCGGCGGTACAGATTGGAACACGCTTTATTGCGAGCACAGAGGCCAATGTGCATCAGGACTATAAGAATGCGATCGTCAATGCTGAGCCCGAGGACATCGTGCTGACTCGAAAGCTGTCCGGTGTGCCTGCCTCCGTTATCCGAACTCCGTATATTGAAAAGATCGGCGTCGACTTGAACCCAATTGAAAGTTTTCTGCATAAGCATGAATTTAGCAAACGCGCGATGAAGATGTTGCGCTTTTACCTTGGGAAAGTGCAGCTGGAGAAGGCGGTAACAGTACCTACTTGGAAGCAAGTGTGGGGAGCCGGTCAGGGCGCGGGTCTGATCGACCAGATACTGCCCGCCGGGCAAATCGTGCACACGCTCATGAACGAATATTACTCGGCATCGATTCCTGCTGGTGGCGGGGGAAGCGGTACCACTGGGGAGTAATAGCGAAGCATTTCCAATACGCACTGCTTTTGCGCGGTCCACCAACCGCGGAGCGCATCACTTAGCCTAAGGCGCGAGTGCGCAGAAACTGCATTGGGGCGAAAAACGAGGTGGCGGAAGCCGTTTTCCGCGTGGCTGCCAGAGATAAATGTTTTCTCGCTACTGATTAGATCGGCCTGATTGCGGCAGAGCAGCTTGTGGATCTGTCTAAACGCTCCCAACACATTCCAGCCAAAATCGCCAAGGGCGTGTTTGAGCGAGGCGTAAGAGGCCGCGACTAGGGAAGCTTCATGCACATCGGCTTCGCACAGGACCATTTCTCCGCGATCATTGATCTCAAACCGCAGACGTAGCGCCTCGCCTCCCTCGTTGTCTATGATTGAATAGCGAAGCAGGGCCTCGTCCTCTACGTAGATCTCAAACGTAGTGCGCTGTTTGTTCTCCGTGCCGTTGCGCGCGAGTTGTGCCATTTGCGCGCGTACCTCGGGCCTCTCAAACACGAGCTGCACAACGCGTTTCAGCCCAACGTATTGCACTGCTTTCCCGGCCACGAGAATAGTTGCACGCCGCAGAATATCGAAACCGGCGCGGGTGGGTTTGAGGACGATTAGTCCCTGTCCTATCCAACAGCCAAAGTCATATAGTCCGGGGATGGCAAGTCCATACCAAGCAAGCGCAGCGGCCACGTTTCCCCGAAATAGTTCGTGGGTCCCTTCAATCGATCCAGTGAAAAACTCTCCCCCGTGGGTGATGGCGAACATTGTAGCGGAGTTGAGCATAAGTTGGCGAAGCCAGGGACTTGCGAAGTCCTCCGAGAGCCGAAGCAAGCGCCTGGAATTTTGAAACGAACGGCGAAGGTCGAACGCGGCAGGAGGGTTTTCCCAAAGCAGTCGATATAGGGCACGGGGCGGTGTGTGCTCGAAAAACGGGTGCACGGTGTCCGCTCCCAAGCGATAGAGGATGTGCCACTTTCTTTTCCAAAAGCCTTCTACTGCTGCAGGGGGCTCAAGGGCGTGTTCCGCTTCTTCTATTGCTTCCCAAACATGGGGAAGTTCTTCGTCGCTTGCGATGAGGGCAACCCGGATATAGGTCAATCCCTCTGCTGCGGCCCGCCGCAGTTGAGGGAGATCCATGGCGGGTAGGGAAACGGCGTACAGTACAAATATCCCTATTCCATATCGCCAAACGTTGCGCTGAAACATGAAGTGCCACCTACTAAAAGCCGCAAAAGTCAGAATTAATCAATTCAGACGCCGTCTGAATTAATGGGTCGACGTCGCTTTGGCAAGTTTTTTCTGGCAGCTTTCGCAGATTCCAAAGAGCCGGTGGTCGTGGAAGACAAGCTTGAAACCGTAACTCTTACAGATCTCTTCTTGCAGGGTTTCTATTTTTTCAGACGTGAATTCGATGATGCGGCCGCATTCAATGCAAACCATATGGTCGTGGTGGCCTTTGACACTGGTGCGTTCGAAGTATTCTCGGCGGCCGTCCCCCACAGATTTTTGCACAACACCACACTCCAGCAGCAAAGGCAGTGTACGGTAAACGGTATCGCGGGAGACCCGAAGCCCTTTTCGCTTAACCAGATCGGCAAGCTTATCGGCATCGAAATGGTGTTTTAGTTGCAAGACCTCATCAAGAAGTTGTTTGCGTTCGTGCGTAAACTTCAGGCCTTTTTGGGAAAGAAGGCGCTTAAAATTGTCCATTTCAGGCGTCATAGACATTGGCTCGTATATCACTATTCGCGAAATAGCGCAAAAACGGGCGCGTGATCGGAAGGTTTGCTCCCCTTTCTTTCGTCGCGGTCGATGTAGCATTCTCGGAAGCGGGGCGCCAGATCAAGGCTAGCTAGGATAAGATCGATGCGAAGGCCGTTGTTTTTGGGAAAAGCCAACTGGCAGTAATCCCACCAGGAATAGTGGCCTCCGGTTGTTACAAGAGAGCGAAAGACGTCTACAAAACCCAGCTCCAAGATACCTGATAAGGCTAGGCGCTCGGGTGCAGAAAAGAGAATGCGACCGGCCCAGGCGGCGGGATCGTGGACGTCTTGAGCTTGCGGGGCCACATTAAAATCTCCTAGTACTAGAGTCGGTCGGCCGCTATCGCGCAGTTCCTTGAGCGCAGTTCCGAGTTTGTGTAGCCAGTCAAGTTTGTAAAAGTACTTGCTGGAACCGACCTCCTGCCCGTTGGGAATGTACGCGGAAGCGATGTGGATACCTCTAAATTCGGCACTGAGGAAACGAGCCTCATCCGAAG
>JAGQZV010000119.1 GCA_020435295.1 Bdellovibrionales bacterium | reverse complement strand
CAAGCTGGGCGCGCAGGGGTTTGCGCTGCTCGCGTTCAACGTAGAGGGCGAAAACCCGAAACTTCTTAGCCAAATCCCCGAAGAACTCTTGCCCAGACACCTGATCTTTGAGTTTAATCAAGAATCCTTGGACCCGTACGGAGTTGAGGTCATTCCGCTTAGCGTGCTCATCAATAAGGCGGGTGCCATCGAGCGCCTGTTTTTGGGGCCGCGGGAATGGGCCACGCCGGGGATGGTGCAAGAAATAGAGAAATTATTGTAGGGGTCGATTGGACGGCGTGAAATCACTCGGTCTATATAAGCTTACGGTCTTCTTATTGTATGCGTGTTGCTACGCCATATTTTATCTTTACCCCAATCTAAATCCGCTTTGGGAGCCGCAGTTCATCTCGATGCTTGCCATTGATCGAAATACACCTCTGATCCCGTGGACTTTCTTAATCTACACGTCCGACTACCTGTTGATTTTGACTGTTATTCTTTGGACTTCGCGCGAGGAGTTCAATCATTTTGCTCGCATGGCTTTCCTGGTGCTCTTCTTTTGCGGCGCTTTCTTCTATTTAATGCCCACTACCTACCCGCGTCCGGACTACCCGACGGTGAGTAGTGCGTTGGTGAACGGGGCCATGTGGCTCGTGGCGGCGGCGGATTCTCCGGCGAATTGCTTTCCGAGTCAGCACGTGGCGCTAACGTCCATTTGCGCTTGGTCCATGCGGCGTCGTGGCCCCATCCTGCATACGTTTTACTGGTTGTGGGCTCTGGCCATTTTCACTTCTACTCTAACGACAAAGCAGCACTACTTCTACGACATACTCGGCGGGCTGGTGATCGCCGTTTGTGTAAGTAGCTTGGAGTATATCTACAATCGCAAGACCTTCGTACTGACCGCCAAATTACCGGTGGAATGATGGCTGTACCTCGCCTTCGAGCCTCAACCGTTTGCGTGGACGGGGATAGGCTACTTTTGGTGCGTTTGCGGGATCCAAAATCTGGAAAAGCCCGGCTCTTTCCTCCCGGGGGTGCTGTTGAGAAAGGGGAAACCGCCGCACAGGCTGCCGTGCGGGAGACCCTAGAGGAGACCGGTTACAGCGTCCGGGTGCAAGGGCCCGCACGGGTGGACAACTACCCCTTCGTTTGGGGGGGCGTGGAGTATGCTTGCGAAACCCACTTTTTTCGAGCCGTTCTGTTGGCCCCCAATCCCACAAAGCCGGTGCAGGAACCCATCGTGGTGGGGATCGAGTGGGTACCGCTTACCGGAGTTGCAGCGGCGCTGGACTTTGACCCGAACATCCGCGAATCCGTCCTGGCATTGGCTTTGCGCTAGCTCGCCTGTCCCATTTTGGGTCCCATTTGCGTGACCTCTGTGCTAAGGGTACAGCGTGGTGTGGAATGCCGAAATTGAGGATTTGGTTCGCCGGACGCTCGTGGAAGACTGCGTCCACGAGGACGTGACGACGCAAGCCGTGCTTGCGGGTACCGCGCCCAGTGTGCGCGCCGTCGTGCGTACCCGGGAGCCCGGTGTTTTTAGTGGGGAAGCGATTCTCTCTGCCTTCACTGCGGTGGCGGATCTCTCGTGTGAACCCTTGGTGGTGGATGGAGCAAAGGTGGAGGCGGGGCAAGAGCTCCTCCGCCTTTTCGGAGAGGCGTCTGCGTGCCTAGCTTTAGAACGAAGTCTATTGAATTTGTTGGCGCTAGCTAGCGGTATCGCGACAAAGACCCGAGCCTTTGTTGAGGCGGCCGCCCCCTATCCCACTCAAATCCTTGCAACGCGAAAAACCCTGCCCGGTTTGAGGGCGCTGCAGCTATCGGCAGTTAAGCACGGCGGGGGCCGTGTCCACCGCCGAGACTTGTCGGACGGAATTCTTATTAAGGACAACCACCTTTTGATCTGCGATCTGGAACAGGCACTTCTGCGGGCAAAGTCGGTTCGCTCTCCGCTGCATCGGGTAGAGATAGAAGTCGATACGTTGGCCCAATTGCAGCTGGCTTTGGAGCTTAAGCCCGACATCGTGATGCTAGACAATTTCTGTGACGGTGATAGGCGAACGGCCGTCGATCTCGCAAAGGGAAAAGTTCTGATTGAAGTGTCCGGTGGCGTGCAGTTGAAAGACGTACCCGCCCTGGCGGCGCTAGGTGTGGACTTCATTAGCGTGGGCGCTCTGACACACACCGTGACGGGTTTGGACCTAACCATGGAAATTTTGCAGTCATGAGCGTGGGGCGTGAAACAGATTGCTTGATCATAGGCGGAGGGATTGCTGGTCTATCTACGGCTTCTCGACTTGCCGATCGGGGCAAGCGCGTAACTGTGATTGTCGCGGGAAAGGACTTAAGCCAGTGCAATTCGTATCATGCACAGGGTGGAATTATCTATGAGGCTCTTAGCCACAACCCGCAAAGTCTGAAGCAAGATATCCAGGAAGCTGGATGCCATATCAACTATGAACCGGCTGTAGATCAGCTCGTAGAAGCGGGCCCAGAACTCGTCAGGCGTGTACTTCTAGATAAGGCGCACGTGGAATTCGATCGGGACGCCGAAGGGGAATGGCTGCGGACTCGAGAAGGTGCGCACTCGGAAAACAGGATCTTGCACCGAGGGGATGAGTCCGGAAAAGCAATTCAATCCGCCATGATTCAGCTGGTTGGAAGTTTAGAAAACGTTGAGATTTTGACTGAACATACGGCGGTGAATCTGTTGATGACGTCGTTTCACTCGACGGATCGTTCTAGGTTGCACGAACCGGCGCGCTGCTTCGGCGCCTTTGTTTATGATCAGACCGCTAAGCGAGTGGATCCCGTTTTTGCTCGGCACACTGTTCTTGCGACGGGTGGCATTGGCCAGCTCTTCTTGCACAACACGAATAGCAAGTTTAGCCGAGGAGACGGGATAGCGCTCGCTCACCGCGCAGGGTGTCGATTGGAGAATCTGGAGTATGTTCAGTTTCATCCCACGACATTTTATCACCCGAAGTCGACGCGTTTTCTGATCTCGGAGGCATTGAGGGGCGAAGGGGCCGTGCTCATCAACGATAGGGGAGAGCGCTTTGCAAAGAAGTACCTGACTGAGTACGAGGTGCCTGAGTTGGCTCCCCGCGATCGGGTCGCTCAAGCCATTCATCAGGAGATTCTCTCCACTGGTGCTCCGTGTGTGTACTTGGACATCAGCCACAAGGACGCCGATTGGATTCGAGAGCGTTTTCCCTTTGTCTATGGTTCCTGTTTGAAAGTGGGTGTCGACATCACGCGCGAGCCGATTCCCGTGCTACCCGGCGCCCATTACCATTGCGGTGGTGTATGGGTGGATCTGGAAGCACGGACTACAATTCCAAGTCTGTGGGCCGTGGGCGAAGTGAGTTGCACGGGTGTGCACGGCGCTAATCGTTTGGCGAGCACCTCGTTGCTCGAGGGTTTGGTGTGGGGGGTTCGCGCTGCAGATGCCATCGCGTCGGATTTGGGAAGTTGTGCTCCGTTGCGCCACCCACAGATTTATCCGTGGCAAGCGGAAAGTGCCGTTGCGGATCCCAGCTTCTTGCACCAAGACTGGCTAATGCTAAAGCACACGATGTGGAACTACGTTGGCCTTATCAAGACCGATAGCCGCCTGAAGCGAGCGGAAGGCATTTTAGGAGAGTTATCAGAGGGAATCGATAACTTTTATAGGCGAGCGGCGCTTAGTGACGAGTTAATTGGATTGCGCCAAGCGGTATTGGTTTCGCAACTCATTCTGAATGCTTGCAAACGCAACCACAAGTCCAAGGGGTGCTACCTGCGAGGGGAACTTGAAATCTAACCGAGGATTACTAGGATAAGATTGTGACGACTGCTATCGACATAAACAAGGTGCGCGAGCTTGAATCGCTTCCTGATGCCGAACTCGAAAAACGGATTCGTGCCATACGCGCCGAGTACGGTAAGGACATTTGTTTGCTGGCGCACTTGTACCAGCGAAAACGCATCACGCAGCTTGCCGATTTTTCCGGAGACTCCTTTGGGCTTTCCAAGAAAGCCTCTGAATTTGAAGGCGGCCGCTACATTGTCTTTTGCGGCGTCCGCTTTATGGCGGAGAGTGCGGCGATACTGGGCCGTGCCGATCAAGAAGTAATCCACCCTGATCCCGAGGCAGGTTGCCCGATGGCGGACATGGCGAGTCTCGTTGAGGTAGAAAAAGCCTGGAACGCCATCCAGGGCTCGGGCACCGTTATTCCCGTCACTTACATGAACAGCACTGCAGACATCAAAGCCTTTTGCGGGAAAAATGGCGGGACGATTTGTACATCGAGTAACGCTGCGCAGACATTTAAGTGGGCTTTCGAGCAAGGTCAGAAGATTTTTTTCCTTCCGGACGAACATTTGGGGCGCAACACGGCTCTGCGGTTTGGAGTCAAAGAAAGTGACATCTGTGTATGGGACCCAGAAAAGCCGGATGGCGGTCAACCGGATGCCTACGGCAGCGCGAAAGTAATACTTTGGCGTGGTTATTGCCCGGTCCACCAGAAGTTTACGGTTCGGGACGTGGAACACGTTCGGCGGTTCTATCCGCATAGTCGCATAATCGTTCACCCCGAGGTTCCAAAAGAAGTAGCGGAACTTGCGGATGCAGTAGGTAGCACCGGGTTTATCCAAGACTACGTAAGAAATCAAACCCGGTCGGGAGACGAGATATTTATAGGAACGGAAATCAATTTGGTTCAAAACCTAGCTGCGGACTATCCTGATAGGAAGATCCACAAGCTTCACCGCTCTCTGTGCCTGACTATGTACCAAATTACTCTGGGCCGTATCCTTTATGCGTTGGAGAACATCGATACTTTCGAACGTGTGATTGTTCCAGATGACGTGAAACGCTACTCTCGTGTGGCGCTGGACCGCATGTTAAAGCTTATCTGACGCGCGCATTCGCATGCGATGGTGAATGCTGGGTGGGGCGGGGGTGCCCTTTTCATATTCCACTTGTGCCAAGGTGGTCAGAAAGAACAAAAAGGCCACATAAAAGAGAAACATGATGTAATTTTTTGTTTTCACACTCATCAACGTACCGCCAGAACTCGTTCCGTACCTTCTCTTGTTTTTCTATTAAGCAAAACTGGTGCCCTATTTTCCTCGCCCAGAGGGGGATCGTTCCCTGCGTGCCGTCTGTTCATAAAGCGGCATTTGTATGCCGTCTAAACGTTCACGCGGCGTAGACGTATTCCAGGTGTACGCGCAAAAAGTCCAAGGATCCCGAGCCATCCTCCGTGCTGGGCAGGCGGAAGTGAATGATAAGCGCATTGGAACAAAAATTGCTCCTCCGAACACTAGCTATTAATGCGAAAGTTTTGTGATCCGTGGTTGGAGGAATTTGTGGTTGCTCAAGTGTTGGTAAGGTCGAAGAAGTGGTTAGTATTTGCGCTGATGAGCGTGATCCTTATCTCTTGCCAAACTCAAGTCAAGCCTGACGCTACGCTAAGCGGAACGGGTGTCCCGGTACGCCTGGTACTTAGCGGGTTGAGTACCGTTCAGGTTAATGCCTGTGTTCCTTACTTAGGCATTAGTCAGGACGCCCAGGGCGCCTCGGCACCCGTCGAAACTGACGTGATGGTATTTCTTTCAGCGCTGGGTTCTGGAAGCTTTTTTGCGGATCCGACTTGTTCTATTCCCACCAGTTTTGTGAATTTAGTTGCTGGCAACGCGTCCGCTATTTTTTATTATAAGAACACCCAAGTGGAAACCGATACTGTGATCGCGAGCCCAACAGGCCTTGTTGGTGCGAGCCTTCCCATTTTGGTGGATGGCCCGTTCCAGCTAGCGTTGAGTGGGCCGACTTCGATCAAGACCGATACGTGTAAGTCCTATACTCTCCAGGTTCAAAACCCCAGCGGTGCTGGGCGGAACGCAACGTCGGCGGTCCTGGTTAATCTTCTAGGTGCCAGTGCGGGGTCTTTTTACAGCAATAGCAGTTGCTCCACTGCCATTACTAGCGTCACCATTCCGCAGGGCTCCAGTCTAAAATTTGTTTATTACAAGAACAGCGTCGTGGAAGACGTTACACTCGAAGCAGAAGACGATGCAGGTCTGTTGAATGCGGCCGCACTTCCGGTTTCTGTGGATGGCCCTACGAAGTTAGCGCTGAGCGGTCCGAGCCCTCTTCTGAAGAACTCTTGTGGGACCTATCAAGTCAAGAGCTTGAACCCGAGTGATGTCGTTACACCGGTAAATTCCGCCACGGTGATCAATCTCTCAGGTGCGGGAGCGGGCAGCTTTTACAGCGATAGTAACTGCTTCACGTCAACGGCGACGGCTCTCATTGGGAGTGGGGCTTCGTCTGTTACGGTTTATTATCTAAATACGACCAACCAGTCGGTGACTTTGTCTGCAGCAGATGATGCTGCTGTGCTTAGCGCCGCAACGCTTGCTGTGTCCGTTGAAGGCGCTACGAAACTTGCGCTTGAAGGCCCTACAAGTCTGGGAGCCGGCGCATGCGGAACCTACTCGGTCGTGAGCCAGAGTGCGTCGGACTCAGAACTTGGAGTTTCGGTGAGCACCACCGTCAATCTCTCCGATTCTGGAAGTGGCGTCTTTTATTCCGACAGTAGCTGCCAAACTTCCATTACGAGTGTTGGCATCGCGGCCTTCTCCAGCAGAGCTACAGTTTATTTCATGGACAATACCACGCAGAGCACAACGCTCACTGCGGCCGACAACTCGAGTACTTTGACTGCCGGCAGCCTCACGGTGAACGTCGCCGGAGCCTCGAAACTTGCCGTTGTGGGCGCCGCCAATATTGATGCTAGCGTCTGCACCGCCTATCAGGCACAGGCGCAGAACGGAGCGGGAACAGCCACCGCAGTAACCACCAACACGATCGTAAATCTGAGTGGTGGCAGCTTGGGAAACTTTTTCAGCGATTCCAATTGTACATCCACTGTCTCTCAAGTGTTGATTCCGCTGAGTAGCTCTAGTGCAACGTTTTACTTCAAAGACACTGTGGCCGATACGGCAGTCCTAACCGCAACGGACAATGCAGGGCTTTTGACCGCTGGGAGCCTGACAGTCACAGTGAACTCGCCTCTAGTGGCAGTGTTGGAGATTAGCGAAGATCCTAGTTATGATTTTGGCACGGTCGCGGTAGGAAATACCTCCGATCATAGTTTTACGGTTTCTAATACAGGGAACAATCCCGCCACCGATATGAAAGAAGCGATTGGCGCGGCTCTGGTCACGCCATTTGGTTTCAAAGGCGGCAGTTATCCGGGAACAGGCGGAACGTGCGTTACCTCGTTGAATCAAGGCAGCAGCTGTACCATCGTGGTTAGCTTCGCGCCTTCGAGCCAGGCCAACTTTTCTGACTCCGTAACACTTTCCTACAATAACAGTAGCTCCGAGCAAACGGTGGCGCGCCTGCTGAGTGGTACCGGTGGATCGGCTGGTTCCGGGAGTGGTGGAGATTTGGACACCTCGTTTTCCGGTGATGGCATGGCTGTTTCGAGCTATGGGCCCAACGATGTGCTAAACGGAGTGGCCGTGCAGCAGTCGGGGAAATTGGTCGTTGCGGGCGCAACTCGCTTGAGCAGTTCCTATGACTATGACATTGCCTTGATTCGCTACAACAGCGACGGCAGCGTGGACACGAGTTTTGGATCTAACGGACTTACCCGAACGGATATCCGAGGTGGAGACGACGCGGCTTACGCTGTAGCGCTCCAGTCCAGCGGAAAAATCATTGTGGTTGGCTATTCGAAAAATCAATACGGCAACAATCAGGCCATGGCGATTGTACGTTATACCAGCAATGGCGTTCTCGACACTAGCTTCGGAGGTGGAGATGGGGTCGTCTTGCACCAATTCTCGTACGATAACAACGATACCGCCAATGCAGTAGTTATTGACAGTTCTGACCGGATCGTCGTCGTAGGCAAGGCCGGCACCAATTGGATTTTCTCTCGCTATACGAGTTCAGGCAGTGCCGACACGAGCTTTGGAACGACGGGAAGCTTGTCTTTGTCGGGTTTGGCGACATACCATTCGGGCCTATCCGTCGCCATCCAGTCAAACGGAAAGATCGTCGCCGCCGGGTATGCGGCGGAAAGCAACTTCACTGTTGCTGGTATCGTGCTTGTCCGCTTGAACTCTAATGGGTCGGCTGACACGAGTTTTGATGGCGATGGTGTGAAGACTACGGCGTTGAGTTCTGGGTTCGATATGGCTCGCTCGATTGCGCTCCAATCGGATGGAAAGATCGTAGTGGCCGGAACGACGTACAACTCCACTTCAGGGGAGTTTGACTTTGCGGTTCTGCGCTACACTTCAAGCGGGCAACTCGATAGTTCCTTTGATGCGGATGGCATTAAAACGTTTTCGACTGCCGATAGCGGTAACCATATCGCGGAATCCGTACGGGTAGATAGCAATGGCAAGATTGTTGTGGCCGGTTACACAGATGGATCTTCCGATGATGTTTTTGTCGTGGCCCGATTAAACACAGACGGCAGTCTAGATAGCGATTTTGGTACCGACGGCGTTGCCTCGCTCAACAACGGCCGCGCCCATGGCATGGCTCTGCAGTCCGATGGAAAGATTGTGGCTGTTGGAGAGAGCTCGGGCGGAAACTTCGTCACGGTACGGTTCCTGCCTTAAGCAGGCATATGTTGGTCTATTCTAGTTCTCCGAAGCAGTACGGAAGGGCCTCGTAGGAATCCGTATCCAAGGTACAAACGCGAAATTCCTTACCCGCGATCAGACTCCCTACCCGATCTTCTAAATCCAATGCGGCCGCCGCGTTGTACGTCACCGCAGCGATCGCCTCGGGGACTGTCATCTTCATCTGCGTGCAGGCGATTGTAGTCATGAGTGGTAAGTTACGGCTAGGGCAGGTACCGGGGTTGTAGTCCGTAGACAGCGCTACGCGCGCTCCGGCATCGATGAGTGCGCGTGCCGGTGGGTACGGAGTCCCGGTAAAGAGCGAAGCGCCGGGAAGAAGTACCGCCACGGTGTTTGACTCCCCAAAGGCGCGGATATCCTCTTTGGAAATATGATCCAAATGATCAATACTAAAGGCGCCAAGTTCGATCCCTAGCTTAGTTCCACCCAGAGAAGTGAACTGATCACTGTGTAGCTTAAGTTTTAGGCCGTGATCCAAAGCACATAGAAAAAGTTTGTGTGCCTGTTGTGGTGAAAAGTACCCGTCTTCCACGAACACATCAAAGAACTTTGCAAGCCCGGTTTTGGCGACTTCCGGCAACCACTCCGCGCAAATCAAATCCACGTAAGAATCCGTGCGCCCCTTGTACTCGGGAGGCGTTGCGTGAGCGGGGAGAAACGTCGGTACTAGAATCATCGCCGCCTGATCGGACAGTGCGCGGATTACTTCTAGTGCGCGGAGTTCGCTCTCAAGGGTAAGCCCGTAGCCGGTCTTGATTTCCAAGGTCCCAATCCCGAATTTTTGAAAACGGGCGAGATCTTTAGCAGCCTGTTCTAGTAGAAGTTCCGGCGGGGCCTCACGCGTGGCGTTCATCGTGGTAAGGATACCTCCGCCTGCGGCCGCAATCTGCTGGTATGTTTGGCCCTCACAACGAAGTGCGAAATCGTGGTGGCGCGTTCCTCCGTAGATGAGGTGAGTGTGGCACTCTACCAGTTCAGGGATCCAAACCTGTCCTTTGCCAGAGAACCGGTGGGCAAGATTTTTGTACGTCTCGGGCAGATCGGTCCCCTTCCCCGTCCAAACAATTAGGTTGTCATCCGCATTGACCACCATGCACGCATTTTCCACGCAGCCCAAATCGCTTTGTACCGGACGTCGGCCCTTTTTCTGGACGACTCCCTCCAGAGTGAGCAACTGAGAGATTTCTTCGTAAAGCACGAGTGCTTCCATTAGGCCTCCATCGGGATGCAAACGTTGTTTCGGCGGGCAATTTCTTGCGCTTTTTCATATCCCGCATCCACATGCCTAAATAAGCCCATCGCCGGATCCGAATTCAGGACTCTGGATAGGCGTGCTTCGGCGGCGTCAGTACCGTCCGCGACTATCACCATTCCAGCATGTATGGAATAGCCCATGCCGACGCCACCGCCGTGGTGCACCGACACCCAGCTGGCTCCGTTTACGGCGTTGATGAGTGCGTTGAGAATGGGCCAATCGGCAACGGCGTCGCTGCCATCTTTCATGGCCTCCGTTTCGCGGTTGGGTGATGCTACGCTGCCGCAATCTAGGTGATCCCGCCCGATCACGATGGGGGCCTTGACCTTTCTTTCTCGTACTAGTCTATTGAAGGCCAGCCCTGCTTTCTCTCTGTCGCCGTGGCCCAACCAACAGATCCGTGCCGGGAGCCCTTGAAACTGAATCTTCTCCTTCGCCAGACTTAGCCAACGTTGCAGCCCTCGGTCTTGCGGAAATAGTTCCATGAGTAGCCGGTCAGTGGTGTAGATGTCTTGCGGATCTCCGCTAAGTGCTACCCAGCGGAACGGACCTTTTCCTTCACAGAACAGAGGACGGATATATTCAGGTACGAAACCCGGAATCTTAAAGGCGTCTTCTACACCCTCCATTTCGGCGATAGCTCGTATATTGTTACCGTAGTCGAAAGTCGGGATCCCCTTGGCAAGAAATTGGAGCAGGCCACGCACATGGATTGCAATCGAGTGCTTGGATCGCTTCAAATATTCGTCGGGATTGGTGCTGCGCAGCTTTTTTGCGGCTGCGACATCCAAGCCGATGGGAATGTACCCAAGCAGCGGATCGTGTGCTGAGGTTTGATCCGTGACTAGGTCGGGCATGAAATTGCCCGCGGCAATCTGCGGTATGATCTCCGCAGCGTTGCCTAGCAGCCCAACAGAAAGCGCCTGCTTTTTTTTCGTGGCTTCACGAATCCGATCTAATGCGTTTTCCAAAGATGTTTCCATGCAATCGACGTAGCCAGTCTCCAATCGGCGTTGAATGCGGCTTGCATCTACCTCAACTCCCAGAAAGGAGGCGCCCGCCATCGTGGCGGCTAGTGGTTGCGCCCCGCCCATTCCGCCAAGTCCAGCTGAGAGAACCCACCGTCCACTGAGATCGCCACCGTAATGCTTGGCGCCAGCGGCGACAAAGGTTTCGTAGGTACCTTGCAAAATGCCCTGCGTGGCAATGTAAATCCAGCTCCCGGCCGTCATTTGGCCGAACATCATCAGCCCTTTTTTCTCTAAGTCTCTAAACACCTCCCAATTTGCCCACGCAGGAACTAGAAGAGAATTTGCAATCAGTACTCGTGGCGCGTCGGGGTGAGAGCGAATAATACCGACTGGTTTGCCGGATTGA